>CAJLXC010000021.1 GCA_905210545.1 uncultured Eubacteriales bacterium | reverse complement strand
GAGCGTTGCCTTGCCAAGGCAAATGTCGCGAGTTCGAATCTCGTTTCCCGCTCCATTTTTTTATTACGAGCTTTTTGCTCGTAATCGGAAGGCGCCATAGCCAAGTGGTAAGGCACGGGTCTGCAAAACCCTTACCCCCAGTCCGAATCTGGGTGGCGCCTCCAAAAAACGCCGAAGTGGCGAAACTGGCAGACGCAAGGGACTTAAAATCCCTCGGTGGAAACACCGTACCGGTTCAAATCCGGTCTCCGGCACCAAAAAGCAAAAAATCGCTTCGACGGCGATTTTTTATTTTATAATAACGCTACATTAAAATTTTGCGGATATGGCGGAACTGGCAGACGCGCCAGACTTAGGATCTGGTGGGCAACCGTGGGGGTTCGAATCCCTTTATCCGCACCATTGTTCCCGACCGATTTTCGGTCGGGAATTACTTTTTAAATTTAAGGGATTTAAATTAGGAGAGAATTTATTAAATATTATCAAGAAATAAAAAGCAAAAGTAAATCGTCGCAAATAAATGAAAAAATACTTTAATTTTTTATCCATTTTGCAAATAATTTTGTTTCTTGATAAATAATATTTCCTTCACTATCCAGTTGCTCAAGCGGTAATACATCTGTTTCAAAATCCCACTTGTTTATACAATCAATTTCTTTATACCAACCCTCAAATTCATACCCTTCTCTCATCGGATTTTCAGGTATATACTCTATCTTCTCTCCATATTTATAATTATCTATCCAATAATATCCGTCATTCGGTGCTTCTGAAAAATTATATATGTATGTCACATTTGCTTTTGTTGTATATAACGATCCCGCGTATATCACCTCTCTTGCATATAATTTTTTTTCTATCGTACTTAGCTCACCGCTTAACCGATACAACGAAGAAATTTCTGCGTTAGGAATAATAACAAAGCCTTCCAAAACAGGGCATTCTCCTATAACTGTAGTATGAAAATTAAAACTTAACGTTATATCGGTTGCAATAAACACTTTTTTTAATTTTATACTGTTAAATCGAGCGTAATTTTCGTTCCCGTATTTCTCCTTAATCTTTGTTTTATCATATTCTCCTGCACCTACTCCTTTAACGGCTTTACCATCAATTTCCTTTGGAATTACCAAATACTCCTTTTCTTTACCTAAATCAGTTAAACCAAGAATATAAGCATCTCCTTTGTCATAATCAACCGTATATATAAAAATATCATTTTCGTACAGTCGTAAGCCGATACCGCAACCGTTCTCACAACCGGTAAACAAAAACGTAATTATTAATAATAAAAGCACACCCAAGACTTTTTTCATTATTTATTTCTCCTTTAATTTTTTACCCATTTTGCAAATAATTTTGTTGATACGGTCAACTATTTATTAATAAAGTATTTTTTATAAATATAAAAAGGCAAACGGTAATCGTTTGCCTTTTCAAGTTATAAATTATTTATGATCAAACGTTACCCTGCGCTTTCATTGCGTCTGCAACTTTAAGGAAGCCTGCAATATTTGCGCCCGCCATATAGTTGCCCGGCATACCGTATTCTTTTGCCGCCGAATCGCAAGCTTTAAATATGTTTATCATAATGTTATGAAGTTTTTCGTCAACTTCTTCAAACGTCCAGGATAATCTTATCGAGTTCTGCGACATTTCAAGACCACTGGTTGCAACGCCGCCTGCATTTGCAGCTTTTGCAGGACCGTAAAGCATACCCTTTTCAAAATAAACGTCTATAGCTTCCGGCGTAGAAGGCATATTCGCGCCTTCGGATACGACTTTGCAGCCGTTTTTAGCAAGAATTCTCGCGCTTTCCCCGTCGATTTCGTTCTGGGTTGCGCAAGGAAGAGCTATATCGCAAGGAATAGTCCAGATTCCTTTGCAGCCTTCGTGATATTCCGCGTCTTTATGAACATTTATGTATTCTTTGATTCTGCCGCGTCTTACCTCTTTTATTTCTTTGACTACGTCTAAATCGATTCCGTTCTTATCGTAAATATACCCGTTGCTGTCGCTCATGGCAACTACGTTTGCGCCATACTCTTTAGCTTTTTTGCACGCATAGATAGCAACGTTACCGGAACCCGAAACGAGAACGGTTTTACCGTCGAAGCTCGTGCCGTTGGCTTTGAGCATTTCGTTTGTAAAATAGCAAAGACCAAAACCGGTAGCTTCGGTTCTTGCAAGCGAACCGCCGTAAGATAAGCCTTTTCCCGTAAGAACTCCTACCCACTCGTTTCTTATTCTCTTGTACTGTCCGAACATATAGCCGATTTCTCTTGCTCCCGTGCCGATATCTCCGGCGGGAACGTCGCAATCTGCGCCGATATACTTGCAAAGCTCTGTCATAAAGCTTTGGCAGAATCTCATAATTTCGCCGTCCGATTTACCTTTCGGATTGAAGTCCGAGCCGCCCTTTGCCCCGCCCATAGGAAGCGTGGTAAGACTGTTTTTGAACACTTGTTCAAAACCGAGGAACTTGATGATTCCGAGATAAACGGAAGGATGAAGTCTGATTCCTCCTTTATAAGGACCGATTGCAGAGTTAAATTGAACTCTGAAACCTCTGTTGACCTGAACTTTGCCGTTATCGTCTACCCAAGGGACTCTGAAAATAATTTGTCTTTCGGGTTCTACAATGCGTTCGAATACGCCTGCATCGATAAGATCCTGTCTTTTGTTTGCTACGGGTTCCAACGAAGTGAAAACTTCCGTAACCGCCTGAATAAATTCCGGTTCGCCTTGATTTCTCTGCTTAACTCTTTCAAGCAAATCGGCAAGGTAAGCGTTCTTTATTGCCATATAAACTCCTCCGCATACTTTTTCTTTTATTGTATCACATAATACCCGAAATTCGTTAGAATTTTTGCAATATTTTTTACTTTTTTTATTCAAATAATTTATAATCGGTATTCAGCTCGTTTATGACGATTAAAAACATCGTTGAAGATCAACAAAAACCGCAAAAAGAATTATTAAAAGAAAACCGACGGTATGAATAATGCCTTCTACCCTTCTGTTAAGCGGTTTTTTCCTTATCCATTCGATTATAACGAAAACCGCTCTTGACCCGTCCAAAGCCGGAAAAGGAAGCAAATTAAAGACCGCAAGATTTACGCCTATAAACGCGGAAATGTTCAGCAAGCTCCAGAATCCGCCCGTTTTTATGGCGTTTGCCGTAACGCCGATGGTAGTTACCGTTCCGCCTAAAGAGCCTATCCCGAGACTTCCCGTAAACAGCTGTCTGAAAATGGTAAAGACCGTTCCCCCAAGCTTAAACGAATATTGAAAGCTTCTTCCTATCGTTTTAAAAAAACCGAATTTTATACCCGTTGTACGAAATCCCGTTTCTATTTTATCGGAATCGGCTTCTTTTTCGTAATACACGCCCAAAACCCTGCACAGCGTTTCCGCATCTTCAAGATTCTTAAAATCCGCGTCTGCTTTAAGCGTAATATAATCGTCGCAGAATTTCCCGTTTCTGTATAATCCGAACAAAACGGCTTCTCCGCTTTTCTTGCCGGATAGCGCGTTCATAACGTCCGTTACGAGATATACGTCTTTCCCTTCTACGGTAATTATGACGTCTTTGTTATAAAACGACGCGGAGCTTGCCGGTCCGACGACGTTATCGTCTGTTTTATAAACCATTAAGGCAGAACTTCCGTAAATACCGAACATCATTATTATCGCAACGAGTGCGAGAACGTAATTCATAAACGCTCCCGAAACGAGAACGATAATTCTCTGCCACGGTTTTTTATTGTTGAAAGCGGAAGGATCTTCGTCATCCGCGTCTTCGCCCTTAAACGCGCAAAATCCGCCCAAAGGTATTAGTCTGATTGAAAATTTTTCTCCGTTTTTCTTGGTTTTTCCGAAAATTTTAGGTCCGAAACCGATTGAAAATTCTTCGATCCCGAAGCCGAAAATTTTACCCGTAATAAAATGACCGAACTCGTGTATCGTTATCATAACGAGAAGCACGAGAACGGCTAAAAGAATATAAAGCGCGTATTGCGCTATTTCGTTGAAAGATGCCAGAAATAAATAGTTCATTATTCTCCGAATTTCGATCTGACGTAGTTAAAGCCGAATTCGTTTGCCGCGGATAAAGACTCGAACCCTCCGTCGTATTTGCCGTTAAACGCTTCTAACGCGCCGTAAATGCAGGAATATATATCCATATATCCGATCTTGTCGCACAAGAAAAGCTTTACGGCTTCTTCGTTTGCGCCGTTAAGCACGGCAGGATAAGCTCCGCCGCGTTTTAACGCTTCCACCGCAAGGTTAAAACAAGGATAACGCTCGTGATCTACTTTTTCAAACGTTAGTTTGCCTATTTCGGCAAAATTTAATCCCCTTATATTGCTTTTTAATCTGTCAGGATACGTTAATGCAATCTGAATCGGCAATTCCATATCCGGATAACTCATTTGCGCAATCACGGAATTATCAGAATACTCTACCATAGAATGTATGATGCTTTCTCTATGAATTATGACGTCTATCTTTTCAAAACTCGTATTATAAAGCCATTTTGCTTCCGCAATTTCAAAAGCCTTATTTATCATCGTGGCGCAATCTACGGTTATTTTCTCACCCATTTTCCAGTTCGGGTGTTTTAATGCGTCTTTAGAAGTAACTCTTTTTAACTCTCTCAGCGGAGTATCCCGAAACGCGCCGCCTGACGCGGTTAAAATGATTTTCTTAAAATCGCGATCGAATTCAAAATCGAGCGCCTGCCATATTGCCGAATGTTCGCTGTCAACGGGGACGATGCTCACGCCTTTTTCTTTTGCCTTCTTCATTACGAGTTCGCCGCCTACGACAAGACTCTCTTTATTAGCTAAGGCAATGTTTTTACCCTTATTTATAGCGTCAAGCACGGCAATTATCCCGTTAAACCCGACGAGAGCTATAACGACAATATCCGCATCTTCGGTTATCGCGTTGGTAAACGCGTTTTCACCCGTATATAATTTCGTGCCTTTAGGCGCAACGTATGCGGAATTGACTTCCGTCGCAAGAGTTGCCACGGAAGGTCTGAATTCTTCAATCTGTCTTAAAAACAGACCTGCATTATACCCGCCCGCAAGGGAAACTATTTTAAACTCTTTCGGAAACCTTCTTATAACGTTAAGAGTCTGAACGCCTATAGAACCCGTACTGCCTATGACGGCGATTTTTTTCATAAACTTCCCCCTCAAAAAAAATTAAATCAATAAAAACCATAAAAAGATGGCTACGCTTGCAAAGCTCATTCCGTCTATTCTGTCCATAATGCCGCCGTGTCCCGGCATAATTTTACCCATATCTTTTATTCCGACGCGACGTTTTATAAAACTTTCGAACAAATCTCCGACTTCCGTCAATATCGCCCCTATAAAACCTATAATCGCAAAATGCAGGTAAGGATAAGAAAAACGAGCAGAATCCGGTATGGAATTTTGGATTTCAACGATTTTATCGTTAAAAATAAGACACACGAGCATTGCGCCGAGTACGCCGCCCATAACGCCGCCGATAGCCCCTGCCCACGTTTTATTAGGGCTTAATTTAGGGCAAAGCTTTTTTGCCTGACCTTTTTTTATTTTGTTATAAATCATTCCCACAAGGTATGCGAGACTGTCTGCGCAAGGAGAAATAACAAAAACAAGCAAAACGGCAAGGAAGCCTTTAGGCTCTTTTAGATCGCCCGCCAAAAGAAGCGTCAACATCAACAACGCGGGATAAACAAACGGCAAAACGGTTGCGGCGAATTTATTAAAACACTTTCCGACAGCGCAACCGATGAGCGAATAAACGACTCCCGCCAAAGCAAGAATCAACATATACAGCCAGACGTAATCGGTATTAACGGCGTATCTTAACACGGCGTAAATCGGAGTAAACAAAACACCGTAAACGGCGGCAACGGCAAAATTCCCTTTAACCGAATATTCTTTCAATGCGCGCGCAAGCTCAAACGTAGCCATCGCTATAAAAAAACCGACGAGAACGTCAAAAAGCGGTATCAGAACAAACTGTCTTAACAGAAAAAATCCGACCACTATTATTACGAAAACAACGCTCGAAATCGATCTCGTTTTCATTCTTTAACTCCTTTTGTCTTTAAATATATCCTTAAATTCCGCCAAATCTTCTGTGCCTTTCCCCAAAGTCCGAAACAGCCTTATCGAATTCCGATTCGTTAAAGTCCGGCCATAAAACGTCGGTAAAATACAATTCGGAATAAGCTCCTTGATAAAGCATAAAATTAGACAGACGTAATTCCCCGCCCGTTCTTATTATCAGGTCGGGGTCTCCGAAAGAAGAAGTATATAAATGAGTGGAAATGTTTTCGACTGTTATTTCTTCGCCTGCCGATACGATCTCTTTAACCGCTTTTACGATTTCTTGTCTGCCGCCGTAATTTATCCCTATATTAAGAACGAATTCGTCGTTTGCGGCAGATTTTTCGACGCCTTCCGATATTACCTTTTTAAGCTTATCGGACAACACGGAAACATCGCCCATTACGGATAATCTGACGTTCTTTTTAAGAATTTTGCTAATGAACTTTTTAAAATATTTTTCCAAAAGCGACATAAGCTCGTCAACTTCTTCTTTCGGGCGCGACCAGTTCTCGCAGGAAAAAGCATATAGCGACAAGACTTTTATACCGTTTTTAAATGCATACGTAACTATTTTATCGACGTTATCGGAACCGGCTTTATGTCCGTAAGAACGCGGCTTTTTTCTCTGCATAGCCCATCTGCCGTTCCCGTCCATAATTATTCCCACGTGCGCGGGAATTTTTTTGTTATCGTTTGACATAATTACACGGTCATGATATCTTTTTCTTTTTCGGCGCAAAGCTTATCGATTTTTTCCACCGCTTCGGAAATAAGCTTATCTACGTCTTTCTCGCAAACGCTGTGTTCGTCTTCGGAAATTTCTTTATCGTTTTTCATCTTTTTAAGAAACTCCATTGCTTCGCGTCTGACGTTTCTCGTTGCGATTTTAGAGTCTTCGGCTAATTTTTTAACTTGTTTTACAAGCTCTTTTCTTCTTTCTTCCGTAAGCATCGGAAAAACAAGTCTGATTACCTTACCGTCGTTGGAAGGCGTAATTCCTATATTCTCGGCTAAAAGCTGTTTTTCTATAACTTTTAACATAGACGCGTCCCAAGGCGCAATAACAAGACATCTGCCTTCGGTTACGGAAAGATTCCCGACCTGATTTATAGGCGTGGGAGTTCCGTAATAATCGACGAGAACCTTATCGAGAATATGAGGATTAGCTCTGCCTGCTCTTATCGATACGTATTCGGAATTAAGAACGGATAAAGTCTTTTCGGTTTTATCCATAATTTCCATCATAAGAGTTTCAAATTTTTCGTTTTCAATTGACATATTTTTCTCCTTATTTTTAAAAGATTTTTGTAATTTATAAAAATCGAATTATTTTTAAATTGCAAAATACTCGTCCGACTATTTAATAAGCGTTCCTATTTTTTCTCCGGTAACGGCGCGGTAAAGTGCGTTTTTCTCAAAAAGACCGAATGCAAGAACGGGAATATTATTCTCCATACAGATGGTTATTGCCGTTGTATCCATAGCCCTTAAACCCTTTGCTATAAAGTCTTTATAAGAAACCACGTCGAATTTTTTAGCAGACGGATTAACTTTTGGGTCGGAATCGTAAATACCGTCGACGTTTTTCGCAAGAAGAAGAACGTCTGCGTTGATTTCCGCAGCTCTTAAAGCCGCGGCGGTGTCCGTAGTAAAATACGGATTGCCCGTGCCGCAAGCAAAAATAACGATTCTTCCTTTATTAAGATGCGACAAGGCTTTTCTTAAAATATACGGTTCTGCAACGCGCGTTATCGTAAGCGCCGTTTGCACGCGCGTGGGAACGCCTTTTCTTTCCAGCGCGTCTTGTATGGCAAGCGCGTTTATAACCGTGGCAAGCATTCCCATATGGTCCGCAGTCGATCTGTCCATTTCGGTTCCTTGTCTGCCGCGCCAGAAATTTCCGCCGCCGACGATTATACCTATCTGAACGCCGAGGTTTTTCACCTCTATTATCTGTTCGATAACCTCGTTCAACGTTTTCTCGTCTATGCCGTTGCCCTTATCTCCCGCAAGTGCTTCGCCCGAAAGCTTAACGATTACTCTTTTATAAATCGATTGATTCATTGTTTTTCTCCTGTTTTCCTTATTCGATTATAATTTGGTTAAAAAATACGGAACGAAAATAATCGCTAAAACATTTTCGGCATATTTTCTTAAGTACCATAAAAATTATACAACATTAAAACTTTTTTGTCCACCGCAAGAATTGTAAAGCCCGTAAATTATTTATTTTATTTTAACAACGTTTTGATTCCTTGCGTAAAACACTCCGTTTTCGTAACCTTGGATTCGCTTATCCGTTTCCGCCCGGCTCAACCTGTACTCCGCCCACGCGCAATACTGTTCGTTTTTTTCTATATCGATAAATTTTCTGCCTAACTTTTTCGCTACGACGCCCGTCGTTCCGCTTCCCGAAAAAATATCGAGAATCAAATCGTTTTCGTTGGAACTTGCCAGAATAAGCTTTGCTAAAAGTTTTTCCGGTTTTTGCGTAGGATGAGCGGTATTTTCCGTCATTGACCAGTACGGAACGGAAATATCGTTCCAGAAGTTGGAAGGACAAGTCAATCTGAATTTTCCGTTTTCGTTTTCTTCCCAGTCTTTGGGCTTTCCGTTGTTTTTATAAGGGGCGATTACTCTTTTCACCTGTTTTACGGCTTGAAGGTTAAAAACGTACTCGTCGCTTACGGTTGCGAAAAAAATATCTTCCATAGAATTTTTCCAGTTAGATTTCGCCCCGCGACCTTTTTCTCTCTCCCACGTGATACGATTTCTTAAAATAAAATTTTTGTCTATGACGGGAGCAAGCGAAACGGAACTTCTCCAGTCGGAACAAACGTAAACGCTTGCCGTTCTTTTTAATTTCGGCTTAACCGCGTCTATCCAGCTTTGAGTGTATTCGGCATATTTTTCCGTTCCCATTTTCTTAAAAACCGAACCGTTGAAATTTTTATTCAAATCATACGGAGGATCGACAATAAGAAGATTTACCGAGTCGTCTTTTATCTTTTTTAACGTTTCAAACGCGTCTCCGCAGACGGTTACGTCTGTTTTTTCCCCGTCGTATTCTTCGGCAGAAACGTATTTATTTAATAATTCGCCGGCATCTGACAACGGAAAATCTATGGTTTTATTTTTTAGCGATTTCATGATTTACTGTAAATTTTCATCCATACGTCAAGTTTATTCGATACGAGATCGTCGTTGCTTTTTGTTTTTTTCAACATTTCTATAAGCGTATCGGTCGCATTTTCCCGCTCCGAAAGAATTTTTCTCAACTTATATACCGCAGACAATTCCTTTTCAGAAAGAAGCAACTCGTCTTTTCGCGTACCCGATTTATACAAATCGATTGCGGGGAAAATTCTTTTTTCGGATAATTCTCGCGATAAATGAATTTCCATATTTCCCGTTCCCTTAAACTCTTCGTAAATCACGTCGTCCATTCGGCTTCCCGTATCGATAAGAGCCGTGGATAAAATGGTAAGGCTGCCTCCGTTTTCGATATTTCTCGCCGCGCCGAAAAATCTTTTAGGTCCTTGAAGCGCTGCCGGATCTAATCCGCCGGATAAGATTTTGCCGGAAGAATCTACGGTATTATTATAAGCCCTTGCAAGCCGCGTAATGGAATCCATTAAGATAACAACGTTTTGCCCGACTTCTACAAGACGCTTTGCTCTGTTTATGACAAGTTCTGCGGCACGTATATGATGTTCCGCGCTTTCGTCAAACGTAGAGAAAACGACTTCGCCCGAAACGCTGCGTTTAATATCGGTTACTTCTTCCGGTCGTTCGTCGATAAGAAGAACGAAAAGCTTAACGTTTTTGTAATTATTCTCTATAGATTGCGCTATTTTTTTGAGCAACGTCGTTTTACCGGTCTTTGGCGGAGCGACTATAAGCCCCCTTTGTCCCATACCGACAGGGGCAAACAAATCGATACATCTTATAGCGATTTCGTCTTCTTTGTCAGGCAATTCGAGCTTTAACCTTTCCGTAGGATAATATGGGGTCAAATCGTCAAAATTATTTCGCTTTAAAAACAGTTTGGGATCTAAATCGTTTATCGATATAACGTCCTGAAGTGCGGCGGAATCGCCTTCTCTGACAAGTTTGGCAACCGCCTTAACCTTGTCTCCGCGACGCAGATTGAATTTTTTTATGTTCTGATTAGAAACGTAGGCGTCGTCTTTGGAGTTTTCGTAATTATTTGCTCTTAAAAAGCCATAACCCGAAACGTGTTGTTCCAAAACTCCTTCTACTATAAAGCAATCGTTCTTAACCCCCTTGAAGTTCTGCGTCGAATCAGGTTGCTTAAAAGCCTTGTCGTAAGCCTTTAAAAAATTTTCCAAATGAATATTGTCCGCATTTTCGGTATTCCCCGAATCGTTTAACACTATTACGTCTAAAGGTTCTTTAGACGCCGAAACGGAATAAGGCGTCTGATCGTCGTAAGCGGGCTGTAAAAAATCTGAAATATCAACCGTATATTTAGTCGGCGCGCCTCTTCTTTTAAGCGTCGCGGGATCGGGTTCGATTTTTCCGTCCTGAATGGCGAGTATCCCTTCGATAAGCTCTATTTTATTTTTACTTGCGGGCGATTTAACGCCTATATATCTTCCTATTTCTCTCACGATAGAAAGGTGTTGATTTTTTAACATATCGGTGGTAAGATGTTTTAATTTCATCATTATAAACCTCTTAATTAAATTGTATTTGCTGTTGATTTTATTGAGAAGACTTTACGCCGAACGACGTTTTGATATTTTTTGCCGCGATAATTCCGGAAGAAAAAGCAAAGGTCAGATTATACCCGCCGCAATCGCCGTCCACGTTCAATATTTCACCTATAAGAAAAAGGCTGTCGTTTAATTTGCTTTGCATTGAGAACGGGTTAACGTCTCGCGTATCGATTCCGCCTTTCGTCACCTGCGCGTAATCAAAACCGAGCGTTCCGATTATTTTTAATCGGAAATTTTTTACTGCGCGAGTTATTGTTTCGGCTGTCGGTTTCGTTATGTCTTTCAATATCGATTGTCCCGTTTTTTTATTGATTATGCCGGTCAATAAATCATCTTTCCCTATATATGCGGTGTTTAATCGTTTTGAAAGCAATTCTTCTAACTCTGCCGGAGAATACGAAGGAAGAAAATCTATTGAGAAAAACGGATTTTTTAATTCTTCTATTTTAGAAGAGAGAGAAAAAACGCTGTTTCCCGATACTCCGTAATCGGTAAATAACAAGTCTCCGCAGCAAGAAGAAATAAACCTTTCTCCGTCGCACAGCGAAAGCCCTACTCTTTCTTTTATTCCTTTAAGACCTTTAATAGACCGCGTTTCGGTTTTTACCTGTACGAGCGACGGTGCTAATTTCGTCGTTTTATGTCCGAATTTCTCGGCTAAGCGATAACCGAATCCGTCCGTTCCGAATTGCTTACCCGCGCAACCGCCTGTTGCTATTACAAGTCTTTCCGCGCGAACGGTATTCCCGTCGGCAAAAGTCAATTTGAAAACATTGTTTTTAAAATCGATGGTTTTCACAAAAGTCGACGTGAATACGTCGCATTTTTTATAATTCAAAAATTTTCTGATTATATCGAGAGAAGACGAAGCCTGTTTGGAAAGCGGATAATATCTGCCGTCGCTCTCGGAAACGAGCGGAACGCCTAAATCTCCGAAATAAGCAGGCAAATCTATCAAAGAGTTTTTAAGAAAAGTTTTAATAAAAAGTTTATCGCCGTAAAAATGATTATCGGAAACTTCGGAATTAGTAAAATTGCCTTGCCCGTTTCCGGTGGCAACAAGCTTTTTCCCCACGCGCTCATTGCGTTCCGCAATTAAAACGTTTTCACCGCGCAAAGCGTTGTCTCCCTTAAGAAGCTCGACGGCACATAATAAACCCGATGCTCCCCCTCCGACGATCGCAACCTTATAGTCTGTACGCAAAAAGCACCTCTTGTTCGATAAAGAATTATTTTAAAAATTATTGAATGATTTTCAGAAGATCTTCCGGCTTATAAGCAAAAGCGGTCGCCCCGAACGCCGCGAGTTTTTCTTTAGAAGAGTAACCCCACAAAACGGCAATACCGTTAGTTCCCGAATTAAGAGAAGTTAAAACGTCCGCGTCCCCGTCACCGACGAAATACGTGTTTTCGGGAAGAACGTTTAATTCTTTAAGAATAGCAAGCGTGGCTGCTTTATCGGGCTTGCATTTAACCGAACCGCTTTGACCGACCACTTTATCAAAATTCAAATCGCTCATGTGATTTTTGATTACGTTATCCGTCGTTTCCTGAGGTTTGTTGGTTAAAATCGCAAGTTTATAACCGCGTTTTTTCAATTCTTTCAACGTTTCGGGAATCCCTTTATACAAGCGGGTTTTTGGGCTGCCGGAATTAGTGTATTGATAATTGTAAAATTCCAGACGCTCGTCAAGCTCTTTATCCGTCAGCGATTTGCCTATGCAATCTTTAACGAGATTTCTCGCGCCGTGTCCGACCTTGGCTTTTATTTCTTCTTCCGAAAGCACGGGATAGCCGAAATGTTTAAGCATAATATTTATATTTTCCGCTATATCGGGAACGGAATCGATAAGTGTTCCGTCTAAATCGAATATTACAGCTTTATTCATTTTACATTTCCTCTACCGTCTGAATACCGAGCAAAGTCAAAGCGTTTGTAAGAGTTATTTTTACGGCTTTCGTAACCGACAGTCTGAAATTCCGTAAATTATCGTCTTCGCAACCGATTTTACTGCTGATATAAAATTTGTTGAACGCCGAAGCAAGATCGAGAGCGTATCTCGTAACGATAGAAGGCTCGTATTTATCCGCCGCGCTTAAAACCGCTTCTCCGAATCTCCCGAGTATGGTTATCACCTGATATTCGTCGTCGTTCATTTCGGAAACGGTAAAAGCCCCCGCCTTCTTGTTTTTATTCAGAACGCTGTTGCATCTTGCGACGGAATACTGTAAATACGGACAAGTTTCCCCCTCGAAAGACAAAACTCTGTCATAACTGAAAACGATATCTTTAATTTTATTATTGCAAAGCGCGCTGAATATAACCGCGCCCGTTCCCACCGCTCTCGCGGTCTTTTCTTTATCTTTAAGATTCGGATTTTTCTCTTCTATGACCTTATAAGCCTTTTCTACCGTTTTAGAAATCACGTCTTCTAAAAGAACGACTTTACCCTCTCTCGTACTCATAGAACCGCTTTCCATGCTGACCATACCGTAAGCAACGTGAACGAGGTCTTTTGCCCACGGCTTGCCCATCAGTTCTATGACCTTAAAAAACTGTTTGAAATGCAAATTCTGCTGATAAGCCACGACGTAAAGGCATTTATAGAAATCATAAGTGTTTTTTCGGTATATCGCGGCCGCGATATCACGCGTCGCATATAAAGACGAACCGTCTGATTTAAGAATAAGACAAGGCGGCATTCCGTATTCTTCCAGATCGACGATAGACGCGCCGTCCGAGGTTTTAAGAAGACCTTTCTCTTTGAGTTCTTCAACCACGGGTTGCATCTTATCGTTATAAAAACTCTCTCCCGCATAAGAATCGAAAGTAACGTTAAGTTCTTTATATATCTTTTCGACTTCTTCGAGCGTGATGCGTTTAAACGTGTCAAACAATGCAAGAGCCGAAGAATCTCCGTCTTCTATCAACTTGAAATACCGTCTTGCTTCGTCATCGAGTTCGGGGTTTTTACGGGCTTCTTCATGATACTTTACGTATAACCTCGTAAGCTCTTTTAAGCGTCCTTCTTTTACAAGGTCTTCGTTGCTCCATAGCTTATAAGCGACGATAAGCTTTCCGAACTGAGTGCCGTAATCGCCGAGATGGTTTATCCCTACTACTTTATACCCCGAAAATCTGAAAATCTTGCATAACGCGCTGCCTATAACGGTAGTGCTTAAATGTCCGATATGAAACGGTTTTGCTATGTTTATGGATGAATAATCGATACAAACGGTTTTGCCTTTGCCTACGGAACAAGAGCCGTATTTATCCGCTTCCGACAAAATTTCGTCTAAAACCGATTTTGCGAAAACCGCGCGGTTGACTTTAAAATTCAAATAACCGCCGACAGCGGAAACTTCTTCTATCACGTCGTCTGCAACAAATTTTTCTTTAAGCTCGGATGCTATTTTTATCGGCGAGGTTTTAAGAATCTTAGAAAGCTTAAAACACGGCAAAGCGTAATCGCCCATCTGATTATCCGGCGGAATTTCTATAAACGACCGTAACTCGTCTTTACTTAATCCGTCAATATATATTTTTTCTGCAATGTAATTTTTGTAATCCATATAAACCGTCCGTAATCTTTATTTTATTTTATCACATTATTTATGAAAAAAGCAAATCAAAAACTTGTAATTTTAACGATTTTGCTTTATAATTGTAAAAGTTAAACAAATAACGGAGTATCGATAATGAAATTAGGTGTAGTAGGTCTGCCGAACGTAGGAAAATCAACGCTTTTTAACGCAATAACCAAAGCGGGCGCGGAATGCGCTAATTATCCGTTCTGCACAATCGAACCGAACGTCGGCGTGGTTGCCGTTCCCGATAACAGGTTAAACATTCTCGGCAAAATGTATAATACAAAAAAAATCACCCCCGCAGTAGTCGAATTCGTAGACATTGCGGGACTTGTCAAAGGCGCTTCAAGAGGCGAAGGGCTGGGAAACAAATTTCTTGCCAACATTCGCGAAACCGACGCGATAGTACACGTCGTAAGATGTTTCGAAGACGAAAACGTCACTCACGTAGAAAACGACGTAGATCCTATACGCGATATAGAAACGATAAACCTCGAGCTTATTTTCGCCGATATCGAAACGGTGAAAAAGAAACTCGACAAGGCTCAGGGGTTAGTTAAAACCGGGGATAAAAAGTATAAAATCGAAACCGACTTTTTAACACGCTTATTAAACCATCTCAACGAGCTGAAACCCGCGAGAACGCTTGTCGTAAACGACGAAGAAAAAGCATACCTGAAAAGTTTGTTTCTTCTGACGGATAAACCCGTGATTTATACCGCCAACGTCAGCGAAGACGATATGGGAAAAGCCGACGAAGACATTCCTCTCGCGAAAAAAGTATCGGATTTCGCCAAATCGGAAAACTCCGAATTTATGGCTGTCTGCGCAAAAACCGAAGAAGAACTCTCTTCCCTTCCTGAGGAGGAAAAACAAATGTTTTTAACCGAACTCGGCGTTAAAGAAAGCGGTCTGGATAAGCTTATAAAAGCTTCTTATAAATTGCTTGGACTTATCAGTTATCTTACCGCAGGAGAAAAAGAAGTAAGAGCCTGGACTATCGAAAACGGCACAAAAGCCCCCCAGGCGGCGGGAAAAATTCATTCCGATTTCGAAAAGGGATTTATCCGTGCGGAAATAGTCGATTATGACGTTTTGGTTGAATCGGGTTCTCTTTCCGCGGCGAAAGAAAAAGGCAAAGTCAGATCGGAAGGAAAAGATTACGTAATTAAAGACGGAGACGTGGTACTGTTTAAATTCAACGTATAAAAAAGTATAAATTGAAACGTTTTTAATGCGGGCGTAATTAAACGCCCGCTTTTAATATATCCCACGTTATTATCGAATCGTCAACGAATTGAGAACGGCGAGAAGCATTACCCCTACGTCACCGAACATCGCCAACCAAACCGGCACGCCGGTCGTAAGCGTCAATAACATTATAATTGCTTTTATAGCGAGAGATCCCGCGATGTTTTCGATAACCTTTCTTCTGATCGTTTTAGACTTCTTAATCGCATAAGGTATTTTTTTAATATCGTCATCCATAATAACGACGTCCGCGCTTTCGACGGCTATTTCGCTGCCGAGCGCACCCATTGCCACGCCAACGTCTGCAAGCGCGAGCGACGGCGCGTCGTTTATTCCGTCCCCTGCAAAAAGAACCTTACCGTTATTTTTTTGTTTCAGTTCATTAAGCTTTTCGGCTTTTTGTTCCGGCAACAATTCGGAATAAATTCTGTCGATTTTAATTTGATTGCCTACTTTCTCGCAAACGGTCGCGTTATCTCCCGAAAACATAACCGTTTCGTTTACGCCTGCATTTTTAAGAAGCTCTATAGTTTCGCGAGCCTCTTCTTTTATGCTGTCGCAGATATAGATTTTACCTTCTAATTTTCCGTCTGCCGCCACGTAAATTACCGTTCCGTAATAATTATCGTTGTCGATTTCTATATCGTTATCCACCATCAGCTTGGCGTTTCCCACAAGTATTTTTCTTCCCTTTACCGTACCTGCAATTCCCTTGCCTGAAATCTCTTTAACGTTTTCCGCTTTTAAAACAGATTCTCCTCCGTTACGGGCGCATATCGCTTTAGATATAGGATGAGTGGATTTACTTTCCAAAGCCGCCGCAAAAGCGATAACCTCTTCTTCGCTCATATCCGAAAAAGTTTTTACGCTTTCAACGCCGAACTCGCCTTTAGTTAACGTTCCCGTTTTATCGAAAGCGGTTGTTTTTACTCCCGCAAGCGCGTCTATATAATTACTGCCTTTCACGAGAACGCCGTTTTTCGCCATATTGCCTATACCCGTAAAGAACGCAAGAGGAACAGAAATGACCAGAGCGCAAGGACAGGAAACAACGAGGAAAGACAATGCTTTATATATCCAGAAAGAAAAATTCATTCCGTCGAAAAGCGGCGGTATAAAAGCAACGACAAGCGCGGCTAAAACGACGATCGGCGTATAAACCTTTGCAAAAGAAGTTATAAACTTCTGACTTTTCGCTTTTTGCGCGTTCGCGCCTTCAACCATAGAGATAATCTTTTCTACGGTACTGTCTTTATACAGTTTAGTCGTTTTTATCACAACGGAGTTTCCCGTATTTATCGCGCCGCTGTATACGGTCTGACCGTCTTCGATTACGTAGGGTTTGCTTTCACCCGTTATCGCTTTCATATCGAATTCCGCGGATGCGCCGACCAGAATTCCGTCTATAGGAACTCTGTCGCCTTTTCTGACTTCTATAAGCGTTCCAACTTCCACGCTTGCGGGAGAAACGTCCGCAAAACCCGTTTTAGTGATAACTCTCGCCGTGACGCTTTTTAACTCCGAAAGCCCCGCTATCTTCTTTCTCGAATTATCGGTTGCCACGTCTTCGAGGAGTTCTCCTAATGCATATAACACGACGATAAACACGCCTTCTGAATAATTTCCGAGACAAAAAGCCGTGACAGAGGCAATAAACATTAACGTGTTTTCGTCAAGAAAATTCTTATTCGCTATGCCTTTAATACAGTTAATAAATATTTCGTAAGCGGAAATAAAGTATGCGATAATGCACAATACAACTTTTACGGTATCGTCGCATTTAAAAACAATCGTCGAAAGAAGCAATAAAGACGAAACGATTATTTTAATCAAATCAAAACCGTGTTCGTTCAGGAATCCTTCTTTCCCGTCTTTTGCACCGTGTTTATGCTTACAGGCGGAACAGCCGCAGGTTAAACCGGAGTTTTCCGGCCGACATTCTTCACAATCGCATTCGTTATGTTTATGTTTGAGTTCTTCCATAGTTATCTCCTTATATAATCAATATATGATTATATACTAATATTGTTTTGTTTATTTAAGGCAATATCGCTATTGCCTTAAATTCAGTCAAATTTACAACCTCTGTGTTTCAATGCCGTTTTTACAATCGTCGCAATATGATCGTCTGCAATGGAATACAGTACCTGATTTGCTTCTTTGCGGGATTTTATTATGTTTTTATCTTTAAGTTTTCTCAAATGTTGCGAGATTGCGGACTGCTTTCCTCCCGTAATCTCACAAATGTGATAAACGCAAAGCTCTCCTTCCATTAAAGCAAGCAGAATTTTAACCCTCGCGGGTTCACCGAGAAGCGAAAAAATCTCGCTTATTTCTTTCACGCTTTCGGAATACTCGTTTGAGCCGGAAAGCTTTTTCTTGATTTTCTCGTGATTCCCCTTAATACAGCTGTTCATACACTACCTATATTACCCTTTGCTAATATAGCATAGCACAACGAATTTTTATTGTCAAGAGAAAAAAACATAAATTATGAAAAATTTTTCACATTTATACAATACCCCTTTAAAATTTGTTCTTCGCTTGTTTTTACAAGCAAATTACAGCAAGATACAGATAAGACCGCCTTTATTTTCGTTAACTATACGTGTCGCCGTTTTTCTCATTTTGTTCTGAGCGTCTTTAGGCATGGCGTTAATTTTATTCGCGACGCCCTCACCCACAAGTTCCTGCAAAGACTTACCGAACATATTCGTTTCCCATATTCCCGACGGATTGTCTTCGAATTTATTCCTTATAAATTTTATCAGATCTTCGCCCTGTTTTTCGGTTCCCACCAAAGGAGAAACTTCCGTTGCAACGTCAACTTTCATAATATGAAGGCTCGGCGCGGAAGCTTTAAGCTTAACCCCGTATCTTCCGCCCTGTTTAACCAAAGCAGGCTCTTCGAGATTCATTTCTTCTATCGTAGGCAAGACAATTCCGTAGCCGTCGCTTTCGGCTTTACTTAATGCGTCTTTTATTTTAGTATATTCCTTTTTCGCCTGAGAAAAACTTTTAATATAATTAAACAATTCGTAATCGTCGTTAATGTTTTCACCGCATTCATCGGATAATACTTTATAATATAAGCCGTTTTTACAGGTAAGTTTATAATCGGAAACGCCTTCGCCGGGCTTAATTTCTTCGACCTCGGAAGAGTTAAAATATTCGTCCTGCGAAAACGCGTCTTCAAACGATGCGTAATCGCGCATTTTAAACATTTCGGAAGAAACGTCTTTCACTCGTTTCAATAAAGCGGAAATGATTACGTTGTCTTCGGGCAAAACTCTCATCCATTCCGGGATATCGACGTTGAAAGCATATAACGGAAATTCCATTAAAACCGTTTCCATAATCGAACTTATGTTTTGAGCGTTTAATTCCGCAACGCTTACGCTCATTACGGAAACACCATATTTTTCTTCTAATTCGCCGCAAAGCTTTATTGCGGACGGAGAATCGGGACTTTTGGAATTAAGAACTATAATAAAAGGTTTGCCGCATTTTTTCAGTTGTTTTACGGTTTTTTCTTCGGCCTTAACGTAATCGGCTCGCGGAATTTCTCCTATCGTTCCGTCCGTCGTAACCATAATCCCTATCGTAGAGTAATCTTTTATAACTTTTTCCGTTCCTATCTCGGCTGCTTTTTCAAAAGGAATTTCCTCGTTGCTCCAAGGCGTTTTTACCAGTCTGGGTTTATCGTTTTCCTCAGCTCCGTTTGCGCCGTCTACAAAATAACCTACGCAATCGACTAATCTGACGTTTGCCGAGGATTTGTTTTTAAACTGAACCTTTACCGCGTTTGCGGGAACGAATTTCGGCTGTGTAGTCATAATGGTTTTTCCGTCGGCAGACTGAGGCATTTCGTCTGTTGCTATTTGTTTTTGTAACTTTCCGCTTATATTCGGAATTACAAAATTCTCCATAAACTTAGTTATAAACGTAGATTTTCCCGTTCTGACCGGTCCGACTACGCCTATAAAAATTTCACCGCCCGTCCTTGCCGATATATCGTTGTAAATATCGTATTTATCCATAAAAAAAACCTCCCACATATTACACGAATAATATATGAGAGATTAAAGTCGAATATGAGAAAACAAGCTTATTTAACAAATTTATCTTAGTTTCGTTATTCTGTCGCAGATTTTTTGTTTTTTTTTGGTCATGCTTTTTATAGACGTCGGATGTTCCGTTCCGTTAAGCATTCTGTATATATTTTTACGATGAGCAAGCCAGGTAAAGAAAAAGAATGCAAATATGCAAATATCCGAAGCCAACAGATAAGGCGTTTCGGCATTACCGAATCCGTATTTGCAATATAAAAACAGCGCGCTGAAAATAAGCGGCGGCGTTATTGCGATAAAAGACCCCATTCCGCCGAATTCGGTGTAGTAAATAAACAGTACCGCCGCGGCTATCGAAGCGACAGCCAAAAGCACCCACAGACCGTGTACCGCCGTACATACAATTACAACGCCCATAGTAGAAGCAATCCCTTTGCCGCCTTTAAATTTAAGAAACACGGGAAAAATATGCCCCACTATAACGAACAAGCCGCAAAGATACATAGCAAAATCCGAAACGGAAAAAACAGTATCGGGGAAATTATATTTCAAAAAAAAGACGTACCCGAAAAGAGCGGGAACGGCACCCTTCAATGCGTCGAGAACCAAAGTCAAAATCCCGATTTTAATACCGAGATTTCTACTCATATTCAACGTCCCGGGATTTCCGCTACCCATTTTTCTTATATCTTTATGTTTTAACTTCGAGATGATAAGAGCGAAGTTCACGTTTCCTATAAAGTAGGAACAAATCGCGAAAATCGCAAGCATAAGTTTATAGTTCATAACTTAATTTATAATTCGTCTTCATCCTTTTCACGAGTTTGCAAATAAATAGGAGTACCCGAAAAATCGTAAGCGTTTCTTATACAGTTTTCCAGATACCTTTTATAAGAAAAATGCATAAGCGCGGATTCGTTTACAAAAAAAACGAACGTGGGCGGATTTACGCCCGTCTGCGTGGCGTAATTTATTTTAAGACGCTTGCCGTTTACCGAAGGCGGTTCGTTTGCTCTCACCGCGTCGAAAATCAAATCGTTAAGCTGCCCTGTCGAAATGCGTTTTTGAGCGTTTTCGTATACTTTTTCAACGAGCGTAAGAATTTTTTCCGTTCTCTGCCCGGTCTTTGCGGAAACGTAAACCGTTACCAGATAGTTCATAAACTTAAGATCTTCTGACAGTTTTGCGTTGAATTTTTCGACGGTATGGGTGTCTTTTTCAATCAAATCCCACTTATTCATAACAAGAACAGACGGTTTATTCTGCTCGTGTACGTATCCGCAAATCTTAACGTCTTGTTCGGTCAACCCTATTTCGGAATCGACCATTATCACCGAAACGTCTGCACGACGGATTGCTCCGAGAGCGCGCAAAACGCTGTAATATTCAACGTCTTCTTCAACGTTTTTTTTCTTTCTTATTCCCGCGGTGTCTATAAGCGTAAATTTCTTGCCGTTATATTCAAACGGAGTATCGATAGCGTCGCGCGTCGTACCGGCTATGTCTGACACAATCGTCCTGTCAAAACCCAGTATTTTATTACATAAACTTGATTTGCCCGCATTAGGCTTTCCGACTATGGCGATTTTAATCGAACCATCATCGGGGTTTTCGCCTTCGTCCTTAAAATGAGAAACGACTTCATCTAACAAATCGCCTATACCGGTACTGTGTTCGGCAGAAATGCCGAAAGGCTCTCCTATGCCGAGATTGTAAAATTCAAAGAGCTTAGCGGGATCGTAATTATCGAGTTTATTTACGGCAAGAACGATGGGCTTACCTGATTTACGGAGTTTTGCGGCAACGTCGTAATCGGCAGAAGTCAACCCCGATTTAGCGTCCGTAAATAAAATTATAACGTCAGCCGTTTCAATCGCTATTTCTGCCTGTTTCTGAATGTGAACCCACATTTCGTCCGTAGATTTCAATTCAAGACCGCCTGTGTCTACCAGCGTGAAATATTTGCCGCACCATTCCGCGTCGGCATATAAGCGATCTCTCGTTACTCCGGGAAAATTTTCTACAATCGACAATCTTTTACCCACCACCTTATTAAAAAAGGTGGATTTACCGACGTTCGGTCTGCCGACTATCGCAACTAAAGGATTAGCCATATATCACTTATTAAAAACCCAAAGTCCTATCGTTGCAAGAATAAAGATAACAAGGCATATCCAGTAAGTAATTTTAAAACCTTTTGATCTGCCCGCAACAAACTCCCAGGCGGTTATTCCGAAGACGAGTATTATACCTAAGTTTTTAACCGTTTCAAGAATGTTAGTTAATACCGCGCCGAGTTGAATTACGCTTTTAAGTGCGCAAAAGACTTGCAAAACAGCAAAAACAACCAGCGAAATAAATGCTATAAAATGCAATACGTTTACCTTTTTTTGAGTTTCTTTCATTGTTAATCTCCTTAAATATTATCTAATTTTTCAATTATTTTTTTAAAATGTTCAGGAAGAGGCGCGTCAAAAGAAACTTTTTCACCCGTTGTCGGATGAATAAATTCCAAATGTTTTGCGTGCAACAGCTGTCCTTCCGGTTTAAATTTACAATTCTTATATCCGTATTCTTTATCCCCGACTATCGGGTGTCCTATATATTTACAATGTACGCGTATTTGATGCGTTCTGCCTGTTTTAAGCGAAAACTCGCATAAAGTATATCCTTTATCGTATCTTTTAAGCACCTTATATTCGGTAACTGCTTGTCTTCCGCTTTTAACAACAGCCATTTTTGTACGATTTTTAGGATCTCTGCCGATAAAAGTGTCGATTACGCCTTCATCATCTTTAACGATTCCTTCAAGCAAAGCAATATATATCCTTTTGCAGGTTTTATTTTCAAGTTGTTTTGCAAGGGAAACGTGGGCTTTGTCGTTTTTGGCGACAACCAGCAATCCGGAAGTGTTTTTATCGATTCTATGCACGATTCCGGGTCTGATAACTCCGTTTATCCCCGATAGGCTGTCCAAATGATATAAAAGCGCGTTTACAAGCGTTTCGCCATGCGTTCCGTTGCCGGCGTGAACGGTCATTCCTTGCGGCTTATTTATCACCGCAACGTCGTTATCCTGATAAATGATATCGATAGGAATATTTTCGGGAACGGCATCGAGATTTACGCTTTCCGGCAGCAAAAGCTCTACCCTGTCGGAAATTTTCAGTTTATAGTTGCTTTTCCTTATTTTATCGTTTACAGAGAGATTGCCCTCGTCGCAAATTTTTTTTATATGAGAACGAGAAAAACCTGTTTTATCGCTCAGATACACGTCTGCTCGTATTCCGTCTCCGTCATTTATCAGAAATTTCTTTTTTTGCATCTTTTTTACCAAACAAGGCGCTCTCGTCAAAAAACAGAAAATGTATTATAATCATTATAACGCCTGCCGTAAGGAACAAATCGGCAAAATTAAATATGCCGAAAAGTCTTTTACCGAAAAACTCCGCACACATAAAGTCTACGACTTTGCCGTTTATCAATCTGTCAATAAAATTACCGACCGTTCCGCCCGTAATAAACACCACAGAGTACGCCATAAGCTTATATTCTTTTTTATAAGCGTAAGCATAAAGGAAACAAAACAACACCAAAGAGACGGCGGTCAGAACCTTAAAAAACGCCTGCGCCCATGACTTATCGGATAAAAAGCCATAAGCCGAACCGGGATTTTCCGTATAAGTTATATAAAAGAAATTTTTAATTATATCGATTTGATTTGCCCTTAAATTACGCGTTTCGTTAAGATTTTTAAAACAAAGTTTGCTAACCTGATCTATCGCTATAAGAACAATAACAACCACAACGGGTATAACGATAAATTTTATTATCTTTTTTATTCCAGAAGTCCCAGTTCCTTGCATAAATCCTCCAGTTGCAACTCTCCGGGGTTTAACACCTCGTCAAGGTCAAACCCGTTATCGCCTGTAGCGGCAACGTAGTCGTTTATAATTTCTTTCGGGTTGAATGGTTGATTTTTTTCTTCTATAATCTCGGATAACGCGTCATTGATAACGGAAACGGATTTTTCCGCATCCTCGTCATTCATTATGGCGTTAATTTTGTTTTTCAGTTCCGCAGACTTTTTTATTATGGGATATAAAGGATATTTGGTTTTCAGATATTCGAAATAACCGTTCCATTTCTCCGAAAACCTTTTAAGGCTTTCCATAACCAAAGAATATCTTAGCCTTGCCCGCTCTTCGGTATCGGACGCTTTTTCTTGGGCATCTTTTATCGATGCTTCTATAATCGAATTTTTATCCTTAAACACTCCGAGTTCGACTTTAAGCTTGTCGTTTTCCGACTTTAATTCGGACACGTTAGCTTTGAGTTCCGACAGCCGCTCGTTAAATTTATCCGTAAGGCTGCGTAATAAGCCTATTACTTCGTCTCGCTTATATTTTTTTTTATCTACCCCGAATTCGTTATCAATCGTTTTCAATCTTTCCCCTTACCTCTGATTTTTTCCAACATATCCTTTTTCAACTCGTAAAGCCCGTCCGATAAATCCACTTTATACACGTGCGGTTTATCCAAACGTTTATATTCATCCCAAAAACTGTCTAGATCTTTTTTAGCATAGGCTTTTATTTCCGCAAGATCAGGCATTTTATAAACCAATTTACCGTTTTTGATTATATCCTGCTGCAAAGATTTAAGTTCGTAATTATAAAACGTTATGCTTTTCCATCTCTCTGTAGGATGCGTTAAAACCAAAGGCTTTGACGTATCGATTTCGGCTTCACTTCTCAAATAAATAAAATCGGCTT
>CAJLXC010000020.1 GCA_905210545.1 uncultured Eubacteriales bacterium | reverse complement strand
AGTCTCTGACTGCCGGGACAATTTTATAAGTTCAAAATTTTTTCAGAATGTTGCAAAAAAGGGCTATAAACGTCGCTCTATAACTATTTCTCACAAAAAAGGGTTTTTCAGTTGAATATTATTACCGCCGACTCGAAAGGAAATAAATCGAATTGTGTTTTGTTTCCACCTTTCATCGTATCGAGATTATCGTCGTTCCGCTCGGTTATAAGCTTTACTTCCTTTACTTCTATTCCTTCAAGCACCGTCCAGTTTACGGTGTTGGAATTGTTCGTTATCACAAGCACGCCTTCGTTTCCGTCGTATGCTCCCGCATAATATATCCCTCCGTCTCCGTACGACGTTACTTTTACCTGTTCCTTCTTTTCGTACAGATACGAAAACGCCTTAAACGCGTAATACCCTTTCATAGGATTCTTCTTTAACGGATCTATCAGACTGTTATAATCCGTTCCCACTCTGAACTGGTAATACATCGCCATATCCAGCGGCTCGTTCTGCAACGCCAGCATATTTGCAAGTATATTCGAGCTGTCTATAAGCGTTCCCTTTATCCACATAGACGGATTCCATTCGTTAAGGTGACTTTCCGTCTTCTTAAACCCGTAATCGTCTAAAAGCTTTCTTACGTATCTCGCAAATTTTACGTTCTTTTCGCACGTCCCGTACGAGTGCCACGAGAAAAAGTCGAGCGGAGCTTTATGCTTCGACGAAGATATCGTCTTTAAAAACTTATTCGCGCACTCGATAAAATAATCGGTATCTTCCGTTACGCACGCCGCGTCTCCCGCGGTTTCGTTCAATATAGAATAAAACCCGCACGACCCGTAACCGCCTACCTTTATTCCCGGAAAGCGGTTCTTTAAATGATTCGCGGTCACTTCGTACAGTTCGATAAGCTCTTCAAACGTTCCCGTCCACATCTGATTCCGCGCGGGATCGCGACTGTTTTCCGGTTCGTTCCAGATCTCCCAGTATTCTATCCCGTAGCTGTATCCGTTATTCCAGCCTTCGTTATAGTGCATTATTATGTGTTCGCATATCCTTGCCCATTTCTTGAAATCTTTCGGCGGGTGTATGTTATACGCTTTTATATACGCGTAATTCTCTATCGTCACGCCTAATCTGTAATACGGCTTCATCCCCGTTTTAATTATGTTTTGCAGATAAAAATCCGTGAACGCAAAATCGTAGCTTAAAGGATTGTTTTCGTCCGCGTCGAAATTCGGGAAAACAGACGTCGTGTCTACCAAATGTCTTTCTATCGTTGCCGAATCGTGCAACCGCGTATACGGTATTTTTAAATCTTTATACAGCCCGTTGCAATCCCCCCCAAGCCCCGCTACGTTGTTTCCGCAGTGCATCGGCTTGATCTTTCCCAGCTTCTTTTCTTTCTCTATCCTTATCGTGTTCATTTTTTTCTCCTAAAAATTATTTTTTTAATAAGTTCCTGAAATATTCGCCCGTTTCGCGCGATCAACACTCTTTACCCGCTTGCTTTTTCTTGACAATGCTTTTGACAACTAAATATACCGCTTCCAAAAAAACGGGCATCACGCACACTATCAGAAACAAATACATAACGCCAAGCCACCCTTTTGCGTCTGCAAACGCTCCCAAGCCGTATGAACTTATGCTGCTGCCTATATACGTTAAGCCGTTCATAAATCCGCCGAGCATACCGACGTTATTTTTACCGCCGAGTTTCATAGGCGCAAGATTAGTTACGGTATAAGCCATCGAATGAGCAAGCAACGATATCAGGCAAAACACAAACACTACTATATACCAAGTCGGTAAATTAAACATTTTTATGATTGTAAACACCAAAACCGCCGCCATTGCGAAGAAAACAGTCGTCAACAACGTAAAATCTTTTATTTTTTTGTACATCAATGCGGCAAACATAGTGCCTAAAAAACTTGTCGCCGACAGAGCAACCGTTAAAAGGATAGAAAAGCTTTCTGATAGCCCGTAATTTTCCTTTAATATATTAGGTACCCAGATATTAAGTCCGTCTTTTATAAAACTTGCAATGACTGCATAAAACCCCAAAAAAATCAAAACGCCTAAAACCGAAGCAGGTATTTTATTCTTTTCTTTTCCGCTTTTATTTTCGTTTTTGGTTGCGTCAAAATAACGTTTTTCTCCCGTCAGTCGGTTGTAAGAAAAAAACCATATAACGCCTATTGCGATTAACATTGCTCCGCTTGTCAAAAACGTATATCTGAAATTAAGAACAGCCACAAAAAACGCGCTCAACGCGTATGCCGCGCTTGCGCCGGTCGTTGAAAACCCAAGCACAACGGTCGCTTTCGTGGTTTTTTCGGGAGATAAGCTTTGACTTAACGTCAACAACATACACGGCCACAATACAGACTGAATAAAGCCGTTTATTCCCCACAATACTATGAGAAGGTTAAACGGTATCCCCATAAAAACTATTACGTTTATCAATCCCGAAACAAGTAGCGCAAACGTTACGACGAATTTCTTATTATAATGCTTACACAATATCCCGTGAATAATCTGGCTTGAACCGTAAGCCACAAAAAAAACCGTACTGACTATTCCTGCTTTAGCACGAGTTACCCCGTAATACGATATTATCGCTACGATGCTTGACGTATATCCGTATTTTGCTATGTACGCAAAAGTATATACGAGACAACACAGCACCATAAGTCTGGTTGCCCGTTTATTTTCCGCATTCGCAATTAAATCTGTTTCCATTTTTCTTTCCTGTGTTTTCCTTATATCCGTATTCTTTTCGGTATAACTATTGTTTAAATACTCGCGGTTTGCCGCCGCATTATCGGATTCGCCTGACGATATCTTTATCCGAGCAAACTCCTGAAATATTCGCCCGTTTCGCGCAAATAACGCAATCCGCAGGGATATAACTCTTTGGGCAATCTATTTAAAAACCCGTTCGCTTCAAACGTTATATCTCCCGTATATCCGACTTCTTTCAACGCCGCGAATATCTCGCCGAATTTTATACCGGAAGTATACGGGGCGGTGTGCAGATCGTCGTGCAGATTATTATCGTGTATGTGTAACGCCTGTATTCGCTTTCCTAATTTTCTTATCATTTTTACCGCGCTCGTGCCAAGCCCCGCCATTTCCGCGTGACCCAAATCAAGACAAGCGACGAACACGTCGCTGTCCAGCAAATCTAAATGCCGCGCGAAATTGTCTTCGTCCGAACACGCCGCGGGTGCAGCCTGATTTTTAGCGTAGTTCCAGTTCCACATGTTTTCGAGCGCGATTTTAACCCCGCTCTCTCTTGCGGTTTCCGTGAGATTTCTATACATTTGTGCGTTCTCTTCCGGCGTGTAATCGTTGCAAGGATGCACCACGCATACTTTCGCTCCCATTATCCCGCTTATTTTTATCGACAATTTGAGATATTCCGATACGAACGCGTTATATCTCTCGTCTCCGCGCCAAGCCGTAGGATAAGGCGCGTGAGTCTGATTGCACGCTATCCCTATTTTTTCGGCGTATTCGCGTAATTTTTTCGCTTTTTCCGCAGTCATAACCTTTTCGGGGTCTTCCGGCGTTTCCGCTATAATTTCGTCTATCGTCTTTTTCCTCAAAAAAAACGATTCCGGCAGGTCGTATACCTTATGCGGAAATATCGTCAGATCGAACGCGTCGAAGCCCGAATCTTTTATCGCTTTCACCCTTTCGCAATAACCGCCGTATTTTTCTCCCGAAGACGTTTCTGTAGATATTAACATATTTTTCTCCTTATGCTTTACGCTTAATACTTGACCTTCGATTTTATCGGCTTTTCTATTATACCAAAAGCTCTTTCTCCGCGCCCGTTTATTTCAGAAGTTTTTCCTTGTCAAAAGGCATAAACATAATTCTTCTTATTCCGTCGTGAAAAGAGTCGAACGAAACAGCCGTGCCGTCGCGGTTAAAGCGATTATGCAAATCGCACCGTATGTCCGTGTCGTTTACAGGTTCGGAATGAATTTTCACTATCGCGCGGCTCTTTTTGCTCGCAAAATCGTACATCAATATATATCTGTCGTTGCCCGTGTTGGGATATCCGTCGCCTATAAAACAGCTCCTGTCGGGCGAATATATGCAATGTATGTCGTCGTAATTTATCAGGTCGTCATCGAGCCGTTCGCGTGCGCCCGTTTTGTCGTTAATAAAATATATTCCCCAGTCGGGAAGCCCCGAATATATTATGATTTCTTCGTCGTTTTTCCAGTAATAATGCGAGTTCACTTCGTAATTCGTTAAATTCTTTATATTTCCGCCGTCGGCGTCCGCGGTTAAAAGCAACGTTCCCCAGCGTTCGCCCTCTTTTGCAAAGTTCCTTACCAGCATTAAAAATCTGCTTCCCGACGGATTAAAGGTTATGTGATTTACGAGTATTTTCATATCGCAAAAGGGTTTTTCGGGATATAATTCGTTTATTTTTTCATAACTTATTATAAGGCGGCTTTCGTTCTTTTCCACGTCCACCAGAAAGACTCCGTCGTCGGCGGGCGCGTTTTCGTTAAAGTGCGCGTCCTTTTCGTTGCAATACCCGTATCCGGGGCGGAAATCCCATATCCGCGCGAAGTTTATAGATAACCCCAGCTTTCCGTCCTGCGATACGCACGCAAGCGGCGCGCATAACTCCCGTTCCGCACCGCTATCTGCGTCCTTTATTACCGCGCAAAATCTGCCGTTCCGATAATCGTTATATATTATCGAATTCTCGCCGTACCACTGCAAAAGCGCGCCTTGCTGAAAATTCCACGCGTTCGTTTCCGCTACTTTATGAAACTTTCCGTCGCTTATCGTGACGTAACCGAGCTCCGCGATATCGCCTTTTACGGGGATTCTGTCGTTAAACTTTACCCTGTGCGCGAGGTGTCTTTCCCCGCTTTTATCGAACGGCTGCAAATCGTAATAGCCGAAAAAATAGTTGTATCCGTCGTCGGGACTTATTCTTTTCAGCTCTGTTTTTGCTCTGTATTTCATCTGTTTGCCACCTTTTAGTTATTCCGAACGTATTTTACCTTATATTCTTAAACATCGGACCGTAAGCGGCGCAAGCACGGTAGTCCTGCCCCTCTTTATCCATACCGAACGCGTTCCACGCCGCGGGACGGTACACGTTTTCTTCGTCTACGTTGTGCATGCACACGGGTATACGCAGCATCGAGCATAACGTGATTAAATCCGCGCCTATATGTCCGTAAGATATCGCGCCGTGATTCGCTCCCCAGTTGTTCATTACGTCGTACGCGCTCGTAAACGCGCCCTTTCCGGTACATCTCGGCGTAAACCAGGTGCAAGGCCACGTAGGATTCGTTCTTTCCATAAGCTTATCCGTTACCTCGTCGGGAAGCTTGACCGTCCAGCCCTCCGCTATCTGCATTACGGGACCTAACCCCTTAACAAGATTAAGTCTTATCATGGTTGCGGGCATTTCCGCTCTCGTTACGAAATGCGACGAGAATCCGCCGCCGCGGAAGTTGTCGAAGCCCGCCTCGCACCATACCGTTGCGTCAGTCATCTTCCTGATGTCCTCTTCCGTAACTTTCCACCATTCTTTCATTACCGCGTTGCCGTTCTCGTCCACGCACTCGCCGCAAGCGTCAAGACACGCCGCGCCCGAATTCAATAAGTGGATTATTCCGCCGTTCGCTTTCGCTTTGCCGTCTAAATCGTAACCCGTTACGCGCTTGGTCGCTTCCGCCGACCAGAACGTTCTTACGTCCGCGAATATCTGCGCTCTGCCCGTAAGAAGTCTCATAAACAGCATACTTATTCCGTTTAACACGTCGTTTTCCGTCGCGAACGTCATAGGCTCTTTCTTGCCCGTGTAATCGAACGACGAATTTAGTATTGCTTCGGGGTAATCGCAGTTGGGCCAGTGATCCGTCCACTGTCTTTGTCCCTGAAAACCCGCCGCGATGGCGTTATGTCCCAAACCTTCTTCGCCGAACCCTGCGGGAAGTTTATCCGAGCCTTGCATAAGGTCTTTTATTATGCAATACATCTTGATAGTGAATTCCCACTGCTTTTCTTTTTCTTCTTTCGTGAATTTAATTCTTCTCTCTTTACCCAAAAATTTTATGCTTTCGGGGTTATCGTCTCTGCCCTCTTTGCAATGCGCTTTCGTCCAGGCGAGAGCTTTTTCGTATTCCTCTTTATTGTAAATACCCTCTTCCATTCGGCGCAGAATTTCTACTTCATCCACCGATTCCACTCTCATTCCGAGATATTCTTCGATAAACTCGTGGCTTATGATCGAACCGCCTATTCCCATACACATTGAACCGATTTGCAAATACGATTTTCCGCGCATCTGAACCGCGGCGAGCGCGCTTCTGCCGAATCGCAACAGCTTTTCTTTAACGTCCTCGGGGATTTTTTCCACATCGTCCCTGTCCTGTACTTCTCTGCCGTATATCCCGAATGCGGGAAGCCCCTTTTGCGCGTGCGTTGCGAGAACGCTTGCAAGATATACCGCGCCCGGTCTTTCCGTGCCGTTAAAACCCCATACCGCTTTTATCGTCATAGGGTCCATATCCATCGTTTCCGCGCCGTAACACCAGCAAGGCGTCACCGACAGCGTTATCGCGACGTTCTCTTTCCTGAACTGTTCCGCGCACGCGGCAGACTCAGGCACTCTGCCTATCGAATGGTTTGCGATAACCACTCTTACGGGCGTGCCGTCGGAATACCTTAAATTCTCTTCGAACAGTTTTTTCGCGGCGTTTGCCATTGCATTTACCTGCGGCTCTAAACTCGCCCTCAACTGCATAGGTCCTTCTCTGCCGTCCACTATCGGTCTTATACCGATTGCGGGTTTTTCCGATACGTATTTTCCCATCTTTATATCTCCTTAAAATTTTATTACGCCTTTTTTAATAATAATGTTCGCATAAACCGCTTCTTCGCCCGTGGCGATAACGGCAAACGCGTTTTTTGCCCTTTCGTAAAACTCAAATCGGTCGATATTGCCGATTTTAACGTTCTCGTCCGCGGCTTTCGCGATTTTTTCGTATTCTTTCCAGATTACGGGGTCAATTTTCCCTACGTCGCAGTCCATAAGCTTCATAAGTATCATATTCGGGTCGGAGTAACTGTCGAGCGGCACGAGCGAAAGCACCGCTTTTAACATTTCCGCACCGCCTATTCCGTCCGCGCGGATTACGCGCTTGCCGAAATTTTCCGACGGAAAGTTTCCGTCCGCGATAACTATTTCGTCGCCGTGTCCCGTTTCGCAAAGTATTTTCAGCAGTTCGGGACTAATAAGTTTGGATATTCCTTTCAGCATTTTCTTCTCCTGTTATATTTTTATCTCGTTTTTGCCGTCAAGCAAAACCGTTTCTATTCTTTCTCCGTTTTCGGTTATGATATGAACGGCGGTTTCTCCGTAACCCGTAAGCGTCGCAAAGCCGTTTTCGATTTTTTCCACGTCGGCGTAAAGGTTGTCGGTATATATCGCGACGCCGTCTTTTACGGTCACGACGAGCGGGTCGTTGCCGAAAAGCAGTTTTTTATACGCTTTTTTGCCGAGCGTAAGCGTATACTCGGCAGGGTTTTCGTCCCACCAGTCGATATTAAGCAGATAATAAACCCTTGCGCCGTCTTGCGTTTCGTACTCGGTAAAGCTGACGTTTTTCGTGTCGCGGATATACGGCGAGGCGTATTTTTGAGCGAATTTTCTTATAACCGCGGAATACTCGTCCGCATAATCGGCAGGATACGCGTCCCTGTCGAAGTAGATTACCCTGCCCGTCCCGCGATAGCTTAACAATTTCTCGCGAAGCGGACTGTCGATAACGCTTGCCGCGCCGCGGAGCGCGTCCTCCCGTATCACGGTGTCGTATAAGTGCGGCTTCGAAAGAAGCAGCGTTCCGCCGTTTTCGACGAATTCGCACAGTTTTTCGAGCTGACTTTCCGTAGCGGTATTCCACCCCGTGAAGAACAGGAATTTATAATCGGAAAATTTACCGTCGTCGACGGGGATAATATCGATAACCCCGTAAGGCGTGTTCGTGTAAAATCCGACCTGACGGTATTCGATAAAGTCGAGATACAGCCCCTTTCTGACTTCCATTATTTTGCGGTATTTTTCGGGAATACCGTTTTTAACGTCTTTGGTTATATAATAATAAATGGCGTTTATATCGCTTTCGGGGTAAAAGGTTTTAAGCAAGTCCCAGCTCTTTTCGGGCTTAGAAACCTTCCACTTTTTCTGTCCGTAAACGCACGGCGTGGAAAACGCGTCCATTCCGTCGTATTTTCCGATAATCATCGCGATATCGGTTTTAAGCTTGCCGCGGCGTTTGTGCGATTTGATAAAATCGTTAAATTTCGTCTGCCGTTCCGTATGGGCAACGCACGCGTGGGAATACCTGTCGTAATCCTCGTAAGGGTTTTCGATTCGCCACAGTCCTTCCTCCGTGTTAATCTCCGTCGCGCCGTGCATATAGCTTAAATAAAGAGACAGCCCGTAACGAATAAAATGCTTTTCGTCGTCGGCAGGAACGGTTGACCATTGCAACGCGAGATGCGTGCCGAAGCCCTTGCCGTTAAAGCTTTCGGTTGCGCCGCGAAGCGCGCCGAGCAACAGCTCGTGCGGACCGTACATAGACTCGTATCCGAGCCACTTATACCCCGCCTCGTAAAACGTTCTGAAAAACGGCGTAACGCCTGTGTGTCTCGTCGCTCCGTCTATCCCCGTAAGGCGTAAATTCTCTTTTAAGTTTTCGTACGCGTCTTTTACGTTTTCCGCTTTATCGGGCGCGTAATACAGATACGGCGTGCCGTTCTTTGCGTACACGGGGCTGCGCTTGCCGTAAATTCCGTTGTATTTTATCTTTCTCGAAAGCGCGTGATAATACAGTTCGTTGCTTTGCTTTATTTCCTGCGCCCAGTAGGTAAACGCGCCGTCCCTTTCGTGCGTTTGCGAGCCGAGATAATATTCCGTCTTAAAAAACTCGTCCGGCGGGGTAACGTTTACGCCGTTAAGCTCTCTGCCGTCGCGCATCATCGAAAAATATATGCCGAGCATAGACATCAGCTCTTCCGCCGCGCGCCAGAAACCGAGATTTACCTGTTCGTCGCCGCACCAGTGATAAACGCACCTGAACGTTAAAAGGTCGCCGACGTTCTTCGTCAGATACCAGTAAAGGTACTCCGCGAATTCGTCTATATTCTGCGAAACGTAAATAAAGTCGCCCGTACCCGTAATAATTCCCTTTTGCAGACTTTCGGTGATCGCCGAAACGGTAACCGTTTTGCCGTTTACGGTAACGGGTACGTTCACGCCGCATTTTTTCGCAACGAACCGCATCACCCCGTAATTTCCGCTTACGCGCGTAAAACCTTTATACTCGTAATACTCGCTTTCTTCCGCCGTTATTTCGTTGCTTTCCGAATAACAGAACACGCCGAACGGCTCGTTTAGCGCGAGCTGCTTTTTCACGCCCAACGGCTCGAACCCGCGCGGCGCGGAAATAAGCCGCACCTCTTTTATTCTGTACGGCTTGACGTTGTCCGTATAATAATATATTTCAAACTCGTTTTCACCGTCGGAAACAAGCTCGTCGGGAACGTTCAGCGAAAACCCCGCGAACCTTTCCAGCCTGTCCATAATTATTCCGTCGTAGAAGACCTTGCCGTTTAAGCTAATTTTATATTTAGGCTTTTCCAAAACCGAAAAACCCTCGCACACCCACTTGAAATCGTTTATGTTATCGGGCAAATAATCGAAATCGGGACAAAGATTTTTTCCGTCGCCGCCGAAAAGCCCGGGCGCGTAAAGCTCCGCTTCGCCCGTAAATCCCGTCGCTTCGATTTTTATCATTATAAACGCGGCGTGTTCCTTAACCGAAAAACCGACCGCGCCATCGGTAAAGTCTTCGCTTTCTTTAAGCGCAAGCGTTACCGTTTCGTCAGCTTTTTCGTAATAATACCGCGTGTTGTTCGCCCCGTAATATACTTCCGCGCTCAGCGAGAATTCCGAATTCAGTCCCTTAACCTTCGAGCGTATGCTTAAAGTATATTCCCCCGCGCTTACGTCTTTTATCATCGCGTAAGCGGTGCGTTCTTTCGTTAAATTGCGGGCGGTATAGGTTAAAACCTTTTTCCCGTCGATAAACTTTATCGAATCGTCCGTTTTCCTGTAATAAAAAGGCAAAACTTCCTCAAACCGCAAAATGTAGTCTATATCGACTTCGCCTACCACGTTCAGCTTATAGCTTTTTGACTTATCCAAGGGCGAGTCAAACGCAAACTTTACGCTTTCGCCCTGCGAAACGATTCTCTCGCACATCTCTTTTTTTTCGATTATATCGTACATTTTATATTCTCCGTTCCTTTTCGTTCCGAAAATTTTTTATCCGGTTTCGCTAATTGCATTTTATACGTCGACTTTTATGTCGAGTCTGAACTGTCCGTCGCAATCGAAAAGTCCCGTTCTGACGAACGAATATCTTTCGGTATACGCCGCACAATCGAAGCCGTTCCATTGCCCGCAGAAGGTAAACGAACTCGGTTTTACGTAATACGATTCTTCTTCCGTCGCGTCGTGGAACGGACCGAAAAGGTTTCTGCTCCCCGTGACGATTTCAAGAATTATTTCGTTTTCGCCTTTAACCGCGCAGTCCGAAACGTCTATCGAGTCGTTGAATAAATACTCGCCCGCATACCGTCCGTTCACCCAAAGTTTTGCGTAATGAACGCGACCGGTGATTTTCAGATTAACGTTCGGATCGGAAAGGTTTATCGTTTTTTTCAATCTTATTCTGCCCGCAAAGAACAAATAACCGTCCTTAACCAAATCGGCAACGGTTTTTACGGGTTTGTCGATATAAAAATTTTCGCCTAAAAACACGTTAGGCATATTACCCGCTTTAAGACCGTCCTTTTCAAACACTCCGAAGCTGCCCGCAAGTCTTAAACAATCGATATACGTATCGTAAACAAGGCTGTTTTTCAAAAATTCGGTAACGTTTTTGCCGAATAGCGCATAATACACTTTTTCGTTCTGATAAAACCGTACTTTTTCTATGATTTCGTTTTGACCGAGCCTCGTAAACTTAGCGATATTGCCCGTTATAATTTTATCGTCCAAAGATAAAACTCCGTCGAATACGACTTTGTTTCCGTTTACGAACAGTTCCGCGGGTTGACAGTTTTCGTAAGCGAGCCGCAAATCTTGCGGAACGAATCTGCAATCGAAGCCGAATTTCAGATACACTTCCCCGTCGAATCTTTTGTTCAGCAAATGTTGGAATATCGCGGGAACGAACCGCTCTTCCCCGAAGTTTTTGCCGTCAAAAGAAAAGCTCGCTTTGTCAAGCACGAGATAGTTATCGCTTGAAGAAACCGCTTCGAACTCGCCCGATAATTTTTCCGTCGCTTCCGGTTTTACGATTATTTTCCCCTTTTTTCCGTCTGCCACGAAAAAAGCGGATTCGTAAGGTTTAAGTGTGAACTTTTTATCGCACGCAAACTCTTCGCCGGAAAGAATATCTCGTTTTTTCAAAACTCCGTCGTACACGATTTCGCAATCCGCCGCATTTATCGCGTCTATGTTAAGGACGGAAATGAAAATAAAGTCTTTTCCCCGGCGGACGGAATACCTGACCTTTCCTCCGACGAAATTCACCGAGCAGGCGTTGTTTTTTGCTATTTCGTCGATAGAAACGTTGGATTTCAGATACCCGAAATCGGCTTTTTTGCCTTCGAGGAGCGCGGGGACTTTGCCCGCGACGAGGATTTTGCCGCCGTTTTTAACGAACTCTCTCAAAAGTCTGTCCGTGTTTTTACCGACGGTAAGGATTTCCGGCGGCAAAATAACGTAAGAATATTCACGCTTGCCGCACACGAGCTTATCGCCGGACACGAACCCGTGTTTTTCGAGAAGCGTTTCGTCAAGATAATGGAACGCCGTTTTTTCCGCAAGGGAATCGCTGAATTCAGTAAAAGCCTCGTCGTAATTTTCCGAAATGCGGCGTCTATATTTTATATATGCGGTTCTCATCGGGTGAATAACGCCGACGCGCGCGTCTTCTTCGGTGTTTCTTATAATCTCCCCGAGCTTATCGAAATACTCGTTAAAGTGCGGCAAAACGTCGTATGCCCAAGCGTTGGTATCGGAAAAATGCGCGGGATAGTCGTTTTTTCTGTCGCCTACTTCGGAATACGGAAAAAGATGCATACAAGTATAATTAACGCCGTAAATAAACTGAAATTCCGCTATCGCTTTGAGTTCTGTGGGGGTAACGTCCCACCCCGTCATTGCGAAAGATTCCGTCATCACTTCTTTTTTGCCCGTTTGCGCGGCAGCGCTTACGAGCTGTTTTATCGGAACGACGGAAATAAATCTTCTGCACAGCCAGTCAATGGCGGGGATATGTTCGTATTCGTAAAAGGGCATAACGCCTGCGCAATGGTACATTTGTTTGGACAAATTCGCTTCTTCTACGTAATGTCCCGTGAGTTTAACGCCGTGGTTCTCGCACCACTCGTATATTTTTTTTGAATAATTTTCGAGAAAGAGAGTCTGACAAGCGAGATAATATTTATATCTGAACGCCTCGTAGCCGCTTTTTTCGACAAAAAGAAGCCCCAACCCGTCGAGAACGTCTTCTCCGTGTTCGGCGCGGAAATAATCGGAAATGAGATGCGGAAAAGGCGTCGCGCCGCCGTAATATTGCGGTTCGTCCGTAAAAAAGCCTTCTACGAAATCCGCGATACGCCCGCCGAATTCTTTGTCGTAAACTTCGTGCGTATGCGAGATAAACTTTTCCGTAACTTTGTCGTCTAATATATCAACGGTAGAAATAGACACGTTTTTATAAACGTTAAGGGCAATGTCGGCTTTTTCTCCGCGCTTTAACCGTTTTAAGGCGTCGCCCGATAAGTCGTAAGAAACGAACGCGTTCACGTTCGGCGCGCCGATATCAAAAGTCAAAAAGTTTTCAAGACACTTTTCGTCGGATAAAAGCCGACCTCCCGCCGCGCCGCTCGGCCAACCGTTCTCGTCGTAAAGCCACGGCTTAATATTCAGCTCTTTTGCTTTTTTTATACAAGTTCTGACGCAGTCGAACCACTCTTTTGAAAGGTACTCGGTTTTAAGTCCGCTTCTTGCGTGCATAAAAAACCCGCCAAAGCCGCAATCGCGCATTCGTTCTATCTGTTTTATAAGTTTTTTTTGTTCTAACTTATCGTTCCAGGACCAGAACGGAAGCGACTGTTTTATACAATCTTTCATAAAAGACTTTACCTTTGTCGTAAATAATTCTCTTTCTTTGCGGAAATTATATCTGATCGCAAAACAATTTTATGTTTTGTGTCCGATTAAAAAACGCCGACAGATTTCTCTATTAAAAATTATATAATCCGGGCGATTTTTTTTCAATACACCAAAACAAGCATATATGGACAAAATCGTAAAAACGCTTGACAGATACCCTCCCCCGCATTATAATAATCAGTATGAAACAACTTGGATTTTCGCTGTTTTCCGATAAAAATCAGTTAGAAAAGAATACAGACAATTTTGACTTAGTCATACAGAACTGCGGGTATTATATCGCGCAGCACGAGGCATACGATTTTAATAAATTCGAAAACGCCTATCTGATATTGTATCAGGCAACGGGAACCGCAACCATACAGTATGACCGAAAGTCTGTTTCGCTGAAAGCGGGAAGCGTTTATATTTTTCCGCAAAACAGTCAGGTAAAAATATATTATCACAACGAAACAAAAAACGAGAGATACTATATTTATTTTTGCGGCTCTAAAGTCGCGTATTATTTTGATCAGTTAAAACTTAAACCCAACGAGCCTTATAACGTGGGATATTTTCCGCAGTTTGTCGATACGTGTCATCTTCTGATGGAAGATTTTAAAAACAACGGGTTTGAAAATAAGACGTATAAAGAGATATTGCTTCTTAACGTGTTTGCTTCTATATCCAAGTCGCAAAGCGATCATTTGCTCAGCAACACCTATAAAACGATTAAAGCCGCTATCGAGCATATGAAAATGCATTATAAAGAAGAACCGTTAAGCAATGCGGAATACGCAAGGCTATGCCATATCTCAATATCCACGCTGATAAAAATGTTCCGCGAGTATACGGGGTTTACGCCCAAAAAGTATCTTATGTCAATCAAGATAGCTTCCGCACAGGACGAAATTATACACACCAACAAAACGATAAACGAAATCGCGATAGAACTCAGCTTTATAGATCCGTTGTATTTTACGAGGGTTTTTAAAAAGCTTACGGGGCTTTCTCCCACGGATTTCAGAAAGAAGTTTTTAGGAACGTAAAAAGCAATACTTTTTTTCTTTGTCATTGCAGACACACACGTATTGTCATTGCGAGGAGCAAAGCGACGTGGCAATCTCTCTCCCTATTTTGTCATTGCGAGCGTAGCGCGGCAATCTCTTTTCTATAATCATTATGAGATTCCCACGTCAAGGTGTTGTTTTGCAAGGGAAAGGGGCTGTTTTCCGAGTCCGCCCCTATTCCCCTGCACCCCGTTACCCTGAAAACTCCTCATATCCCCCTGCCCCCTTATTCTTTAAGGGGGAATTTTTCTTTGTCATTGCGAGGGGTTATTAACCCCGCGGCAAGCTCTTTAACACAACAAAAAGCAATAAAAGATAACCCCCGTCCGCAGTTTTTCTTCGGACGGGGGTTATCTTTAAATTATGTCGTTGTCTGTTATCTAAATATCGAACCGTGCAACTCTCGCACACAAACTTACGCCGTATTTAAAGGTTTTGACTTCAAATTCGCCGTCGGTCGAATCGATAGGACTGCCGTCGTCCAGCCAGACGGCGTTTTTAATCGGACGAGACACTTTAACTTTTTTTACGTCTTCCGGTTTCAGCTGCACGTTGGGGTTAGCGACCATAGGCACGTTTTTGATAACCGCGTAATAATGCGCGCCGTCAAAGAATATATACGCGCCCTCGGCGGTTATATCGGTTTTTTTAAGGTTATAAACAAAGTTTTTATTAGTTTTTATCCATTTGCCCATAGCGTTGAAATAAGCTCTGTCCGTCAAAGGGACTTTTCCGTCGGGCAACAAACCGGTATTCAGCAAAAAATTGCATCTGTTGTTTCTGCAATCGATAAAGTTGTTGAGAATTGTCGAAAACGGCTTATAATTCACGTCGTTTGCGGCGTATCCCCAGTGATCGCCGAAAACCTGACACATTTCTCCGACTACGGGGCGCGAAGAATCGCAAAGTTTTTCGCAATTGCTTCTTTCAAAAGTAGTAACGTCCACCTCTTTGTGAGCGGCTCTCGAACTTTTGCTTATGCCCTGATTATTGACGATGATAGCTTCAGGCTGAAAACTACGAATCATAGCGTAAAGAAGATCTATCTGCCAGTCGTCGTCTTTATCCCACAGACCGTCAAACCAAAGCCCGCCTATTTTACCGTATTGAGTACACAGTATTTTAACGCTTTCGCGCAGATATTTCAAATATTCGGGGAAGTTGTTTTTATAGTCGGGATTATGCCAGTCTAAAAGCGTATGGTACAAAAAAGGACTTATTCCCGCATTATTGCACTCATTCACGAATTCTCTGACCAGATCGCGTTTTGCCGGCGAATGAACGCTGTCATATTCGTTTAAGCCTTTGGTGTCGAACAGTGAAAATCCGTCGTGATGACGAGTCGTTAAGGTAATATATTTGCAACCCGACTCTTTGGCAAGGGCGACAAGGTTTTTTGCCCAGTCCTTATCGGGATTGAATTTATCAACGTATTTTTCGTAATCTTCGACACTGAACGGTTCTAAATCTTGCGACCATTCGCCTTTGCCTATAACGGAAAACAAGCCGAAATGCACAAACATGCCAAAGCCCATGTTTTGGAAATTATAAACGTATTCGTAGTTTTTATTCATAGTAAAAAAGTGAAGAGTAATTTAGTTTTGCGGTAATAATTTTTGTTGTTGCGGACACGCACGTATTGTCATTGCGGACGCCTTTGACGGACTGCCCTGACGGGCTTAGTCCTTCGTAGCGTCAGCGGAGAAGCGCGTTAACGTGGCAATCTCTTCTTTCTATCTTTACCCTATTGTCACACAAGACGAAAAAACCGCCGCGTAGCATTATGCAAACCGCGGCGGATATCCGACAAAATCTTTACAAGCGATATTATTAACCCTTAACGCGTTCCATATATTCGCCGGTTCTGGTGTCTACTCTGATAAGCTCGCCTTCGTTGACGAACATAGGCACCTGAATTTTCGCGCCGGTTTCGAGAACGGCTTCTTTGGTAGCGTTGGTGGCGGTGTTGCCCTTAACCGACGGGTCGGAAGAGGTTACGCGAAGCACGACGAAGTTGTCGCATTCCACGGAGAACGCCGCGCCTTTATAAAATTTAACCTTTACGGGGTCGTTCTCTTTGATATACATAAGAGCGTCTTCTACCTGCTCGTGATTGAGCGGGATAAGGTTGTAGTCCTGATCCATAAAGTAATAAAGCTCGCCGTCGTTATAAGAATAGGTCATATTCTTGGTTTCGATGGTAACTTCCGTTATCTTTTCGGTGGGGTTCCAGGTTTTTTCCAAAACCTTGCCGTCGATAACGTTTTTCATTTTGGTTCTTACGAACGCCGCGCCCTTGCCGGGTTTAACGTGCTGAAAGTCCACGATAGTCCAAACGGAGTTTTCGTATTCGAAAGTAACTCCTTTTCTGAAATCGCCTGCTGTCATAATATGTTTCTCCTTGTTTCGTGTAATGGTTTATACTAATTTTATTTCAAAATTATCAAATTTTTATCGTCGGAAAACAAACGCTTTGCGCCGTTTTTCGTCATAACCGCGGTATCCTCTATCCGCACGCCGAACTCGCCGTCCGAATAAACGCCCGGCTCTACCGTAAACGCCGCGCCGACGGGAAGAGTTCCTTCCGCTTTCGGAGAAAGCGACGGACTTTCGTGAATTTCGAGTCCCACGCCGTGACCGAGCGAATGAGTAAACAAGCTACCGTACCCCTTTTCGGTCAGATAATCTCTGGCTATGGCGTCCGCTTTTTTTAGCGGAATATCGGGATAAACCTCTTTTTCCGCCTTTTCGCCCGCGACGCGCACCGCTTCGTAAACGGAAACGAATTTCTCCGTAGGTTCTCCGAAAAACGCGGTTCTCGTATAGTCGGAACAATAACCGTTTACCTTGCACCCGCAATCGATAAGTATGGGCATACCGCGTTTAAGCTTCGTTTCGCCGGAAACGTGATGCGGAACGGCGGAATTTTCGCCGAAAGCGACGATCGTATCGAAGCTCATACCTTCCGCGCCGAGAGCGGCGACTTCTTTTTCTAAAAGAGACTGAAGCTCAAGCTCGGTCATTCCCTCTTTTGCCAGAGTAATGATTTTATGGTAAGCGTTCTGAATAATTTCGCACGCGCGGGAAATATACCCGAGTTCTTCTTCCGTCTTGACGAGGCGTTTTTCTTTTAAGATACCGCTTCCGTCCCTGATTTCCGCGCCGAACGCCTTAAAGCCCGCGTACTCGGTCATGGTGGTGCGGTCGTAATCGAGATAAAGAGTCGTTACGTTCTGCGCCTTTATCTCTTCTTTTAACGTGTCCGCGTTTTTATAAAGTTTGCTTTCTATTCCGTTTTTTATTTTTTGTTTAGCGGCGTAAAAATAGCGCGCGTCGGTAAAATAAACGGGATGAGCGGAAAGGAGCAAAAATCCTTCCGCGACGTCCGTTAAAGAAAAATATCTGCGCGTAACCCTGTCGGTTATCAGAAACGCGCAATTTTTATCTATAAAATCAAACATCTTACATATTTTATCAAAAAACCGAGCATAAGTCAATACCATTTAACACAAAAATTCAAAAAATCTGTCGCTTGCGGCAATCCGCCGGACTAACCCGTCCGTGCCGCGACCGAATAATAACAAAATAAGCGTTTTTACTTTTTTTTTGCGCGGGATTGTGATAAAATATATCGCGTAAGAAATCTTCGGAGAAAAAACCATGAGTGAAAAACTTAAACTTCTCGAAGCGATGGACGTGTATCTGCCGGACGTGGACGGCGTCGTCAATTGTATGCACAACTATTGTCTTAACCTTAATGACAAAACCGATCTGACGGTGTTGGTTCCCAAAAATCGCAAGGATTACGTTGACGATCAGCCTTACGAAATAAACAGATGCAAAAGTCTGCATATACCGATTTTAAACGATTATTACGGCTTTCCCTCGAAGGATAAAAGAATCAACAAGCTTTTTAAAGAAAAAGACTTCGATATAATCCACGTACATTCGCCTTTTAATATGGCGAAATACGCGCTTAAGCTCGCGGCGAAGAAAAACGTGCCGGCGGTTGCGACCTTTCACTCTAATATGTACTCGATATTCCGCGACCTGGTGAAAATTCCTTTTATCGCAAAGCTTATGAACGACTCGCTCGGAAGACGCTATAATAAATTCGACGAAGTGTTCGTCTGTTCCCCGCTCGTGGAAAAACAGCTACGCTTTACCGGGTATAAAGGAAAAGTGAGCTATCTCCCTTTCGGAACGGACTTTCCCCGATGCGACCGCGTGGAAGAAAACCGCGAACAAGCCGAAAGCGTTTTCGGCATAGAAAAAAACGAACTCGTCTTTATCTACGTAGGACGGGTGATGAAATTAAAAAGAATAGACTTTATATTAAAAAGTCTTAAACAAGTAAAAGAACGCGGCTTGTCCTTCCGGTTTTATATCGTGGGCAAGGGCGCGGAGATGAAAAAGCTTAAAAAGCTTTCCGCAAAGCTCGGCTTTAACGAAAAAGAAGTTATTTTTACGGGATTTTTACCGAGAGAGCAGTTTCCCTTGCTGTTCTCGCGCGCGGATTTGCTGCTGTTCCCTTCCCTTTACGACAATTTCGGACTTGTAAAGGTAGAAGGCGCGGCGTTCGAAACGCCGGGGCTTTTTATAAAAGATTCCTGCGCCGGATACGGCATAACGGACGGCAAAGACGGGTTTTTATCCGAAAACGACGAAACGGCTTTTGCGGAAAAGATTCTTAAAGCCGCTTCGGACAGAGAAGCGTTGCGGGCGGCGGGCAAAGCCGCGGCGGAAACGCAATACGTCAGCTGGGCGACCTGCGCGGACGAGTTTTTAAAACGCGTGACCGAAATCGCGGAAGAAAAGAAACGCGAAAAAGCCGAAAACAAGGAGAAAGAAAAATGATTATACGGAGCAAAGCACCCTTAAGAATAGGGCTTGCTGGCGGCGGAACGGATCTCGCGCAGTTTTCCGACAAATTCGGCGGCGCGGTGCTTAACGCCACCGTGAATATGTACGCTTATTGTACCATAATCCCCAAAAACGACGGAAAAATCAAAATCAGTTCTTACGACAACGGACACGACCTTTTTACCGATTCCGTAAGCGAGTTGCCGATAGCAGGCAACAATCTCATACTTCACCGCGGCGTTTATAACCGCGTGGTACGGGAGTTCAACGGAGGAAAGCCGCTGTCGTTTGAAATGAGCACGGCGAACGACGCGCCCGTAGGCTCGGGACTCGGCACGTCTTCTACCATGGTGGTGGCTATATTAGAAGCTTTCAACCGCTGGCTCGGACTTAATCTCGACGCATATCAGACCGCCTCTCTCGCCTACGACGTAGAAAGAAACGACCTTAAACTCGCGGGCGGCAAACAAGATCAATACGCGGCGGCGTTCGGCGGTTTCAATTTTATAGAATTCAAAAAGAACGGCTCGGTCGTGGTAAACGCATTGCGATTAGAAAAAAGCCGCATAAACGAACTCGAATCTTCGCTTTTATTATACTACGGCGGTTACAGCAGGAGTTCCGCCAAGGTTCAGCTGGAACTGACGAAAAACATAATAGACAAACAGATACGCGGCGCAAAAAACAGCGAAAGCAAAACCCTGCAGGCGATGCTTGCGCTTAAAGAAGCCGCTTACGATATGAAGGATTACGTTTTCACGGGAGATATGTCCGCTTTTGCGGAAAGCTTGCGGCGCGGCTGGGAACAGAAAAAGCGCACTTCGGATATAGTAACGAACGCAGAGCTGGAAAAAACGATAAACTTCGCGTTGTCGCACGGAGCGGAAGCCGTAAAGGTTTCGGGCGCGGGCGGCGGCGGTTTTTTGCTTATCTACTGCAATCCCGTCAACAGACAAAGACTGATTAACGAAACGGCAATGCTGTCGGGCAAAACCTATCCCGTCAGTTTTTCCAAAAACGGCGCGCAAAGCTGGATAATAAACGATTGATATGAGAGCATTTTTAACGGCGGGCGGCAAAGGCACGCGACTTAAAGAAGTAACGGGAGATTTAATCCCCAAACCCATGGCGGAAATTGCGGGCGTTCCCGTTCTCGAACGCGCGATAATTTCTTTAAAGCAAAACGGCGTGGACGAAATAACGATTTCAGTAGGGCATCTCGCGGAAGTAATAAAAAATTACGTGAAAGACGGTTCTCGCTGGGGCGTTAAAGTCGATTACGTTACGGAAGAAATTCCTTTGGGATCGGGCGGCGCGCTATTTTATCTCAAAAACAAAGTAAAAGACGATTTCGTCGTGTGTTCGGGCGACACGGTTTTCGACGTGGATATAAAGAGAATGCTCGCCTATCATAAAAGAAAGCGGGCGGCGGCGACGCTTTTTACCCACCCGAACGCGCACCCCTACGACAGCGACGTGATTTTAACCGACCGTTATAACCGCATTACCGGCATAAGCCTTAAAAACGCGGAAAGAGATTTTTATTATAAAAACAACGTAAACGCGGGATTTTTCATTATCAGCCCCGCCGCGCTTTCTTTTTTCGATAAACCCGAAAAAGTCAATATGGAACACGATTTTATAGCAGCTTTAATCGCGCGCGGAGAAAGGGTTTACGCCTATAAAAGCACCGAATACGTAAAAGACGTGGGAACGCCCGACAGATTTCTCAAAACGGAAAAAGAAATTCTTTCGGGAAAACCCGCAAAGCGCAATCTTAAAAACAAACAAAAAGCGATATTTTTAGACCGCGACGGCACGATAAACGTATATAAAGGTTTTATAAAAACCGCCGCGGACATAGAGCTTCTGCCGCACGTTTCAGAAGCGATAAAGCTCGTGAACGACAGCGACTATCTCGCCGTGATCGTATCTAATCAACCCGTTATAGCACGCGGAGAAGCCACGAGAAAACAGGTTGACGAATGTTTTGAAAAAATAGAAACGCTGCTCGGCAAAAACGGCGCGTTTATAGACGGCGTATACTATTGCCCCCATCACCCGCATTCGGGTTTTAAGGGCGAAGTGAAACGTCTTAAAAAAGTCTGCGATTGCAGAAAACCCGCAACGGGGCTTCTGAAAAAGGCGGAGAAGGATTTCAATCTCGATTTATCGGAGTGTTATATGATAGGCGACTCGCGCGTAGACGAACAAACCGCGCTGAACGCGGGCATAACTTGCATTAAGGTAACTACCGGCGCGGAAAGCGCGGCAGAACCCTCGATCAGCGAGAAAACCCGCGTAACGAATAACCTTGCGGAAGCGGTAAAAGCCGTGTTGGGAGATAACCGATGAAAACCGAAACTTGGGAATATATAAACGATTTTATAACAAAATATCCGCACGCGGCTTATTTAAAAGACGCGATAATATCGGCGGTATTGCTGATGACGGATTGCGCAAAGAACGGAAAAATCCTTTTATGCGGCAACGGCGGCAGCGCCGCCGACTGCGAGCATCTCGCGGGAGAACTGCTCAAAGGCTTCGAGTACGAACGCCCCCTTTCGCCCGAAAGAAAAACCGCTCTTTTAAAATACGGAGAATTCGGAAAAGAAATCGCGGACAATCTTCAGCAGGGAATCTGCTGCATTCCGCTCGTTTCTTTCTCTGCCACGGCAACGGCGTTTGCAAACGATTGCAACCCGGATTTTTTGTTCGCGCAGCTCGTCAATTCCATAGGCAAACGCGGCGACGCGCTTATCGTTTTCTCCACGAGCGGCAATTCCTCAAACGCGGTTTACGCCGCAGTCGCGGCAAAAGCCGCGGGAATGAGCGTTATCGCTTTTACGGGAGAAAACGGCGGAACGCTTAAAGAATACGCAGACGTTCTTCTTAACGTTCCCGAAAAGAAAACCTATCTCGTTCAGGAAATGCATCTTCCCATATATCATCTGCTGTGCCACGCGACGGAATCGGAGCTATTCGACGAATAACGCCGTTTTTACCCAACGCTTAACAAAGGAGAAAGCCATTGAAAAAGAAAAAACGCGTCGTCGCAGTTGTTCTTGCGATAGCGGCTGTTATTATAGCAACCGTTTCTTTAACGTTTCTTGCGGACTGCGGAACGGAAGTTCCCCCGCCGACGCCCGGCAAAGACACCGTTATCACCGGAATCAAGGAGTCGCCCGACAAAGCCGCGCCGGAAAACGCGATTTTTGCCGCCATAGGCAAGCTGAAAGAAGCCGAATCTTATAAATCGGAAACCGTGGGAACGACCGTCGCGAGCAAGGGTTCTATATTCAACTATACGCAGAACGTAACCGGTCGGACGATAAAAACCGAAAACGAATTTTTCGTCGTTTCGAACTCTTCGTCTATGTTCGTGGACGTTCTGCACGAAGCTTATTATAAAGACGGCAAAATCGCCTATCGTAAAAACGGAAAAGAAATAATCAAAACAGACAAAGACGCGTATGCGGAAATTTACGGCGTAACGCCCGACAAGCTGCTTTCTAACCACGTATACAATCAGGAAACGATTGTCAAAGCGGAATATTCGGGCGAAGAAAACGGTCTTTATACGTTTACGGCGGAGCTTGATAAAGAAAAAAGCAACGCGCTTTTATATAAACAAATGAAAGATTTCGGCGGGCTTAAAAACTATCCCGTATTCACCGAAAACACCGTGATAACGCTTGTGATAAAAGACAATTACGAGCCCGTTTCTTTAAGTTACACAAGCAATTACACCATATCGATAGCGTTTTTGGGCGAGCTTTGCTGCGTGGAATCGGAAACCATAGTTTACAGCGATATAAACGGTATAATCGCCGTGCCGGAAGAGCAGGAATTTATTGCCGCGCTGGCAGAATAAAAAACATAAAAAATTTTTATAAAAACCCCCGCCCGTCTGCAAAAAACAGACGGGCGGGGCGGTTATTATTTTTCGTTTCGAGTAATCAGACGATAAGGCTGCCTATATCTTTTCTGTAAGTCTGACGTTTTTTTATCACTTCGTATTCCGCGAATTTCCATTGCTGCAGAATATCGAAGTTTGTTTCGAGCATAGGGTTGCTTTCGATATTTTCTATTTTATCATTAACAACGTTATTCATTATTTTTGAGATAACAACGGCATTCACTCCGGAATTTTTATATTCCTTTTTTATTCCGATAAGAGCCATTTCGAGTTCTCTGGGCTTTTTAATGCTCCTTAACACGCTGATAAACCCCGTGGGAAAAAGCTTGCCCTTGTGCTTTATGAGCGGCTTACATATAGACGGCAAAACCACCCCGAATGCTGCCACGTCGTCGTTTTCGTCGATAAGCACGCTTAAATATCTCGGATTTATAATCGTTGCAAATTGTTTAAGCACGTTGGTTTTAGCGTTGCCCGCGATAGGCACGTACCCGTCAAGACCGCCGTAAGCTTCGTTTAACGTGTCAAACCATTTATCGCCGTAAAATTTTGCTATATCTTTAACGCTCATCTCGTCCGCAATGTCTTTTAATTTAAGCTTGCGTTTAAGCCTTTCGGCAAGTTCGGTTATCCTGTCGTAAGGTTTTTCGGGAATAACGAAACGGCGTTCTACCCATTTGGACTCGCCTGTAAAGCCGAGTTCTTCCATTCTCTTGTGAAAATACGGATAGTAATAATTTGTGGCGTAAGTGCTTCTTTCGTTAAAACCGTAAGTAAGCATTCCTTCTCTGTCGGTATCGTTAAAACCCCAAGGTCCGTGAATTATTTCCGCACCGTTTTCCTTACCGAATTTTTCCACCGCGCCGAGCAGAGCCTTAAACACTTCTTCGTCGTCCACGCACTCGAAACGCGAAAATCTGACGAACTTTTCTTCGGACTTGGAATTTTCTTCTTTGCTCACAAGCCCCGCAATTCTGCCGACCAGTTTACCGTCTTTATAACACAAAAAACCTTTTACGGGATTGTTTTTTATGTTAAAATTCTTTTTGGGGTTAAACGTATTCATTTCATCGCTTCTAAGCGACGGAACGTAATAAGGACAACCTTTATACAGTCGTATCGGATATTTCGCAAAAAGCCTGAGCTGTTTTTTGTTTGAAATCTCTCTTATTTCTAACATGCATTTCCTCTTTCTTTTGCTTTTTCATCGTTTATTTTATCATAAATCGAAATAATTTGCAATAAAAAAAGGAAACAAATCGCTTGTTCCCCTTTTGGAATGCCCCGCCGTTATTCCTGCAAATCTCTTATCGGCTTTGGCGGAACTTCGTCTTTTAAAGCCATAAGATATTGACCGTACTCTTCTTCAGTCAGTTTTTTTACTTTGTTTTTCTTTTTTTTGGACATTTCGCGCGCTCCTTTAATGGTTATATCTTTATTATCGCTGAAAGAACCGATTTTTATACCATAGTTTTTTTCGTATGTCCTTGCGCGCTTTTAATCGGCAAACAAAAGAGCTTTATAAAAAATGACAATATGCGGTGTCCGTCAACGTCGTCCGCAATGACAGCAAAAAAAATTCCCCCTTAAAGAATAAGGGGGCGGGGGTTTTTGAGGAGTTTTCAGGGTAACGGGGGCGCGGGGGAATAGGGACGGACTCGGA
>CAJLXC010000019.1 GCA_905210545.1 uncultured Eubacteriales bacterium | reverse complement strand
CGCCCGTCGCTTTTCGCTCCACTTTTGCTTTCGCAAAAAATTTGCATTCTGCAAATTCGCGCTCGCGGTGAAATACTGCGCGAGAAAACCCTTGCAAGCAAGTTTTCTCGCTTGTATTATAAAAAGAAATCCGCCGTTTGTCAATCGTTTAACGGCGGATATGGACTTTCTGTCGGATTTTGTTGCGATTTTTGCGTTTTTTTACTTATTATACTGCGTTATACTGAACGCCACGTTGGTTATATGATCGCCCACGCGCTCTAAATTAGAGACTGTTTGCAAATAAACCGAACCCACCTGCGGAGAACAAACGCCGCGTTTTAATCTGTCCAGATGCTTGTCTTCGAGTTCTACGGCGTATTTATCGATACGCTCTTCCAGCTCGTCTACCTTTCCGAGATAAGAACGTTCTCTCTCGTCAAAGGCTTTTATCGACACGTCGAACAACTCGTTTATCGTAACGTTCACTTCTTTTAGTTCCGAAGTAGCTTCTTCGGACAAGCTCATTTCTTCTTTTCTCAGACGGAAGGCGTATTCCATTATGTTTTCCGCATAATCGCCCACTCGTTCTATATCGGAAATAACGTGATAATAAGAACCGACTTTTTTCTCGTCCTGAACGGACAAGCCTTTGCCCGACAATACCGTGAGATACGTCGCTATGCTTTTAGTTAAAAAGTTTATCGCGTCTTCGTTATCCCTTAAAAGTTTGCTCTGATCTTCTTTTTCGTTAAACAGCATCTGCATAGAAAGATTTATGTTTTCTCTCGCGATAGAAGCCATTTTAACTATTTCTTTCTTCACGTTGCCGACCGCGATTGCAGGCGCTTCCAAAAATCTTTCGTCGATAAACGTAAGTCTGTGTTTCGCGTCCTGCAAAGTTTCCTTATCGGGAATGATTCGTTCCGTGAGTTTAACGAGCAGATTAACGAACGGCAACAATACGATGGTCGTAAACAAATTGAAAAGCGTGTGGAAGTTTGCTATCTGTCGTTCTACGAGATTACCGCTTATCATAACCATAAAACGAGAAAACTCTTTGCTCCATATCCACAGCGGAGCGATGCAGATAACGCAGCCAAGCACGTTGAACAACAAATGTATCATCGCCGTGCGCTTTGCGTTGGTAGAAGTTCCTATAGAAGAAATCATCGCGGTAACGCACGTTCCTATATTCGAGCCTAAAATAATAAATACCGCGGTCTCGAGTTTCAAAGCTCCCGCAAGCGCAACCAAAATACCGGTTACGGCGGCGGAACTCTGAATGAGCGCGGTAAATACTATACCCAACAAAATAAGGAGAAGCGGGAAATGCTCGCCACGAAAGATTTTTTCGAATTGAGGTTTTAACGTTTTTTCTTCGGCAGATCCGTCCCAGATAATGGAATCGACGGATTTGCTGAGTATTTTAAGCCCGATAAAAATCATTCCGATACCGAGCATTATGTAGCCGATTTTATTCAGTTTTTCGCTTTTAACAAACAAAGCGATAACAAGCCCCGCGCAAGCCACAAACGCCGCGATTGCCGCAACGTCCATCCCGCCCGCGCCGGAAAGAGAAAGAATCTGCGCGGTAATCGTCGTGCCGATGTTCGCGCCCATTATAACCGAAGTCGCCTGCGAAAGCGTCATCAGTCCGACGTTGACGAAACCGACGAGCATTACGGTGGTTGCCGCAGAGCTGTTTATAATCGCCGTCACCGTTGCGCCTATACCCACGCCCGCAAACCGGTTGTTTGTCATCTTGCCCAGCATTTTCTTCATATTGTTTCCGGCGACAAGTTCCAGATTAGAACCCATAACCCTCATACCGAAAAGCATAACGGCTATGCCGCCGAACATAAAGAAAATATTTGAAATTACCGAATTACCCATCGTGCGTTCCTTATATAAAGATATCAGATCGTAAAAACGAATCGGGCGATTTTGCCGTTTACGAAAAGCGCGGACGGCAAAGCCCGTTATTTTGATTATACAATTTTAACCGCGCGTCCGTCAAACGTTTTTATACCGAAAACGGATATTTAATTCGGGAAAATACCGTATTGCCCGACCGTAACTTTTTCACGCGACCGCATATTTAAAGCCCGAAAGTCGACTTTCCGGTCAGACTTTTTAAGCAAAATTATTTTTTCGCGGGGATTTCGCCTTCCGTTTTCATTCCGGGATACCCCATTTGTCTTAACGCTTCGTATACGCCTGCGCAGACGGAATTTGACAAATTGAGCGAACGCGTTTCTTCCATCATAGGAAGCCTTACGCATTCGCCGTAATGCTTTGAAAGAAGCTCTTCCGGCAAGCCTTTCGTTTCTTTGCCGAACACGAGAAAATCTCCGTCTTTATATTTCGCGTCGGAATGAATCGTTTTCGCTTTGGTAGAGAAAAAATAAAAATTATCGCCGTCGTAAAATTTTTCCATTACTTCTTCTATACTGTCGTAATAAGAAACGTCAACGAACTTCCAGTAATCGAGCCCCGCCCTTTTAAGATACTTGTCCGACACCTCGAAACCGAGCGGTCTTACGAGATGAAGCCTGCTGCCCGTTACGGCGCAGGTCCTTGCGATATTGCCCGCATTCTGCGGAATTTCCGGTTCAACCAACACTATGTTTAACATAATCCACCTATAAAAAGGCAGTAAACTGCCCGTTTTTTCTTTTGCGGACGGTTATACCGTCAAAACCGATAACCGCCCTTGTTTTCTCTGAAAAGTCCGCGCCGCCGCGAGCTGACGAGGTGATAATCCCGTTCCGGCTCTACCGAACATTTTAAAAATCCGTTGCCGCCCGACGCCATTATATTGCCCTTTATATCGGCAACCGCCGCGTATTTTTCCGCGCATAACGCCATCACCACGCCGTTTGCGAAAGCGGCAGCCCTAAGCATTATCTGCGGCATAGAACCGTCGAGAGTTTTAAAAAGACAAACGATAACGTCCGCGTCGCAGGAGGCGAGAACTTTTGTCGACTCGAAAAAATAAAGGTCTTCCGACACGATTATTCCTATTTTTCCCGCGGAAGTATCGTACACCCTGTAACTTCCGCCGGCGGCGTATTCGGTTTCGTCTATGGCGTGAACCATATCGGAAACGCCGACGATTTTGCCTTTATCCGCGATTACGGCGGAATGCCTGAAAACCCCGTAAGTATCGGTATCGCAACCGCATATTATAACCGAAGACAACTGCCTTGACAGCCTTGCTATATCCTGAAAATATTCCGTTTCGCCGCCGAGCTCTTTTTTATAACTTACAAGCCCGAGTCCGTTAAAACCGAACACCAACAAATCGCTTTTTGCGACCGAGCCGAGTTTTTCCTGCCAGACGGTATTAACGCTGTCGCAGGTAACGAAACAAATCTCCATAGCACTCTCCGAAAAATCTTTCTTTATTATTTTATTTTCCGGACGGCGCGAATTGTTAAAGTTTTAAAGAAATCTCTCTATCAGCGACGCCGTTTCTTTTACGGACTCGCACTTCATCAGAGCGACGCGCTCCGCTTTGGCGTTTTCACCGCCTTTTATGTAATACGGCACGAATTTACGGAATTCCGCAGTCGCGCGTTTATCTCCGTATCTATTAAGCATTTCGGAAAGCTGCGCGATAACGAAATCTTTAAGCGTAATATCGTAAGGCGTTCCCGTGAGCTTTGCAACGAGAAACGGATCGGCAATCGCTCCGCGCGCGAGCATAACGCCGTCCGCGCCCGTTCTTTCAATCGTTTCCTCCGCGTCTTTCTCCGTGAAAATACCGCCGTTTGCGATAACGGGAATACCGACGGAATTTTTTGCCCGACGTATCGCTTCGTAATCGGGTTCTCCCGAATAATAAGCTTCTCTTACCCTGCCGTGAACGGTAACCAGCCTCGCGCCGCAGTCTTCTGCCATTTTTGCAAATTCCGCCGCCACGTCGTCGCCGCGGACTATCCCCGTTCTTATTTTAACGGTTATGATTTTGCCGCTTTTAACGCACTCTTTAACGATCTCGCCGGCGCGTTTTATATCGTTAAGCAGCGCGCTGCCTTCTCCGTTTTTATAAACCTTAGGCACGGGACAGCCCATATTTATATCGACGATATCGAACTTTTTCAAATCCTCGCTTTCGCAGGCGCAACGCATATAATACGGATCTGCCCCGAAAATCTGCGCCGCGGTCTTTTTAAGCTCTTCTTTCGCAAAAGCCTTATCGGAATTATCCTCGCCCGCATATAAAAGCTCTTTAGTTCCTTTCGCGCCGTAAAAAAGACCTTTCGCGCTGACGAGCTCGGTAAAAGTAAGCCCCGCGCCGAGCTTTATCAAAAGACTTCTTACGGCGTGATCGGTATAACCCGCCATAGGCGCGATAAAAACGTTGTTATCTGCAATCGATTTCCCCGACGCGAGCGGTTTTATTTTCATAACTCTCCTTAATGCGCCCTTGCGCGAACACTGCTATCAAGTTTATCAAATCCGCAACGAAATAGCAAGCGATTAACGCAACCGCGCCGCCGTAAATATTTATTTGCGGGTTTCTTACGAGAATTGCCGTGAGAACAATTTTCGCCGCAACGCCTGCAGTCACGCCGACGGCGGGAAGATAAAGCTTTCCCTTTCCTATAAGAATAGCGTTGCAGGTCTGTAAAAGCGAAGCAAGAACGACCGTTACGGAAAGCATTCTGATAAGCTCCGCGGCGACGGCGCGATCGCCCTCCGATAATCTGCCGAATAAAATTTTCAACGCGAGCGGAGCGAACGCATAACAAAGTATCGCCGCGGGAACGGAAACGGCAAGCGTGAGAGAGATACAACGCGCCGAGTTTTTTCGTTTTTCGCTCTCTTCTTTCGCCCCAGAAACCGAAGGCACGGCGATCGCCGCGATACCGTAACAAACCGAAACGGGAAGGTTTATTATAGTCATCGCAACGCCTGAAAACAGACCGAAAAGCGCGGTCGGATTTTCGCTGTAAACGGATAAAAAATTTATTATCATAAAGCTGTCCGCGACCTGAGAAAGCGGCAGAACGATACCGACTAAAGTTATCGGAACGACGTATCTTATAACCGTTTTAAGCTCCGGTCTGAACCTTTTTTTGTCGTACTTAAAATCAGGCAATTCGTTTTTGACGGATTTTTTATAACACACGAGAAGTCCTGAAAAAGCGGCGGCTTCCGACAACGTTACCGCAAACGCCGCGCCTGCCGCCGCAAGCGTTACGTCAGGCATAAACAGGTAAGAAAACGTCAGTCCGCATATAAGTTTTACGACCTGCTCCGCCACTTGCGAAAAAGCGGTGGGCGACATTTTCATCTGCCCCTGAAAATACCCTCTGAAGCACGATATAAGACACACGAAAAACACGGACGGAGCCAACGCGACGTAAGAAAACGAAGCTCTCCCGTCCCCCTGCAAAGCCGAAAACGGTTTTGCGAAAGCTGCCATTAAAACCGACGCGATAAGCCCGAGCGCGGCGAAAAATTTCAACGCCGTTTTTAAATACGATCTTGCGGCGAAAGGAGTCTCTTTTTCGCCCGCGATTATTTTAGAAAGCGCGTTTGGAACGCCCGCGCCCGACAGTTCGAGAAGCACTACGTAAACGGGAAAAACCATCTGATAAAGTCCAAGCCCGTCGCTCCCTATAAGCGCGGTGAGCGGAACTCTGTATATCGCGCCTATCGCCTTTGCGAGAAACGCGCCCGCGCCGAGAACAGCCGCGCCCGACACGATTTTTTTATTATCTTTTCGCATATATGTAGCCGCGCGGGGTTAATAAAAAAAGCCGAACGAATTCGGCTTTTTTCGTTTTAATTTTCAAATTGTTTTGAAAGAACGAAAGCGCAAAGTCTTGCGAATTTAACGTCGCCGGAATTAAATCTTTTGGTTTTGTCGTTATCGAAAACCACGACCGTTCCGTAACAATCTCCGCCGGAAACGATAGGCACTATAATCTGATTTTCCGCACCCTTGTCGGACTCGGTAACGCAGACGGGTTCCGCGCCCTCGCCGGAAGCGATAAGCACGCTTTTGCGCTCTTTCATTATGGCGTTCATTTTATCGGAAAGAGTTTTGCCCTCTAACCCTTTATCCTTGCCCGTCACGAAAACGACTTTATCCGTATCGGTTATGATACACGATTTTTCCGTAATCTTTTCTACGCCTTCCGCCACGGAAGAAGAAAAATCTCCGAGCGACGCGATAGGCGAATATTTTCTTAAAACGAGTTCTTCTTTATCTGTGTAAATTTCAAGCGGATCGCCTTCTTTTATCCTTAACGTTTTTCTTATTTCTTTGGGAATAACCACTCTTCCGAGTTCGTCTATTCTTCTGACCATTCCGGTATCCTGCATATAATCCTCCGTTTACGGTTATTATGAATAGCATTCGGATAATTATTCTTTAATTTGTAAAAATTTCCTTAAAACCTCTATCCATTCCTTTTCGTCGAATCTCGGATTAGCCGAGCTTGTAGAAGAAAGACACACGCACGGAATAACCCCGTCAAGCTCTCTGCTCGCCACCGTAAAAGCCTTTTTTCCGTTGCAGAGGGCAGCTTTAACGTTAGAAAACTTTTTCGCTAATTCCCTGACGTTGCCCGTCTTTCCCGTAGATTCGTTTATATCGGCGTCCGCGCTGCCTTTTATGGAAGTATGTTCGTAAACGTCCCACAAAGCGATTCCGTTGGCGTAAAGAAAAGTTTTTTTACCTTCCGTATCGCTCGGAATATCCTTTTTTAAGGCTTTAGAAAGCGTTTTCCAGAATCTGTTTTGCGGATTTCCGTAATAAAAACCGTTTTCCCTCGATTTTACCGAGGGAAAACTTCCTAAAATCAATATTACGCTGTCTTCGTTTATGACGGGCTTAAACCCGCAGTGCCACACGCCGTTCACGCGGCGGACTTCCAGGCGTCGGGACATTCTCTGTTGTTTTTGAACCATTCCGTATCTTTCAGAACGGTGTTGTTGTTTGAACACTCGACTACGATTCCGACCCTCTTTATGCTTACCACTATGCTTCCGTTCATACTTTTATAAGTTTTTTTCGCGTCGTCGTCTACCATAGAAGTTATATAAACCTTATCCGTATAAGGCGCGATTCTGTTTATAAAATCCTGTGTGGGGAACTGATTGTTTTTAACGTCGGTATATTCCGAAGTTCCCGCGCAACAACAAACGCAAACGCGTTTGGGTTTTATAACTTCGAGCAGTTTTTCGTTTGAAGAGGTTTTAGAACCGTGATGCCCTGCCTTATATAATTCCACCTGCGGCAAAGAGTTCAGTTCGACGAGCTTTTCTTCTCCTTTCTTTTCAAGGTCGCCCGTAAAAAGGAAATTACTGTCGCCTTGCGTTAAAAGCGTGCATACCGAGTGGTCGTTTTCCGTTTTGGAAACGTTATAATAGTAATAGCTGTCGAGAACGGTAAACGTCGTTCCGCCGCCCAAATCGAAAACGTAGTTGTTTTGTTCGCGAACTTCTTTCGCGGTATAACATTTTGCACCCGCTTCTACGGCTTCGTTGCGTTCTCTTACGTAGTTTTTATACATTTTCTGCTCCGCTTTACCCTCGGTAATCTGCGCGAATTCTATAATAACGCCTATTTTATATCTGTTAAAAAGGCTGTTTTCAGTCGTAAAACCCGCGTAGTGGTCTTCGTGTGCGTGGGTTACTACAACGTATTCGAGGATTCCGTCTTCGCAATATTTCTTTATATATTCGTCTACCGTATCGATATTATCGGTGGAAGCCCCCGCATCAATCAATATTTCGGTAGAACCTTTTTTAATAAGCGTACAATCTCCCGTTTTATAGTTGCCGAGTTCCGGAAAATGAATAGACAAGCCGCCGGAATAATAAACGTCGCCCTTTTCGGGATTGATTTCGCCGTAAACGCCGTAACCGAAAAATCCCGCCGCAAAACCTATCGCGGAAAACAATATCGCGAGAAAAACTATAAAACCTTTGCTTAATTTTTTTGCTTTTGCCATTTTATTTCTCTCCTTTCGTTTATTCCGCAACGGTTATTTGTCTTACTTGCTTATACTTTTTATACTTCCCGATAACGAGCTTATCTAAAAACCCGCTCGCCGCTTCGGTATTTATGCTGTACACCACGAAATATTCGCCCGCCGCGGAAGTATCCACTTTTTCCGCTTTTTCGCCGTCTTCGTCGAAAATTTCTATTTTAACGAGGTCGGAAGCGTCTTTTCCCCAAAGCGTGAATCTTGCGTTTTGTTCGGTATAAACCTCGCCGATTTTAAGCTCTGCGGTTTTATTCGCGTCGTTTAAGACAAGTCCGTCGTTTTTGGTCATCAGCATAGCGGTCAGAAATCCCGCCGCCGCAAAAACGATAAACGCAAGCAGAACGGCTATCGCGCCGCCTTTATTTTTCTTAACGGTTTTCTTTACGTCTTTTTTTACCGTTCTTTTAACGGTTTTTTCAATATCGTTTGCCATAACGCTCCTTTTTATAATAATGTGTTTCTTAAGTCTTCCGCCGATTTGTCCGATAAATAACTAATAGGTATGTCAAGCGCGGTAAACGCGCCCGTTTTGCCCTCTTTATAAAGCCTTGCCGCCGCCCTCGCATAAGCGACGAGTATTCCGCCCGTAAATTCCTGATTGCTGTCCGCTCGGAGAGAAAGCTCTATCGCCGCGGCGTTGCTGCCGAAGGTTCTGCCCGTTCTTATCACCACCCCGCCGTGAGAAAATCCCGAATGTTTTTCGCGGAATTCCTTTTCGTCTATAAAATGCACCGAAGTATCGTAATCGGCAAAATAATCGGGCATCGTTTTTACGTAATTCTCTATCGCGGTTTCGTCCGCGCCTTTCTCCGTAACGATAAAACATTCTCTTATATGCTTATCGCGCAGGGAAAGCTCGGGCAAAATTCCCGCTTTGACTGCGTTAAGCGCAGATCTTTTGGGAACGGTATACGCAACCGCGCGTTTTACGCCCGGAATTTCTTTAATCGCGTTGGAATGCCCCTGCGAAACGCCTCTGCCCCAAAAAGTATAGGTTTTGCCGTCCGTTAAAGCTTCCGAAAAAACCGCTCTCGCCATAGAAAACAGTCCCGGATCCCAACCGACCGAAACGACGCAGAGTTTTCCGTGTTTTTTTGCCGTTTCGTCCATTTTGCGATAATACGCCGGTATTTTGGCGTGGTTATCGAACGAATCCACGGTATTGAATTTTTTAAGGTATTCCGGCGCGGTTTGCGGAAGATCGCACGCACTGCCGCCGCAAAGAATAAGAACGTCCGGACGGGCGCACGCGCCGTTATGTTCGGACAATCTTTCAAGTATTTCCGTTTTAAACACGGGCAACCCCGTAACCGAAACGATTTCTTCGGGGTTTCTTCTCGTAAAAATCCCCACGCATTCCGCATCGGAATTTTTTCTCAACGCGAGTTCCGCGCCTCTTCCGACGTTTCCGTAACCGACTATCGCGACTTTGAACATTAAAATACTTCTCCTATATATTACATTATTTTTTCGGAAAAATCAAAGACTTTTTTAATAATTATTTCAACGAATTTTTACCGCTTGTTTTTCTTTTACGGCAATATACCTTTTAAATAAACAATTTTGCACAAAATTTTCGCAATTCCGCTATTTATAATGCAAATAAGAAAACATAACGCGGCGGTCGTATGAAAAAACGTAAAAACCCTTTGTATTATCTTTCCGTAATCAAATATATTCTTTTACTATTCTGTTTTATGATATTCGGCAGTTTGGAGAGGGAAACTTTTCCCTATTCGGTCGCGCCCTTCGCGGCGGCGTTAAATCTCGGATTTTCGCTCGTAATTTCTCTTGCGGAGCTTATTCTCGCTTCGGTCATTCTTGGCGCGTACGGTTCGCTCCTGCCGATTGCCGTTTCCGCGGTGTTTCTCGCGGCGGTAAAGCTTCTCTATTCCCGTTTAAGGATTAAAGTCAAATCGGAACTCGCCGTTTTTACCGCCATATCGCTTTTATGCTATCTGTTTCTCGGAGATTCCTCGCTTAATACAACGTTTGAAAAACGCGCGCTCGTGCTTCTCGTCACCTCGTTTTTCGCGCCCGTTTTATACATAGCGGGAAAAGCCTTCGGCGAAAAGGGGCTTAAAATAAAATTTTCTTACGAAGAGTTTGCTGCCGCCGCAATCGCCGTGATAGCGACGGGACTCGGAGTGTGCAATCTGCTTTCGCCTTACGTATGGAAGGGCGTTACGCTGTTTTCCTTATTGACGGCGTGCTACCTTTTAAGGTTCGGCTTGGGAACGTTTGTTTCGGCGGTTTTCGGGATAAGTCTTGCCGTTTACTACGGCGACGTGCGTTACGTTGCCGCCGTGATGCTTGCGGGTATCGTCGCAGACGGATTTTCGGGATTATCGAGATACGCTGCCGCCGCAGCCGTTCCGCTTTGCGACTACGTGACGGAAGTCGTTTTCGGCGTTTACGGCGGTTACACCCTTTCCGACCTGCTGCCCGCGCTTATCGCCGCGGCGGTATTCGTGGTTATACCGCACAAGCCTTTGGCGGCGTTAAAGGAAAAATTATCGTCTTTCAGAGAAAAACAGCTCACGAGAACGACCATCAACAGAAACAGGCTTATGCTCTCTAACAGACTGTACGAATTGTCCGGCGTGTTCACGGAAATGGCTTGGGCTTTTTCCGCGCTGAAAAAAAACGGCGCGACGCGCGAAAAATCCAAAGCGGCAATCGCCAAGGAAATAAAGCTTAACGTGTGCAAGCCATGCCCTAATTACGGGAAATGTAAAAAATTCGAGTTCGACACGGAAGAAGAAATCGCCAAAATGATAGACGTTGGCTTCGCCAAAGGCAAACTCTCTCTTATTGACGTACCGTCTTCTCTCGGAGACAGGTGCGTTAAACTCGGAGAAATGACGTTCGGTCTTAATAAAATGCTGACGGAATACCGTTCTTACGCGATAAACGCTTCTAATCTTGCCACGGGCAGAGAACTTATCGCGGAAGAAGCGGAAGGCATTTCAGAGATTTTGCGCGGACTTGCGCTCGAATCGGGAGCGATGCTTAAATATCAGAGCAAGCTTGAAAGGCGGATTTCGGGCGAACTCTTAAAAAACGGCTTTTTCGCGAGCGAGCTGCTTATTTACGGCGAAGACGAAAGAACTACTTTGTGCCTTGTGCTTTGTATGAGAGAATTTTCGGTCAAAGCTCTTCAGATCGTCATAGACAAAACAATGGGTTTTGCAATGACGCTTACGGAGAAAAACAACATAACGGAAGACAAATGCTATCTGGTTTTCAGGCGGACGCCCGATTACGACGCGGTCTTCGGCATTTCCAAGGTAACCAAAGACGGTTCGGAGATCAGCGGCGACACGCACGCGGTATCGCGAATATCCGAAGACAAATTTCTCGTCGCGCTGTCGGACGGAATGGGCAGCGGCACGGACGCGGAAGCGATTTCTTCCGTTTCGCTCTCTCTTATAGAAAGCTTTTATAAAGCGGGTATGGAAAGCAATCTCATATTAGGCACGGTAAACAAGCTTTTATCGGTAAACGCGGAGGACAGTTTCACCGCGCTTGACGTTTCCGTGGTGGATTTAAGATCCTGCTCCGCCGATTTTATCAAATACGGCTCGCCTTACGGGTTTATCGTAAGCGACGGCGGCGTGAGAATCATAGAAGGCAACACCCTGCCGCTCGGCATTTTAGAGGAACTTAAACCGTCCGTATGCTCTGCGGAACTTCACGACGGAGATATGATAGTGCTTACGACGGACGGCGTTTCGGACGCGTTCGGCTCTTCTCAGGACGTTATCGAATTTTTGCGGAAAGTCCCCGCCAAAAACCCGCAAACGCTTGCGGACGAGCTTTTGAACAAAGCGATCTCTCTTGCCGACGGCAAAAAACACGACGATATGAGCGTGCTTGCGGTAAGAGTCTATAAAAAATCGGAAACGTTTTCCGCCTGACGGGTTTTATTTCGGGCGGCGTTTTTTTATAACTCCTTTATATAGCGGAACGCGGCAAAAAGCTTATCGGTAAAAAAGGAAAAAATTACCTGCATTATTTTTTCTTGAAATACAAACATTTGTTTGACTTTATTCGTCGTTACGGGTTATAATACGAGCAAGGTGAAATTATGTTAGACGAAAAAAGACTTGCCGTGCTTACCGACGGCGCAAAATACGACGTATCCTGCTCGTCTTCCGGCTCGGAGAGAAAGTATAAAAGCGGACAACTCGGAAACGCGCATTTTTCGGGTATCTGCCACTCGTTTACCCCGGACGGCAGATGCGTTTCTCTCATAAAAATTCTTTTGTCGAACGACTGTGTTTACGACTGCGCGTATTGCGTCAACAGGCGTTCTTTATCAACGCCGAGAGCGACCGCTTCGCCCGACGAAATCTGCGAGCTGGTTATGCAGTTTTACAAGCGCAACTACATAGAAGGCTTGTTTTTGTCTTCAGCCGTGCTAAAAAGTCCGAACTATACGATGGAAGCGTTATACGAAACCGTTAAGCGGCTGCGCGAGGTATACGGCTTTAACGGGTATATTCACGTTAAAGGAATACCTTTCGCCGATCCTCTTCTTATAGAGAAAACGGCGTTTCTTGCCGACAGAATGAGCTTTAACATAGAGCTTCCCGACGAAAAAAGCCTTAAACTCCTCGCTCCGCAAAAAGATAAAAACGCGATAGTCGCGCCGATGAAAATGCTTGCCCGGGAAAGGTATTCCGAGTACCGAAGCAGAAGAATTTTTCTGCCCGCGGGACAGACTTCACAGATGATTATAGGAGCTTCGCCCGAGAGCGACGCGCATATTTTAAAGCTCACGGAAGCGTTGTACAAAAATTTCAGGCTTAAACGTATGTATTACTCGTCTTATATCCCCACCAACTTCGAAAGCTCCGTTCTGCCCTACGAACCCGTTCCCAAAATCCGCGAACACCGCCTTTATCAGGCGGACTGGCTTTTAAGATTTTACGGCTTTACCGCGGACGAAATAACCGATAGCGTAGGCAATCTGCCGCTCGACTACGATCCGAAAAGCTTTTGGGCGTTAAAGCATTTAGACCTTTTCCCCGTGGAAATAAATTCCGCGTCCTTCGCTTCGCTCGTGAGAGTCCCCGGGATCGGCGTTAAAAGCGCGATGCGGATCGTTGCCGCGAGAAAGTATACAAAGCTCGGTTTCGAAGACCTTAAACGAATGCGTGTAACTCTAAAACGCGCACGACACTTTATCACCTGCGGCGGTAAATTCTCGGGAAGCGACGGCAACGATCTTAATAAGTTGCTTTCCGAGCCACAATACGGAGAAAGCAGACAAATTTCTATGTTCGACGCGGACTATTCGGGCAATTCAGCCGCGCTGTCCGCGCTCACGGGGGAACTATGACGGTATTCGTAACGGAAAAATCTATAAACGGCGTTTTATGCGCCTTATTTAAAAGCTTTACGGAAAAAATCATACCCGACGACGTGACCGACGGGAAAATTTTTCAACCGAAGCTCGGCGACGTGTTGATAAAAATATTCACCGACGAAAAAAACGCGGAACGCGTGCAAACCGCGCTCGTAAAATACGGCGGGTATTATGTTACGGATTCGCTTAAAACGTGCCTCTCCTCGGGAAACGACAAGGCGATGCTCATCGCTTTCAACTTTGCGTATAAAACGCTGGCGGCGAGAAAAAACGTGTATGCGAATCTTTCCGATCCGATCGTCTCGGAATTCGTTTTTACCGAACGCAAGGTTCGCTCGGAAATTCACTTGATGAAGGGATTTTTGCGATTCAGGGAATCCGCGGGCGGCGTAATATACGCAAGATATTCGCCAGACAACGACATTACCGAATCTCTCGCCCCGCATTTTCTTAAAAGATTTTCAGGGCTGCCTTTTATAATCCACGACGTGAAACGCGGCAGGCTTGCAATTTCAGACGGGTTCAGACTTAAATTCGACGATACCGACTTAAAAGCGGATTTTAAGCCGTCCGAACGGGAAACCGAATTTGAAAATTTGTGGAAAAGATATTATAAAGAAGTAAATATCGCGGAACGAAAAAACGAGCGGCAGCAAAACGCGCGTATGCCTAAAAGGTATCGTCGTTTTACTCCGGAAGCTTACGAAGAATAAATCGGCACAAAAAAATAACGGCAGAAAATCCGCCGTTATTTTTTCATATTATAACGCCCCTGTGGTCTATAACGGAAGAAAAAACGATTTGCGTTTTGGTTCTTCCGTAATGCTGTAACTCGTTTAAAAATTTATCCATATCGAGCGTGTTTTTAAAAAGCACCTTGATAAGAAGAGAATATTCGCCCGTAACGCGCGAACATTCCGTAACCTGCGGAGAAGAGCGCAAGTACTCGTAAAGCTTTTCTTTTGCAGACGGAGAAACCTCCATATCTATATACGCTTTTATCACGTTTTCAAAAACCGAGTTGTCAATTTCGGTATAATAGCCTTTAATGATTCCCCTTTCGGTAAGTTCATCTATGCGTGCGGCAACGGTCGGAGTGGAAACGAAAACCCGTTCCGCAATCGACTTGAAGGAAATGCGCGCGTCGTTCTGTAACAGTCTTAAAATTTTAAGATCGAGTTCGTCTATTTCTCTCGCCATAAATTTCTCCTTTTTTTCTTTGATTAAAGTATACTTTATAATCATAAAATTTTCAAGCGTTTTTTTGTTTTTTTTTAATTTTCATTACTGTTATTTTTATTTAAATAAAAACTTTTATTTTTTTCTTTATGACGTTGACTATTTATAACGACGGGACTAAAATGTATTCGCAATTAAGGAGAAAAACTATGCAGGAAAATTTCGGCACGAGAACGGAAAGCGATTCTATAGGCACGTTAAACGTCCCTTCGGACGCGTATTACGGCGTTCAGACGTTAAGAGGATATGAAAACTTTTACATAACGGGTATTCCGCAAAACGCTCGTTTCATTAAAAACGCGGTAAGAATAAAAAAAGCCGCGGCGATAACCAACCTTAAAGCGGGTTCGCTCGACGAAAAGCGCGCGGACGCAATCGTAAAAGCGTGCGACGAAGCTCTTGCCGGCAAACTTGACGAATGGTTTATAACGGACGCGATTCAGGGCGGCGCAGGCACTACCGCGAATATGAACGTGAACGAAGTAATCGCAAACCGCGCCACCGAAATTATGGGCGGAAAAAAAGGCGAATACCTCTGCCACCCCAACGACCACGTGAATCGTTCTCAATCCACCAACGACGTTATTCCCACCGCGGGCAAACTCACGGTTATAGAATTGTCGCTGGAACTCGAGAAAAACGCACAGGAACTCATCTGCGCGCTTAACGATAAAGCGGAAGAATTCAACGACGTCATCAAGATGGGCAGAACGCAATTAGAAGACGCCGTTCCGATAAGGCTCGGTCAGGAATTCGCGGCTTACGCTTCCGGAATAAAAAGATGCCTTAACCTGTTTATGGACGCCGTGAAAGAAATGTACGTTTTAAATCTCGGCGGCACGGCGATAGGCACGGCGATAAACGTTAAAAGAAAATATCTGGACGGAATCGTACCCGAACTCAAAAAAATAACGGGATACGACCTGAAACAGGCGAAAAATCTGATAGATTCCACTCAGAATCTTGACGGATTCGTATTCGTTTCGGGCGCGCTTAAAACCATGGCGGTTTCGCTCTCTAAAATGTGCAACGATTTAAGACTTATGTCGAGCGGACCTAAAACGGGATTTGAAGAAATCGTTCTCCCCGCGATGCAGAACGGCTCTTCTATAATGCCGGGCAAAGTAAACCCCGTTATACCGGAAGTCGTTTCGCAGGTGGCGTTTGCCGTTATGGGAAACGATACCACGATAGCAGTCGCCGCGGAAGCGGGACAACTCGAACTGAACGCGTTTGAACCGGTTATTTTTTATAAGCTGTTCGAGTCGCTCACCTGTATGAAAAACGCGATTAAAACCCTTACCGTAAACTGCATCAAAGGGATAAAATCCAACAGAGATCACTGCGAAAAACTGCTTTACGACAGCGTAGGCACGGTTACCGCGTTATGCCCCTATCTCGGCTACAAAAAATCGGCGGAGCTTGCAAAGGAAGCTTTGAAAAAGAACGTAAGAATCAAAGATCTCGTAAAAGAAAGAAAGCTTATAGACGACGCGCTTCTCGATAAAATTCTCGATCCGTTTACGATGACGGAACCGGGAAACGACTGATTTCAGCTTATCCGCAATATACTTTTTTCCGAGCGGGCAAGAAAGCTTTTTCTTGCCCGCTCGGTTTATATCGAAAACTTTGGTTTTATACAGAAAAAAAGAACCACGCGGGGTTCTTTTTTATTTTGCTTATTTTCGACTTAAAACAACGCTTCTATAAATTCTCTCGCGTCAAAGTCTTCTAAATCGTCTATTTTCTCGCCCGTACCAACGAAGCACACGGGAATTTCAAGCTCGTAAGAAAGAGAAACGATAAACCCGCCTTTAGCCGTGCCGTCAAGCTTTGTGAGAATTATGCCGTCAAGCCCCACGGCTTCGTTAAACACCTCTACCTGAGAAGAAGCGTTCTGCCCCGTTGTCGCGTCAAGCACGATAAGTTTGTAAAAACTCGCTTCCGGAAACTCGCGCTTTACCACTCTGTCCATTTTTTTAAGCTCTTCCATAAGGTTGGCTTTAACGTGCAATCTGCCCGCGGTGTCTATAATAAGAACGTCCGTATTTTTGGCTTTTGCCGACGAAATGGCGTCGAACACCACGGCGGAAGCGTCTGCGCCTTCGGCGTGTTTTATAATTCTCACCTTTGCCCTGTCCGCCCACACGGTAAGCTGATCCGCCGCCGCCGCGCGGAAAGTATCAGCCGCCGCTATCGTTACGCTTTTGCCTTCTTTTACGAACTTGTTGGCAAGCTTGCCTATAGAAGTGGTTTTGCCCACGCCGTTCACGCCGACGATCATCAATACCGCCGGGGTTTTGAACTCTATCGCGTCGGCATAATTAAGCGTATCGAACAGCTCGTCTTTAAGGAGCTTTATTACGTATTCTTTATCTCTGCATTTTTCTTTAATAGCCGTTTCTTTGATTTCTTCTATTATCTCCATAGAAGTCTGAACGGAAACGTCCGAAGAGATGAGAACGTCTTCTAACTCTTCGTAAAACTCGTCGCCTAATTTGTTTTTTGCAAAAAGGTCGTTAAGCTTTTTTGCGATTCCGTTTCTCGTTTTTGAAAGAACGCTCTTTAATTTTCCGAATAACCCCATAATACTCCTTAAAAAGCTCGCCTGCCGGAAAGCCGCGCTAATCAGGCGATGACTTCGTTTTCTATTTTCTCCACGTCGGAAAGCTTGACGGAAACGGTTTTGCTTACGCCTTTTTCCTGCATGGTAACGCCGAACAGCGCGTCAGCGAGTTCCATAGTCGGTTTTCTGTGCGTGATGACTATAAACTGCGTTTCTTCGGAGAATTTCTTTAAATATCTCGCGAATCTGTCTACGTTGGCTTCGTCGAGAGCGGCTTCTATTTCGTCAAGCACGCAGAACGGCATAGGTCGAAGTTTTAATATCGAGAACAATATCGCTATCGCGGTCAACGCCTTTTCTCCGCCGGAAAGAAGCGAAAGCTTCTGCAATTTTTTTCCGGGCGGTTCTGCGATTATCTCTATACCCGCTTCTAACTTATCGTCTACCTGCGAATAGTCAAGCTCAAGCATAGCCCTGCCCCCGCCGAACAATTCCTTGAATATCTTCTGAAAGTTTTCGCTTATGGTCTTAAAGCCTTCGTCGAACTGAGTAAGCATTTCGCTCTTTATTTTTTCGATTGCTTCTTGCAGATCTTTTTCGGCTTTTTCGAGATCTTCTTTCTGCGTGGTCATTTCGTCGTAACGCTCGCGAAGAGCCTTGCAATCGTCTATGGCGGTGGCGTTGATCGCGCCGAGAGAAGAACGTTTTCTCCTTATTCTGCCGATTTCCGCTTCGCCCGAGGCGGCGTCGTAGCCTTCCTGACGGAATCTTATCGCCGTTTCGTAGGTTTCCTGATAATCCTCTAAAATATTGTTGCCCATATTTTCGAGATCGGAATCGATTTTCGCGAGCGCGATTTCTTCCTGATGCTTCTTTTCGGAAAGAACGTTGAGCTGTTCCGTGAGAGAATCTCTCTTTTCACCGTTTTTATTAAGTCTTTCTCTCAAAGTGAGCTTATACTCGTCGGCTTTGTCTATCTGCGCTCTTATGCCGTTGATATAGTCCTGTTCTTCTTTGCTTAAAGTAACCTTTTCTTCGTCGCGCTTTAACTGTTCTATCATAGCCGCCGCGCCTTCGTTGCTCTTTTTAAGGCGGTCGTTGGATTCACGCGATTCCTTAACCGTGGTTTTAAGTCTGTCCGCGTCAGACGTGAGCGAAGAAAGCCTTGCTTTAAGCTCGGTGATTTTTACCTGCAATTCCGTATGCTCGGCGGCAAGATCGTCCCTCTGTTTTTTAAGCGCGTCGTATTCCTGCTGATGCTTGTCCGCAGAACTCGCCGCGTTTTCTTTATCTTTTTCGAGCTTCTGCCCGCCTAGATTTATGCTTTCTTCGTTTTCGGAAGCTTTGAGAATACGCGCGTTCACCGCTTCCGTAAGCTCCGCGTTGGACTCGATTTCTCTGTCTAACTCAGAAAGATTTTTTTCGAAAGCCGACTGTTTTTCGCGCTCCGCAACGAGTTGACGGCGTTTTTCGTTGATAAGGTCGTTTAAGATACCAAGCTCCTCAAACGCTTTGTCGCGACTGTTCTCTTTGCGGGATTTCTCCGCTTTAAGAGACTCCATTTCCGCGCGCTTTGCGGCGAGAGCCGCGGCGTTGTCTTCTATCTTTCTGTCTCCGGACAAAAGTCCCGGTGCGTCTTGTCTTCTCGAACCGCCCGTCATTGCTCCCTGCGTTGAGAACACGTCGCCGTCTATCGTAACCATTTTAAACGCGAAGCGATATTTTTTCGCTATCGCGGTTGCGTTTTCGAGCGTGTCTACTATAAGAGTGTTTCCGAGCAGGTTTGAGATTACGTTTTCAAACTGCGGGTCGTAAGAAACGAGTTCGTTGGCTACGCCGAGCGCGCCGCGTTCTTTAAGAGCGGCAGACACCTCGTGCGTCTGCGTTCTCGGTCTGACCGAAGAAACGGGCAGGAACGTAATTCTGCCGAGCCTGTTCGTTTTAAGGTATTCTATCAGATAGCGCGCGTCGTCCGGGTTAGAAGTAACGACGTTCTGCGCCGCAGCCGCAAGCGCGGTTTCCAAAGCGACGTCGTATTTCTTGTCGCTTTTTATAAGCTCCGCGACAACGCCCTTTATTCTCTTTTTAAGCTCCGGATTTTCTTTCGCCTTGTTCATTAAGAGCTTGACGGAAGCGGAATACCCTTCGTAATTTTCTTTAAGCCCGCGGTAAAACCCGTCTTTCGTGACGAGCGTGGTTATAACGGAGTTCAAAGAATAAATCTTGTTATCCGTCGCCGCGACCGCCTCGTTGCCGGAACGAACCTCTTCTTCTTTGGCTTCTATTTGGTTTTTACAATCGAAAATACCCCTGTCAAGGTCGTTTATCGCCTTGTCCGCGACTTCTTTTTCGGCGAACTGCGCGTTGCGCTTTGCGACAAGCTCCTCCGTCTTGGCGTTAAGCTCGTTAAGCTTTTCCAAAAGATTTTGTTTTTCTATAGACGCCGCGCCTTTGCTTAACTTTATATCCGACAAAGACTCTATGGACTCTATAAGTTTTTTACGGTTCTGCTCGGCAAGCTCTTCTCCGAGCGCGAGCTTTTGCGAGAGCGTAACGAATTTCGCGTTGACGTCTTCTGCACGGGAATTAAGCTTTGACAGCTCCTTTTCCGCCGCGCCGAAATCTTCCGCGTTGGTTTCGAGCGCGCCTTCGCATTCGTCTATTAACGCCGCGTTGTCTTTTATTTCTTTTTCCGCGCGTTCTATCTGCCCCTCGAAGTAAGAAATTCTTTGCTCGAAAAGGCGTTTGTCTCCGGTAGCCTTTTCCATTCCGACGCGCTTTTCCAGAAGTTCGTCGTTGAGTTTTTTAAGTCTTTCGTCGGTAGCGGATATATCAGCGAATATTCCTTCGTATTCCGCCTGCGCGTCGTTCATTTCCGACTGACGGAGCGAGGCTTGCTCGTTTATGCCTTTAATTCTGTCGTTTATTCTGCCTTTGGCGGTTTCTACGCCGTCTACTTTGGCTATATACGTATTGAGTTCGTGAAATTTAAGCTGTTCCGAAAGCTCGTTGAATTCCTTCGCTTTTTCCGCCTGTTTTTCGAGCGGACCGAGCTGATTTTCTATTTCCGTGATAATATCTATGTATCGCACGAGATTTTCGTGCGTGCGGTCGAGCTTTCTCTCCGATTCTATTTTTCTGGTTTTGAACTTTGCTATGCCGGTAGCTTCCTCGAAAATCATTCGGCGGTCTTCGGGTTTGGCGGACATAATCTCTTCTACCTTGCCCTGTCCGATTATCGTATAACCCTCTTTACCGATGCCGCATTCGTGCAACAAATCGACTATATCTTTAAGTCTTGCGGGTTGTTTGTTTATAAAATACTCGCTCTCGCCGCTCCTATAAAGCTTTCTCGTAATTATAACTTCGTTATAGTCGATGCTGAACATCTTGCCGCTGTTGTCGAAATAAAGCGACACTTCGCAATAAGAAAGCGACTTTCTGTTCTGTGTTCCGGCAAAAATAACGTCCTGCATATTAGAGCCGCGCAGACTCTTTGCCGACTGCTCGCCCAGAACCCAGCGGATAGCGTCCGCAACGTTGGATTTGCCGCAACCGTTAGGACCGACTATGCCGGTTATGCCGTTTCCGAATTTTATCTCTGCCTTATCGGCAAAGGATTTGAAGCCGTATAGCTCGACTTTTTCAAAGTTCACAGTTTTCTACCGTCCTGTTTTTTTAGTTTAGCGAGCGCGACGCTTGCGGCAACCGCTTCCGCATATTTTTTGCTCGGACCTTTTCCTTCCGCAAGTCGCTTTCCGTTAAGCAATGCCGCCGCGCGGTACTCAGGCACGTGTTCCGGACCGTTTTTGGAAAGCGTTTCGTAAGAAACGCTGCCGAGTTTTTTCTTCTGAACGAATTCCTGAAATTCGCTTTTATAATCCTTTGCGACGCTCCGCTTGTCTTTAAACCTTTCCGTTTTTTCAAAATCCGTTATGACGGTGTTTTTAACGAAACGTTTGGCGGCTTCCATTCCGCCGTCCAGATAAATGCCCGCGACCAACGCCTCGAACACGCTGGAAAAAAGCTTCTCGTCGTGATGCGCGTTTTTTCTCTGCCCGTTGCCGAGAAGTACGAATTTATCAAGCTCGAGTTTTTTTACCGTTTCGAGAAAGAAATCGTTGTTTTCTATTTTCTGTCTTGCGACGGTAAGGTCACCCTCGTCGCCGCCGACGTTTTTGAAAAGATATTCCGTTTCGATAAATTTGATTATGGTATCTCCGAAAAATTCAAGCCGTTCGTTGTTGCTCTCTTTATGTTCGTTTGCATAAGAAGAATGGGTAAAACACTTTCTCAAAAGCATTTTATCCTTAAAGACATACCCTATTTTTTCTTCTATACCGTCAATATCGAAAATCATAATAAAAACCGGTTACAGCGAGCCGAACGTTCTGGGGAACGGCAAAACGTCTCTTATGTTGCCTATACCCGTAAGGTACATTATCATACGCTCGAATCCGAGACCGTATCCGGAATGCGTTACGCCGCCGTATTTTCTCAGATCGAGATAAAATTTATAATCTTCTTTGTTGAGCCCGCACTCTTCCATTCTCTTTTCGAGAACGTCTATTCTTTCTTCTCTCTGGCTTCCGCCTATAAGCTCGCCTATCCCCGGAACGAGCAGGTCGCTTGCCGCAACCGTCTTTCCGTCGTCGTTAAGGCGCATATAAAACGCCTTTATCTCTTTGGGATAATCGGTAAGGAACACGGGCTTTTTGAACACTTCTTCCGTTATATATCTTTCGTGTTCGCTCTGAAGATCCACACCCCAGTAAACGGGCGCGTCGAAACGTTCCTTGACTTTAAGGAGAATATCTATCGCTTCTGTATAAGAAAGACGCTTGAACTCGTTGTTCACCACGTTATCGAGTCTTGCGAGAAGTCCGTTATCGACGAATTTATTCAAAAATTCGAGTTCTTCTTTGCAAGAGTCTTTTACGTAATTTATAATGTATTTTACCATCGCTTCCGCGCAATCCATATCGTCGGAAAGATCCGCAAACGCAAGTTCCGGTTCTATCATCCAGAATTCGGCGGCGTGGCGCACGGTGTTGGAGTGTTCCGCGCGGAACGTCGGACCGAACGTATAAACGTTTGAAAACGCCATCGCGAAGTTCTCTACGTCGAGCTGACCGGAAACGGTAAGACTCGCCTTTTTGCCGAAAAAGTCCTGCGAATAATCCACCTGCCCTTCTTTTGTTTTAGGCACATTTTCGAGGTCGAGCGTGGTTATCTGGAACATCGCGCCCGCGCCTTCGCAATCGCTGCCCGTAACTATGGGAGTATGCACGTATACGAAACCGCGTTCGTTAAAAAACTTGTGAATGGCGAACGCCGCTTCGCTTCTGATTTTGAACACCGCGTTAAACGTGTTTGTTCTGGGACGAAGATGCGGTATGGTACGCAAAAATTCCAGCGAATGTCTTTTTTTCTGCAACGGATAATCGGGCGAAGAAGCCCCTAAAACCTCTACGCTTTCCGCGTGAATTTCAAACGGCTGACTGCGTTCCGGCGTAAGAACGAGTTTACCCGTAACTTTAAGACACGCCCCGACGTTCTGTCCCGCGATTTCGTCGTAATTATCAATTTTTTCTCTCGCGAATACTACCTGACAATTTTTGAAATAAGATCCGTCGTTAAGCTCGATAAACCCGAAAGCCTTGCTGTCTCTTACGGTTTTAGCCCAGCCGCAAACCGTTACGGTTTTGCCGCAGAAGCTTTCCGCGTCGTTAAAAATCTTTTTAAATTCCGTTCTTTCCATAGCACACCTTGATTTTGGTAAAAATTACGTCGTATCTACAATACAACATTATACAGTATATCACAAACTCTCGGTTTTTTCAACGATTTTAAGCGAATAAAACGCTTTCGGGACAAAGTTTAGGGTTATATCGCTTATCTTTTTTTCAGCTCGGAAACGAGAAATTCGTAAAATTCTTCCCTCACGCCCGAAATCTCTTTATCCGCAAGATACACGATGATTTCTCTTCTGCAATCGGGGTTGCGAATCTTTAAAAGCCTGATATGCGGATTTTTAAGTTTTCCCCAGGAAAACTCCGGCCAGAACGCGACTCCAACGCCTGAAGAAATAAGGTTTTTTACCGCGATTAAAGAGTCGCTTTCAAACACGACCTGCGGCTTAAAACCCGCGTATTCGCAATAAGCGTCGCAAAGCGGACGGAATCTTCTCGAACCCGACAGAGTTATAAAGTCCGCGCGTTTAAGGTCGATAAGGTCGATTTCTTCTTTTTCGGCGAGAGCGGAAGTCGCGGGTACGGCTATAAGAATCCTTTCCTCTATTACCCCGCGCTTTTTTACGGCGATTATATCGTCGGGTTTAAAATTATTTGTTACGACCGTAATATCGGAGTTTATTTCGCTTTCTTTCTGCGTCATTTTAAATATCACGTCCGGGTTTTTCTTTTTGAACTTTATTATAATATCCGTAATTATCGTAGAAGCCGCAAGCACGTTGAGCTTTATTGTGTTTTTTGCCATATCCACGAGTTTTTCCACGGTTAAAGGCAACGCGTCAAGCTCTTCTATGATCGGCTCTAATTTCTCTTTTAAAAACGCACCGTATTCGGTAAGCTTAACGCGCCGCCCCGCTTTATAAAAAAGTTTGACGCCAAGCTCGTCTTCTAACGCTTTTATCGATTTGGTAAGCGCGGGTTGCGCCACGTGCATATTCTCCGAAGCTTTCGTTATATGTTCTATTTTTGCCGCTTCGTAAAAGTATCTTAAATTAGAAAGTTCCATAATTCATTCCTTAAAGTTATCGATTATATAAAAAATATATATTAGACATTATCTTTTGTCAAGTGTATAATGGTTGTAGGAATAAAAAAAAGAGAGATTAAACAAATGAGCGAACTTTTTGAAGTGTTGATGTTGGTATGCTTCGGCATCTCGTGGCCTATTTCCGTGATAAAGAGCATAAAGTCCAAATCGTCGCAAGGAAAAAGCCTTATCTTTACGATAGTAATCATTATCGGTTATATCTGCGGAATAATCAGCAAAGTTACCGCAGGCAACACGACTTACGTTTTGTGGTTTTATATCTTTAACCTCGTTGTCGTATCGATCGATCTTGCGGTGTCCGCAATCAACAAATCGAGAGAACACAAAGACGCAGGCACTGCAAACAAAAACAATTTAAGAAGCAATAAAATAAATCAACGCCAAGGAGCATAAAAAATGGATAAGGTTTTAGTTGAAAAAGCAAAGAAATTTAAAATTCTTAACGAAATGGCCGTAAAAAACGAAACAGCGATTTTCGGCTCGGACTTTTTGTGCGACTTCCCCTTTTACGACCTTATGCAAGGCAGGGTTTCCGATTACGTCGTTTACAACAGAAGCATAGAAGGTCTTAAAGTGGCAGACGCGATCGGAGTCGTAGAAGATTGTCTTAAATATCTTCAGCCTAAAAATATTCTCGTTTCTTTCGGCGAAAACGAAGAAAACGACGAAAAGTTTTATAAAAATTTTAACGATCTTATCGTTAAAATCAAAACTCTTTATAAAAAGAGCCGCATCTGCATTCTTCAGACGCCGAACAAGCCCGCAGCTTATCACGACAGAATAAAAGAAATCGCGGCTAAAAACAAAGCGGAGTTTATGTGCTTCGATAAGTGCGACGACAACGAAAAGAAAGAGTTTTTCCGTCTGAGCAGCTTTTTCCGTAACGGCAATATCAGTTTTTCCGACGTATTTGCCGTGTAAAAACAAAGATAATTCCTTTCACACGAGTAGCTTAGCAAAAAATCGAGTGAGCCGCGCAAATTGCGC
>CAJLXC010000018.1 GCA_905210545.1 uncultured Eubacteriales bacterium | reverse complement strand
ATTGTTCAAAAAATAAAAAATCGCATTACGCGAAAAAATTATCTATTATTTTTGATTAAGAATAAAATATTTATTCTATTTAGAAATTATGCGCTAAAATCAGTTGACATATAGTCGATTATGTATTATAATTAGAAAAAATTAAGGAGATTTCACCTATGTCAAACAATATCTTAAAAAAATGTCCTGTCTGCGGCAATGATTTAATTATTTCCGAGCTTTCGTGTCAAGGTTGCGGAATAAAAATAAACGGCAATTTTGCTATTAGCGATTTTGGGGACTTGGAATCAAATGAGTGGGAATTTGTCAAACAATTTCTGCTTGTAGAGGGCAATATTTCCAAAATGCAAAACGATTACAATAAAAGTAATGGCGAAGTAAAAAGTCTATTAAATACAATCAATCTAAAACTTGGAGGAAAAAAAATGATTGACAAAAATAAATTGACAGCAATGTCGAATGGCAGTAAAGTAATACGAACTTTACAAGACAAGATTATTGCTTGCGGCGGTCAAGCGCTTATGCCCGTACTTAAAGGCGAGCCTGTGCCGTTTTGGATTTCGTCTACAAAAGGCGGTTTAGAGTCGAAAGGACTTCGCGGTGTTGTGTTGGAATGGCGTATATTCGATGCTATTGTAAAGAAAGCAATCTCGTTGGGCGGTAAAATATATCGCGGTGACAGTGCCGCACAAAGCGGTGCGACAATAGGCAGTGACGATTTGCCGTTAGATACGATAGACGGGTTCATTTCTACCGAGTTTTACGGTGCGCATATAGGCGATACCACACTGCGCCGCTCTACATACTATTCGGGAATTCTTGATTGGGCTGGTATTGCCGTAAACCATAGAAGTCAAGGTCGCGGCGGTTTTATTACTATCAACCACGAATTTATGAATGGAGATAACGAATAATGCAAGCTCCTAACAAATGCCCTATGTGTGGAGCGCAAGATGAATGGCATTTAATTGACACTGCTAAGAAAGGCTTTAATGCAAAGCACGCAGTTATAGGCGGCGTACTTTTAGGTGGTGTCGGTTTGGCGGCAGGTCTTTCTGGCAAGCGTAAGTCTATTTATCAGTGCGGTAAATGCGGTTTTTCTCACGAGTATGACGGCGATATTGCCGAAAAAGATAAGTTTGTAGAATTTCCGCCGAAAGGATACAAAAATAAAGGCTTAAACGCAACATTTATTGATACAATAAGACGAGTGACACCCGAATGTGTATTTTGCGGAAAACCGCAAAGTTTGTATGTTAAATCGGACGGTTCAAGTTATAGATTTCTATGCGAGCACTGTCACGCCGAATTTAGATGTGAATTTACATTCGGTGGTAAGGTAAAAGCCGCGACTACTCAAATAATAGAGTGTGGCGAGGTCAACAAAGATAACTTATCGGTAGGAGCGTGTGACCCAAAAATTTTGATACACGACAAAAAGAGTATCAAATAAAATTCGTTTTAGGTCACTTGCGCTCCGCCATTAGTGAATAATACGAACCCTGAAACAAAAACAGAGTTCGTATTATTCTTTTCTAACGAATATTTCGGCATAAAAGTCGATTTGAACGGCAAAAAGAAGAAACAGCCGGGCGTTTAACCGCTCGGCTGTTTCTATGCTCAAAAACAGGTGCTTGCTATCAAAGACCGTATAACAGTTTTTTCAATAGACATAACAATAAAGATACCGCTCCGGTTTTTGCCTTTCGTCATTCCTTTGTAGCACAGTTAAAAGCCGAAGTAAACGGGAAAAATTGTACTCCGCTCCGCTTCGTGGCGTTTGCGCTTTGCGCTCGGCTTCTGCTGAAAACTTTAATAATACCAAGTGTCGGACTCGCTATTGAGTTTGGCTCTTTTTTCATTTACGCAACAATTTTGTCCTTTTTCGTTGACTTCGGGGATTGCGACTTTAACTCGCTCTTACGTCTGATTTTCTCGGTACTGTCGGTGACGTATCGGCAGAGCAAAACTCGTCACTTTAAAAAGAAGAGCCTTTCAGAATGTCTTCGTAAGGAACGAGACCTTTAAAGATGCAACACCCGTAGATTCTGTTTACTAATTCTTTCTTTACGTCGTAGAATTTAGTTCTCGCCAAAGGATAATTAGAAATAAGAGCAATGTCTTTTTCTCCCTCTCTTATACCCTCAAAGACTTCTTTAAGCCAAGGTTCTTTTTCGGCTTTGATAATCTCGTCTTCTATGGAAAGAACGGTGCGGACGTTATCGTTGATTTCAAGATTTTCTACGGTGTTGCCGATGTGCAGAACTTTTTTGGACACATCGTGTTTAAGCATATTGCGGATGTGGGAAGACCGTTTAACGATTGTGTGGATTTGTTTTTTTGTTATCATAAGAGTGCCTCGCAAAAATAATAAGATTGTAAATATTATACAAAAAGACAAAATATAATAAGTCCGCACTTTTGATAAAAACAAGATAGAATAAAAAATTTATAAGAATATTTGTAAAGGAAAAGATAAAACTTTTATATCTATCACGTTAAAAATTTTTCTGAAAATTTTTCTTGCCGGATACGTTTCCGTCAACGGCGTACGCAATGACAGCGCGGGAGAGATTGCCACGTCGCAACGCTGACGCTTTTCCGCTAACGCTACGAAGGACTAAGCCCGTCAGGGGTGTCCGTCAAAGGTGTCCGCAATGACAGCGCCGAGTTTGCCGCAATGACAACATGGGGCGGGGCAATGACAATACGAGCGGGAATAAAAGTGAGCTATGCTTTTATTACCGAGGCGCAGGCGCGAACGCAAACTCCTTCTTCTCTGCCGACAAAGCCTAATCCTTCTAACGTGGTCGCGCCTATTCCTACGTTTTCCGCGGGTATGCCGAGAGCTTCGGCAAGGTTGTCGGTTATGCGGGGGATATACGGGGAAAGCCGAGGTTTATCCGCCATTACTACGGCGGAAACGTTATAAGGCTTATAGCCGCGTTCCTTAATAAGCGACAGCACTCTTTTCAGTAATTCTATACTGTCCGCGTCCTTATATGCGGGATCGTTGTCGGGGAAGTGGTATCCTATGTCGCGCAAAGACAGCGCGGATAAAAGCGCGTCCATAACGGCGTGAGTGAGAACGTCCGCGTCGGAATGTCCCGAAAGACCTTTATCGTGCGGGATTTCCACGCCGCCGAGAACGAGTTTTCTGCCCGCAACGAGTTTATGGCAGTCGAAGCCCGTGCCGATTCTGCATACGGGCGATTCGTTTAACAGAGCAAAATCCTCGTTGAACGTGATTTTAACGTTTTTAAAGTCGCCTTCGGACAAACGCGGATTGCCGATGAATTTTTTATAGACCTCGCCGTCGTCGTTGAACGTTTCTTCTCCGGAAAGCGCGTAAGCCTTTTTTATAAGCTCGGTTCTGAACGCCTGCGGAGTCTGTACCGAATACAAGCCGCTTTTGCCGACGTATTCGGCGAGCGTTTTGCCGTCCGCGCGGCATACGGTGTCGCGGGAAGGCACGGCGGCTATACCGCTGCCGTAAAGTTCTGCCGATTCTATGCAGCCTTTTATTACTTTTTCGGTCACGAACGGTCTTGCGCCGTCGTGGATAAGAACTATATCTCCGGTGACCGCGGCAAGCGCGTTTTTAACCGACTGCGTGCGCGTGTTTCCGCCGATAACGATTACCGAGGCGGGGGAGAGAATCTTTTTTATTTCCGCGACGTCCGATTCGGCGCAGACTACGATATACTCGTCTATGAGTCCGCTTTTCTCAAACGCGTCTATCGTGCGGCTTAAGCACGTCGTGCCGCCGACGGGCGCGAGAAGTTTGTTTTTGCCGAGTCCCGCGCGTTCGCCCTTGCCGGCGCAGGCGAGTATCAATGAGATTTTCATATCCGCTACCTATTGCAGAATTTCGTAAAGCGTTTCCGCTTCTTCTTTTCTTACCGTTTCTTTAACGTTAAGCACGCGGAATTTTAACGTTCCGCTGTTAAAGCCGATTTCCGCTACGTCGCCTGCTTTGATTTCGTGAGAAGGTTTGACGGTTCTTCCGTTGATTTTAACTCTGCCGCCGTTAGCCGCATCCGCGGCAAGCGAGCGTCTTTTTAAAATTCTCGATACTTTAAGAAACTTGTCTATGCGCATTTTTTAGCTCCTTTTGAGTTTTTAAAAGTCTGAAAATAAAAAAATCGATAATTTGCGTGTATTTGCTTGACAAACTTGACGTAATGCGATAATATAATAAAATGCATTATGATAGGTTATTATCGAATTTTATCGCCATTTTTGCCGGAACGGGCAGAAAAACGAGTTCCCGAAAGGCGAAAAACCGACGATAAACACTTGATAAAACCGATTTTTGACGTCGAATAAACTTATTATACAACAAATTATTCTTTTTGTAAACGATGTCGGCAAAATTTTTTAACTTTTTAAGGAGTGTGTTTAGATGACGCGTAAACTACCCGAAATCGAGTGCGGAAAAATCAGGCGTAAAACTTTTTCCAAAATAAAAGAAGCCATAGAACTCCCGTATCTCGTAAAAATCCAGAAGGACTCTTACGACGCTTTTATCCGCGAGGGTATAGGCGAAGTGCTGGAAGATTTTTCGCCTATCACGGACTATTCCGATCACTTCGAGATGTACTTTCTCGACCACGATCTCAACGGAAAGCCCAAATACGACGAAAAAGAATGCAGAGACAGGGACGCAACTTTTGCGCTTCCGCTCCGCGTTAAGGTAAGGCTCGTAAACAAAGTTACCGACGAGATTATCGACCAGGAAGTCTTTATGGGCGATTTCCCGCTGATGACCGACAACGGGTCGTTCATTATTAACGGCGCGGAACGCGTTATCGTTTCGCAACTCGTTCGTTCTCCCGGCGTTTACAACGATATGCAGGTGGACAAGTCGGGAAGAAAAATCTTCAACACCACCGTTATCCCGTCCCGCGGCGCATGGCTCGAATTCGAGCAGGACTCGCAGGGCATTTTATGGGTTCACGTAGACAGAACGCGTAAGCTTACCGGCACGGTGCTTTTAAGGGCTTTGGGCTTCGGCAGCGACGACGCGCTTGCGGAACTTTTCGACAACGACAAGATGATTGCCGATACCGCCGCCAAAGACGTGAGCAAATCCGAGAGCGAAGGTCTTATCGAATTGTACAGAAGACTTCGCCCCGGCGAAATTCCTACCGACGACGCCGTTAAACAACACCTTAAAAACCTGTTTTTCGACGCAAGACGTTACGATCTCGCGCGAGTAGGCAGATATAAATTCAACAAACGCCTTCGTATGGGCGTGAGAATCGTCGGACTTAAATCGTTCGAAGACGTCGTAAGTCCCGACGGCGAAGTCCTCGCGAGAAAAGGTCAGATCATCGACAAGGCTGCCGCGGAAAGAATTCAGAACGCCGGCATAAACGTGTTCTACGCGGACGTGGACGGCGCGAAACACAAGATGATAGCAAACAACGTCGTGAGCTTTAAAGAAGCAACCGGCGCGGATCCGAAGAAATTCGGTCTTTTGGACTACGTGTATTATCCCGCGCTCGAATTCGGCAGAGCCGTTGCGGAAGCCGCGGCAAAAGACGGTGCGGAAGCCGTTTGCGATAATCTCAAAAGCCAAATAAACGACTTCTTCTATATAGACGAAAAAGATATTCCCGAAGAAGATATCAAACCCGAAGAAAAGAAAAATCAGGAAAAGGCGAGAGAGACAAGACTTAAATTCGTTAAAGCCTGCGTAGCTTTCTTCGATATTCTCGGCGGGGATTTGTCCGAACCGCTCAACGCGGAACAGAAAAAAGACATTCGTCCTATACTCGAAAAGCTCAATCACAAGCACATTACGGTCGACGATATAGTCGCTTCCGTATCGGTCAATCTCGACCTTAATTTCGGCATCGGTTCTACCGACAATATCGACCACCTCGGCAACCGCCGCGTGCGTTCCGTGGGCGAATTGCTCCAGAATCAATTCCGTATCGGTATCGCAAGACTCGAAAGAGTTATAAAAGAAAGAATGGCGACGCAGGATCCCAAGGACGTTACTCCGCAGGGGCTTATCAACGTGCGCCCCGTAAGCTCCGCCATAAAGGAGTTCTTCGGTTCTTCGCAACTCTCGCAGTTTATGGATCAGACCAACCCGATTGCGGAACTTACGCATAAGAGAAAGCTTTCCGCTTTAGGTCCCGGCGGTCTTAACCGCGACAGGGCCACGTTCGACGTACGAGACGTTCACCACTCGCACTACGGCAGAATGTGCCCGATAGAAACCCCCGAAGGTCAGAACATCGGTCTTATTTCTTCGCTTGCGGCTTACGCGCAGGTCAACGAATTCGGATTCATCGAATCGCCGTACAGAAAGGTAGAACACGTGCTTAAAGACGACGGAACGATTGAAACGATCGTTACCGAACACGTGGATTATCTCACCGCCGACGAAGAAGACAACTACACCGTCGCGCAGGCGAACGAACCGCTTATCGACGACAAATATTTCGCCAACGACCGCGTTTCCTGCAGAAGAAGAGAAGACATAACCGAAGAAGTAAAAGAGAAAATCGACTATATGGACGTTTCTCCTAAGCAGCTTATTTCGGTAGCTACCGCGCTTATCCCGTTCCTCGAGAACGACGATACCAACCGCGCGCTGATGGGTTCTAACATGCAGCGTCAGGCGGTTCCGCTTCTCGCGCCCGAAAACGCAATCGTCGCGACGGGTATAGAAAGACGCATCGCTTACGACTCCGGCGTTATGATAAACGCCAAAGAGGCGGGCGTAGTCAAGAGCGTGGCGAGCGATATGATAACCGTTACCGAAGACGACGGAACGATAAGAGAATACAGACTTAAAAAGTTTGAAAGAAGCAATCAGGGTACGTGCCTTAATCAAAGACCTATCGTCGATAAGGGCGAAAGGGTAGAAAAAGGTCAGACCATAGCGGACGGACCTTCTACCAAGAACGGCGAACTCGCGCTCGGCAGAAACATTCTCGTAGGATTTATGAGTTGGGAAGGTTATAACTACGAAGACGCTATACTTCTTTCCGAAAAACTCGTCAGAGAAGACGTGTTTACCACTATCCATATAGAAGAACACGAAATAGAAGCCAGAGATACCCGTCTCGGCGAAGAAGAGATTACGAGAGATATTCCTAACGTCGGCGACGACGCTCTTAAAGATCTCGACGAAGACGGTATCGTGAGAATCGGCGCGGAAGTCAATTCCGGCGACATTCTCGTCGGCAAGGTTACCCCCAAGGGCGAAACCGAACTTACTCCGGAAGAAAGATTGCTCCGCGCGATCTTCGGAGAAAAAGCGAGAGAAGTCAGAGATACTTCTCTTAAAGTTCCGCACGGCGAAGGCGGTATCGTTGTAGACGTTAAAATATTCACCAGAGCGAATAAAGACGAACTCTCTCCCGGCGTAAACAAACTCGTCAGAGTATATATCGCGCAGAAACGTAAAATCGGTATCGGCGATAAGATGGCGGGTCGCCACGGAAACAAGGGCGTCGTTTCGAGAGTCCTTTCCGAAAGCGATATGCCGTTTATGGCAGACGGTACTCCGCTTCAGATAGTGCTTAACCCGCTGGGCGTTCCTTCCCGAATGAATATCGGTCAGGTTCTCGAGGTACACTTAGGTCTTGTCTGCAAACAGCTCGGCTGGAAAATCGCCACTCCGGTTTTCGACGGCGCGAGCGAAAGCGAAATCAAAGATTTGCTTTACGAAAACAATATACTTAATCCCGACGGCAAGGTTGACGGAAAGATTCAGCTTTACGACGGAAGAACCGGCGAACCTTTCGAAAACAGAGTTACCGTCGGTCAGATGTATATGATAAAACTTAACCACCTTGTAGACGATAAGATTCACGCGCGTTCGACAGGTCCTTACAGTCTTGTCACGCAGCAGCCTCTGGGCGGCAAAGCGCAGTTCGGCGGTCAGCGTTTCGGAGAAATGGAAATCTGGGCGCTCGAAGCTTACGGCGCGGCGCACATTCTGCAGGAAATTCTTACCGTCAAATCGGACGACGTCGTAGGCAGGGTAAAGACTTACGAGTCCATAGTGAAAGGCACGAACATCAGCGAACCCGGCATTCCGGAAGCGTTTAAGGTTCTTCTTAAAGAATTGCAGTCGCTCGCGCTCGATATGAAAGTTCTTACCGAAAACAAAGAAGAGCTTTCGCTTAAAGACCTTATGGAAAGCGATTACGACGACGTACCCGCGTTCAGAGAGAAGGAAAACCGCGAGGAAGTTTCGCTCGAAGACTTTGCGAAAGACGAAGTGGGCGAGGGCGCCGCGGAATTCGCGGACGACGAAGACGTGGATCTCGACGACGAGTTCGATTTCAACAAGGATATGTTCGAGGATGACGACGAGGAAATCGATACCACCGTTCCGGACGGCGATTATTTAGACGACGATTTTGACGACGAAGACGGAGATAACGAGTAAGGAGGGCGATCAGAATGTTTGAACTTAACAATTTCGATTCGATACAGATAGGAGTAGCTTCTCCCGAAAAAATAAGAAGCTGGTCTTACGGCGAGGTTACCAAACCCGAAACCATAAACTACAGAACGCAAAAACCCGAAATGGGCGGTCTTTTCTGCGAAAGAATTTTCGGACCGACCAAGGACTGGGAATGTCACTGCGGCAAATATAAACGTATCCGTTATAAAGGCGTTATCTGCGACAAGTGCGGCGTCGAAGTCACGAAAAGCAAAGTAAGAAGAGATCGTATGGGACACATAGAGCTTGCCGCTCCCGTATCTCATATATGGTATTTTAAGGGCGTTCCTTCGAGAATAGGTCTTATGCTCGATATGAGTCCCAAAGCGTTGGAACAAGTTCTTTATTTTGCAAGCCACGTGGTTTTAGACCCCGGCACGACTCCGCTTTATTACAAGCAGGTCATTAACGATCGCGAAAAACTCGAATACGAAGAGCAGTACGGCACAGGCTCGTTCAAAACGGGTATGGGCGCGGAAGCTATAAAAGAACTTCTCATGGCGATCGACCTCGACAAAGAGAGCGAAGAAACCAAAAAAATCATAGAAGAAAACACTTCCGGACAGAGGAGAATCCGCGCGGTAAAGAGAATAGAGATTATAGAAGCGTTCAGAAAATCGGGCAACCGTCCCGAATGGATGATATTAGACGTTCTTCCCGTAATCCCGCCCGAACTCCGCCCGATGGTTCAGCTTGACGGCGGCAGATTCGCTACTTCCGACCTTAACGATCTCTATCGCAGGGTTATAAACAGAAATAACCGTCTGAAAAAACTTATGGAACTCGGCGCGCCCGAGATTATCATAAGAAACGAAAAGAGAATGCTTCAGGAAGCCGTGGACGCGCTTATCGATAACGGCAGAAGAGGCAAAGCCATTTCCGGCGCGGGCAACAGAGAGCTTAAATCGCTTTCCGGCATGCTCCGAGGCAAACAGGGAAGATTCCGTCAGAACCTTCTCGGAAAGCGCGTAGACTATTCGGGACGTTCCGTTATAGTCGTAGGTCCGGAACTTAAACTGTATCAGTGCGGTTTGCCTAAAGAAATGGCGATAGAGCTGTTTAAGCCGTTCGTTATGAAAAAACTCGTGGAAAACAACGTTTGCCACAATATCAAAAACGCAAAACGTACCGTAGAAAAAATGAAAACGGTCGTTTGGGACGTGCTTGAAGGCGTTATCAAAGACCACCCCGTTATGCTTAACCGTGCGCCTACGTTGCACAGATTGTCCATTCAGGCGTTCGAACCCGTGCTTATCGAAGGCAGAGCGATAAAGCTCCACCCGCTCGTTTGCGGCGCGTTCAACGCGGACTTCGACGGCGACCAGATGGCTGTTCACGTGCCTCTCTCGATAGAAGCGCAGGCAGAAGCGAGATTTTTGATGCTTGCGTCCAACAATATACTGAAACTTTCCGACGGCAAGCCGGTTATGAGTCCTACCCAGGATATGGTTATGGGATCTTATTACCTTACGCTTTTGCGTCGTAAAATCGGTCATAAATACAACGCCGACAGAAGAGAAGACGAAAACGGCGAGTTATACGGCGTTCCCGAATTTACCGTTTCGTATTCTTCTCCCGAAGAAGCCGTTATGGCTTATCAGACGGGCAAGATAGGTCTTCAGGACGAAATCGTCGTAAGGCGCGTTCTTGAAACCGGCGGCGAAAAAATCTCCGGCAGAGTGAGAACCACCGTCGGTAAGATTATCTTTAACGAAGCCGTTCCGCAGGATCTCGGATTCGTGGAAAGAACCGCTAAAGAAGACGTTCTTAAATACGAAATAGACAAGCTCGTCGGCAAGAAGGACTTGCAAAAAATCGTCGGCGCGTGCTTTAAACGCCACGGCGCAAGCTGCGCGGCGGACGTTCTCGACAAGATCAAGGCGTTGGGCTTTAAGTATTCGACTATCGGCGCGATCACCACGTCCGTGTTCGATATGCATATGCCCGCGCATAAACCCGAAATTCTTAAAGCCGCGGAAGAGCATGTTCTTAAAGTGGAAAACCTCTTTAAGAAAGGCTTTATCACCGACGACGAAAGATATAAAAAGGTCGTTTCCATCTGGAAACAGGCTACCGACGACGTTACCAAAGAGTTGCAGGGCACGCTCGACGAGTTCAACCCCATTCTTATGATGGCTAACTCCGGCGCGCGCGGTTCTATCGATCAGATTAAACAGCTCGCGGGTATGCGCGGACTGATGACCGATCCTAACGGTAAAACGATAGAGATCCCTGTTAAGTCCTGCTTCCGCGAAGGGCTTTCCGTTCTGGAATACTTCATTTCTTCGCACGGCGGTCGTAAAGGTCTTGCGGATACCGCGCTTAAAACGGCGGACTCCGGTTATCTTACGCGTCGTCTGGTAGACGTTTCGCAGGAAGTTATCGTAAAAGAAGACGACTGTTTCGCGAATCTCGGAGAAGCTCCCAAGGGCGTTAAGGTCAGAGCGATTACGGGTAACAAGGGCGAAATAATAGAAGGTTTGCGCGACAGAATAGCGGGCAGATTCGTTATTTCCGACGTCGTTAATCCCAAGACCGGCGAGGTTATGGTCAAAGCCGGCGAAATGATTTCCGAAGATAAGGCGGACGAAATCGTTAAAGCGGGCATAGAAGAAGTCGAAATAAGAAGCATCTTTACCTGCAAATCGAAAACCGGCGTTTGCGCGAAGTGTTACGGAAAGAATATGGCTAACAACACCCCCGTTCAGGTGGGCGAAGCCGTCGGTATAATCGCGGCGCAGTCCATAGGCGAACCGGGTACTCAGCTTACGATGAGAACGTTCCACACCGGCGGTATAGCAAGCACGGGCGATATTACGCAAGGTCTTCCCAGAGTAGAAGAGTTGTTCGAAGCGAGACGTCCTAAACGCGCGGCTATCGTCTGCGAACACAGCGGCGTTGCGAGAATAGAAGAAAAAGACAAGATCATTCACGTCATCATCGCCACCGACGAAGGCGAAACCAAGGATTATACCATTCCGTTCGGCACGGGCGTTATTATAAAAACGGGCGAAAGGGTAGAACCCGGCACGGTGCTTACAAACGGCTCGGTTTATCCGCAGGATATCCTCAAAACCAAGGGAATAAAGGGTGTTCAGGATTATATCCTTAAAGAAATTCAGAGCGTTTACCGCGGACAGGGCGTTGACATCAACGACAAGCACGTTGAAATAATCGTTCGTCAGATGATGAAAAAAGTTCAGGTGGAAAACCCCGGCGATACGGATATTCTGCCCGGCGAAAAGGTGGATCTCCCGAGATTCGAAGAAGAAACGATGAAAGCTCTCGACGCAGGTCAGAGACCTCCGCAAGGCAAACGTATCCTTCTCGGAATCACCAAAGCCGCTCTCGCGAAAGAAAGCTTCCTTTCCGCGGCGTCCTTCCAGGAAACCGCAAGAGTTCTTACCGAAGCCGCGATCAAGAACAAAATCGATCCGTTGCTCGGTCTTAAAGAAAACGTAATAATAGGTAAGCTTATCCCCGCGGGTACGGGAATAAAAGATTATAAAAACGTTTCTCCGCAAACGGTTATCTCGAGACCTGTGGCAGACAAAACCGAAAAATCAGCCATAAATTAAACGACTGCGAAGCGGAAAATTGCTTAATTTTCCGCTTCGCTTTCCGAAAAATCGTAAAAAATGCTTAAATATCGTTAATTCCGCTTTTTTCGTTTGACTAATCCGCGACTTAATGATAAAATAATAATTCGTCGGGGCGTATTATGCCCTCGGCGCGTAATTTTGTGCGAAACGGTCTTCCGAATCCGTTTTCCGATATATCCACTAAAAGAAGGAGGTTAAATATGCCAACAATTCAACAGTTAATCAGACAGGGAAGAAAGCAGATCACCTATAAGTCTAAATCCCCGATTTTGGACGAATGTCCTCAAAAACGCGGCGTTTGCTTGTCGGTTACCACCACTACTCCCAAAAAGCCTAACTCCGCGCTTCGTAAAATCGCGCGCGTCAGACTGACTAACAAGGCGGAAGGTATCGTGTATATTCCCGGCGAAGGTCACAATTTGCAGGAACACAGCTCGGTTCTTATCCGCGGCGGCAGAGTTAAGGATCTGCCGGGCGTAAGATATCATATCATACGCGGCGCGTTGGATACCGCCGGCGTTGCAAAACGCAAACAGGCTCGTTCCAGATACGGCGCAAAGAGACCTAAATAAGCTATAACTTTAATTCAATAACTTATTTAAAAAATAAAACCTACTTAGATCGGATATTCGGAAAATTCAGCCCGAGAAAGTAGGCAGTATGCCGCAAGGCAGAAGGTTCGCTACCTCTTACGGGGCAAGCGATAGCCGTACTAAGGGTTTACCCTTAAACACCGCCTTATTTAAGGCGAAAAAATTAAAGGAGGATTACAATTATGCCAAGAAGAGGCAATATAGCAAAAAGAGACGTTTTGCCCGATCCCGTGTATAACGACAAAGTCGTAACCAAACTCATCAATCAGGTTATGCTCGACGGTAAAAAAGGCGTTGCGCAGAGCATCGTTTACGAAGCTTTCAAAATCGCCGGAGAAAAAGTCGGACAGGATCCCAAAGAAATGTTCAGCACCGCGCTTAACAACATTATGCCTATGGTAGAAGTTAAGGCGAGAAGAGTCGGAGGCGCAAACTATCAGGTGCCTATCGAAATCAGACCGGAACGCAGACAGACGCTTGCGATACGCTGGCTTGTCGCTGCCGCAAGAAAAAGAAGCGAAAGAGAGATGAGCGCTCGTCTTTCCGCCGAACTCGTGGACGCTTTCAACAACACCGGCAACGCCGTAAAGAAGAAAGAAGACACCCACAGAATGGCAGAAGCGAACAGAGCGTTTGCTCACTACCGCTTTTAATCGGGAGAGGTTGTTATGCCGAAAGAATTTGATTTAAGCACGACGCGCAATATAGGTATAATGGCGCACATAGACGCGGGCAAAACCACGACTACCGAAAGAATTCTGTTCTACACCGGTAAAACCCATAAGCTCGGCGAGGTCCACGAGGGCGCAGCCACTATGGACTGGATGGTTCAGGAACAGGAAAGAGGTATAACCATTACCAGCGCGGCGACGACCTGCTACTGGAAAAACCACCGTATCAACATAATCGATACTCCGGGACACGTTGACTTTACCGTAGAAGTCGAAAGATCTCTTCGCGTTCTCGACGGTGCGGTCGCTACTTTCTGCGCGAAAGGCGGCGTAGAACCGCAGAGCGAAACCGTCTGGCGTCAGGCAGACAAGTACAAAGTTCCCAGAATCGCTTACGTAAACAAAATGGATATCAACGGCGCGAATTTCTTCCACGCGATCGATATGATGCACGAAAGACTTCACACCAACGCGATCCCCATTCTTCTGCCTATCGGTAAAGAAGATACCTTTAAGGGAGTAGTGGATATCCTTACGAGAAAAGCCGATATTTATAAAGACGATCTCGGCAAAGAAATAGAAGTAACGGACGTTCCCGAAGATATGAAGGCGGACGTCGAAAAATACCGCGCTATGATAGTGGAAGCCGCCGCCGAATCCGACGACGCGCTGATGGAGAAGTTCTTTGAAACGGGCGACCTTTCTGTTGACGAAATCAAGAAAGGCTTGCGTAAAGCAACGCTCGATATGAAAGTTACTCCCGTACTTTGCGGTTCTTCTTATAAAAACAAGGGCGTTCAGAACCTTCTGGACGCGATCGTGGATTATCTTCCCAGCCCCACGGACGTCGGTCACATAACCGGCACCAACCTCAAGGGCGAAGAAGAGGACAGAAAGCCTTCCGTAGACGAACCGTTCTGCGGACTCGCGTTCAAAATCATGACCGATCCGTTCGTAGGTAAGCTCGCGTTCTTCCGCGCTTATTCGGGCGTTCTTAAAACCGGCTCTTACGTTTATAACAGCGTAAAGGGCAAGAAAGAAAGAGTCGCGAGAATTTTGCGTATGCACGCTAACCACAGAGAAGAAGTCGAAGAAGTCGCCGCCGGCGAAATCTGCGCGCTCGTAGGTCTTAAAGATACTACGACCGGCGATACGCTTTGCGACGAAAATCACCCGATCATTCTCGAAAAAATGGAATTCCCCGATCCCGTTATTCAGGTCGCTATAGAACCCAAAACCAAAGCCGGTCAGGAAAAAATGGGCTTCGCTCTCGCTAAACTTGCGGAAGAAGATCCCTCTTTCAAGACTTATACCGACAGCGAAACGGGTCAGACCATTATAGCAGGTATGGGCGAACTTCACCTTGAAATAATCGTAGACAGATTGCTCCGCGAATTCAGAGTAGAAGCCAACGTAGGTCAGCCGCAGGTTGCTTATAAAGAAACCATTCGTCAGGCTGTCGATGCGGAAGGCTTGTTCAAACGTCAGACGGGCGGTCACGGTCAATACGGTCATTGTAAAATTCACCTTATTCCTCAAGAACCCGGCAAGGGCTACGAATTCGTTGACGAAACGGTCGGCGGGTCTATCCCGAAAGAATTTATTCAGCCTATCAACAAGGGTATTCAGGAAGCCGCGAAAAACGGTATTCTCGCCGGTTACGAAGTCGTCGATTTCAAAGTCGTCGTTTACGACGGAAGCTATCACGACGTCGACTCGTCCGAAATGGCGTTCAAGATCGCGGGTTCTATGGCTCTCAAAGACGGTTTGCAGAAAGCAAAGAGCGTTCTTTTAGAACCGGTAATGAAGGTAGAAATCCTTACGCCGGACGCTTACTTCGGAGATATTATGGGTAACGTTACCGCTCGCCGCGGCATCATACAGGGTACCGAAGACAGAAACGGCATAAAGGTTATAGACGCAAACATTCCGCTTGCGGAAATGTTCGGCTACGCGACCGATCTTCGTTCCAGAACGCAGGGCAGAGGCAACTACACGATGCAGTTTGACCACTACGCGGAAGTTCCTAAGTCCGTCGCAGAGAAGATTATAGGTAAAAAAGCCTAATAATCGTTGACAATTACGATATTTTATTGTAAAATTAAATTAACTTTAATAAAAAATTAAAAACAAAAACATTATTTAAGAATTTTTGGAGGAAACAATAATGGCAAAGGCTAAATTTGACAGAAGCAAGCCGCACGTTAACATCGGTACTATCGGCCACGTTGACCACGGCAAAACCACTCTTACCGCAGCTATCACGATGACTCTTTCCGCTTTCGGCGAAGCTCAGAAAATGAGATACGACGAAATCGATAAGGCACCGGAAGAGAAGGCAAGAGGAATCACAATCAACACCGCACACGTAGAATATCAGACGGCTAACCGTCACTACGCTCACGTTGACTGCCCGGGACACGCCGACTACGTTAAAAACATGATTACCGGCGCGGCTCAGATGGACGGCGCGATTCTCGTTGTTGCCGCTACCGACGGACCCATGCCCCAGACCAGAGAACACATTCTTCTCGCTCGTCAGGTTGGCGTTCCTTATATCGTAGTATTCCTTAACAAGTGCGATCAGCTCGACGATCCCGAACTTTTGGAACTCGTAGAAATGGAAGTAAGAGACCTTCTTACCGAATACGGCTTCCCCGGCGACAAGACCCCCATCATCAAGGGTTCTGCGCTTAAAGCTCTCGAATACGCTCAGGGCGACCACACTGCGGACGAAATCAAAAACGCTCCCGAATGCAAATGCATATTCGAATTGATGGACGCTATCGATTCTTATATTCCTACCCCCGTCAGAGACGACGCGAAACCCTTCTTGCTCCCCGTAGAAGACGTCATGACCATTTCCGGTCGTGGTACCGTTGCTACCGGCAGAGTAGAACGTGGTGTTGCTAAAGTCAACGATCCCGCTGAAATCGTCGGTCTTACCGAAGAAAAGAAGACCACCGTTATCACCGGTCTCGAAATGTTCAGAAAGACCCTTGACGAAGCTCAGGCAGGCGACAACGTCGGCGCGCTTCTCCGTGGTGTAGACAGAAAGGACATCGAACGCGGACAGGTTATCGCTAAACCCGGTTCCGTTCATCCCCACACCGAATTCGAAGGTCAGGTTTATATCCTTACCAAAGAAGAAGGCGGCAGACATACTCCGTTCTTCAACAACTATCGTCCCCAGTTCTATTTCAGAACGACCGACGTTACCGGTTCGATTCAGCTTCCCGAAGGCGTAGAAATGGTTATGCCGGGCGACAACGTTAAAATGGACGTTAAGCTCATAACCCCCATCGCTATGGAAGAAGGTCTCCGTTTCGCTATCCGTGAAGGCGGCAGAACGGTTGGTTCCGGCGTTGTTTCTAAAATCGTTAAATAATTAGCGAAAAAAGAAAAAATTATAAAGGCGTGATATTTTTCACGCCTTTTAGTTTATAAAAACAAAAAATCGTTGCGTTTATAAACGGAAAGAAACGCCGCAGAAAACCGGTCGGCGTAAAACAAAAAAGTAAAGTATGTGCGGATAAATAAAATTATCAGGAGGTCGTTATGACTATAAAAGAAAAAGCAGAGAATTATTACGATTTGCTCATTTCCGTATTAAAGGATTTGTGCCATATTCCCGCCCCGTCCGGAGAAGAGGACGAGAGAGCGAAGTACTGTCTTGAATTCGTCAAAAAACACGGATTTTCAGACGCGTATATAGACGACGCCAAAAACGTTATCTGGTCCATCAAAGGCGAATCGGATAAAAGAGTATTTTTTACAGCGCATACGGACACCGTTTTCCCCGACAGAACGCCTATGCCGTTCGTAGAAGACGGCGAATATTTCAGATGCCCCGGCGTCGGCGACGATACGGCGAGTCTGACTGCATTGCTCGTTGCTTCCGCAGACGCGCTGAAAAGGGGTATAAAACCCAAAAAGACCTTTACTTTCGTAGCCAACTCGTGCGAAGAAGGTTTGGGTAACCTTAAAGGTACGAGAGAAATATTCAAAAACTTTGCCGCGGTGACCGACAGAATGTACGCGTTTGACGGGAGAATCGATCACGTTTCGCGCAAATGCGTCGGTTCGCGCCGTTTTGAAGTAACCGTAGAAACCGAGGGCGGGCACTCGTTCAGCTCGTTCGGCAATACCAACGCGATTGCTGTTTTATCGGAAGCGGTAACGGAAATTTACGCGATAGACGTGCCGAAAAACGGCGATTCTCATACCACTTACAACGTGGGGATAATAAACGGCGGCACTTCCGTAAACACGATAGCTCAAAAAGCCTCTATGCTGTGCGAATACCGCTCCGACAATCTCGACTGTATGAAGATAATGCAGGAGAAGTTCGACGCGATTTTTTCCAAAAAGCGTAAAAACGCGATAGTATCGGTTAAGGTGGTGGGCGACAGACCGTGCGCGGCTTCTCCCGACGAAAAGATTATGGACGAGATGACCGAACTTGCGGTGAAAGTTCAGTCTGCGTATTGCGACGTGCCGGTTGTTCTCAAATCGAGTTCTACCGATTGCAATATTCCGCAGTCGCTCGGAATTCCCGCGGTGTGTTGCGGCGCATACGATGGGCAGGGCGAACATACCCGCGAGGAATTTATTAAAAAAGAATCGCTTAAAAAAGGATTCTGCATAATAACGGAAGTTATAAACGCCGAAGCCGAAAAATAAGCGTATACACTCCTCCGACACGCAAAAAAAAAGGATACTTATGGAAACGGGAATAAACGTTGATTGTACGGAAATCACGGACGTGAAAAGAAGCGTTGCGAGAATTATCGACAACGGATTCGAAACGTCTTTTATAATGGCAGAAGACGCAAAACTGCCCGAGTTCGCCGCAGAAGCGAAAATTCGCGGACTTAAAATCGAAACGTTGCACGCGCCTTTTGCGAGCGACGGAGAATGTTATATCAACGATATGTGGAGCGCGGGCGAAAAAAGCGTGAAAATGGCGGCAAGACTGAATCTTTCCGCCGAAAAGTGCGCGGCGTTAGGAATCCCTTATCTCGTAACGCATTTGTCTTCCGGCGAAAACGCGCCGCGCGTGAACGAAACGGGGCTGAATAATTTTTACAGGCTCGTTAAAAGAGCTAAAGAACTCGGCGTTATCGTTGCGTTTGAAAACCAGAGAAAGCTCGGCAACCTTGTTTGCGCTCTGGAATATTTTCCCGAAGCGGGTTTTTGTTTCGACGTAGGACATCAGAACTGTTTTACTCCCGGAAAAGAACTGTTGCCCTTGTTGGGGAGCAGGCTCGTAACCGTGCATATACACGACAATCTTAAAGAAAAAAACGGAGATTTGCACAGGATTCCGTTCGACGGCGCGATCAACTATAACGAAGTCGTTTCGCAATTCAATAAACACGGCTACAAAGGTCCGCTGATGCTTGAAGTCTTTAAGAATATGGAAGAGTCTTACGATACTTTCCGTCCGTACGAAAACATGACCGACGACGAATACGTAGGGCGTGCAGGGGTTGCGGCGAAAAAGTTGAAAACTCTTTTCGAAAAAGCGTGAACGAGGGTATTTAAACCGATTATATTTTACTTCTTATTTATAAAATGAAAAACAATAATTTTTTAAAAAACAGCGGCGGGGAATTGCTCGTCTTGTCTGCAGCGGTTTTATGGGGCGCGGTAAGCTTGTTTACGCTTCCTTTGAACGAAAGGGGTTTTTCTTCCGTTCAGATTACGTTTATCAGGTCGGTTATTGCGTCGGCATTTATAGCGATTTATTTTTTGATAAAAGACGTGCGATTGTTTAAGGTATCGCTGCGCGACGTTCCCGTTTTATTTTGTACGGGCGCGGTAGGTTTTTTCCTGTTGCTTGCCTTATATGCGGCGAGTATAGAAGAAAACGGCTCTTCGGCAGCCGCAATGTTGTTATATACGTCTCCGCTCTGGACGGTTATTCTGGCTTCGATGATTTTTAAAGAAAAAATAACTTGGTTAAAGATATTTTCTCTTGCGGGATTGTTGACGGGTTGTTTTTTGGTGTCTTTTGCGGGCGAGATAAAAATAACCGGAAAGGGATTTTTATACGGCGTTTTATCCGGATTGTTTCAATCTTTATACACTATATTCGGCAAAATGTCGAGAAAGAGATGTTCGGCGGAAACCACGGCGTTTTATACTTTCCTTTTTGCGGCGGCGGTTTCCGTGTTCTTTGCAAAACCCGGCGAGTTGATATCGTTATTTGCGGCTAATCCCGACAGTATTTTATTGTTTTTGGGGTTAGCGGTATTATCAACCGCGATTGCTTATTTTTTGTATATGGCGGGCTTAAAAACGGTGCCTGCGGGCAAAGCGGGTATGATTTCTATAATAGAACTTGTAGTTGCGACTATCGTCGGCGTGATCGTATTTAAAAACAAGCTCGGAGTAACGGGTTATATCGGTATAGCGATCACCGTATGCTCTCTGGTGTTGTTGGAAGTCTCGTCTAAAGATGAAACGGATGTAACCGTAAAATGCGACGAAACGAAAACAGACGATAAAGAGACTTCCGCGGAATCTGATACGTCGAAATCCAGATGATATAAACGAATGACGTTCGGTTTTGAGAAAAACTAAAATCTTTTAAAAGTAAAAGTTCCGTCCCGAAGCGATTGCTTCGTGGCGGAACTTTGGATTTTTGTAGTTAGTTAAAACTGGTCTTTATAAGCTTTCCCGAATTTGAAAGCGGGAACTTTAGCTGCCGCGATTTTGATTTTTTCGCCGGTTTTGGGGTTGATACCTTCTCTTGCGGCTTTTTCTTTAACTTCAAAAGATCCGAAACCGGAAATCTGAATTTTTTCGCCTTTTTTAAGTTCTTCCGTTACTGCGGCGATAAATCCGTCCAGCGCGTTTCCGGCGTCTTTTAAAGTCAAGCCGGCGTTGTTTGCAATTGCCCTTACCAAATCGATTTTATTCATAATCAAATCCTCCATAGAGTTTATATAATTATTATACCATATTTGAGGAATATATCAAGGAAAAATTTAATTTTTTTTAAAAATTTGTCAAAAAAAGGTTGTATTTATCAATTTAATCGTCAGACGGGCTATTTGCTTGACTTTTTGCTCCGATTATTTTACAATTTTTTCAAAGGTATGTTAAACGAAACGGCAAAAAAACTTAACGAAATTTCGGCAGAAACGGAAAAGGTCGCTAAAGCAAAGTGGCCCGTTTTCACGCGGGTTTACGCGGGCGACGCAAAATCGAAACTCGCCGCCGTGCTTAAAGCGCTCGCTCCCGAGGGAAAAGTTTTATTCGTATGCAACAGGGATACTTTTTCAGCCAAGGGCAAAGCGCTTTCCGATTTTGTCGCTTCTCTCGGCTGTAAAAGCTACGCCGCCGTCTTTAAGTCGGGTTTTCATTCCGTAGAAGACGCGGGGCATGCCCTAAAGGCTGCCGAAGACGCGAGATGCGTTCTCGTTTCCGACATTGAATTGTTCGGGTTTGCCTCTTACGTCGCTATGATAGCCAAAATCCCTTGCGTGGTCGCGCCGTCTTCTTTCGGATATGAAGACGTCGTTCCTTCCGTAACGATATTAAAAAACGGCAAGGGGTTCGACCGCGTTAAAGTTCGCGTTCCGCGATACGTGATTTTAGACGAGAAGACCGTTGCGGAATGCAACGTTGCTTCGGCTTTTGCGAGCGTGATTGCAAGACTTCCCGATTTTACCGATTACAGAATAGCTTGCGCGGCAAAAAAATACGACGCGGACAAAAGAGCTTACTCTTTGATGAAGAACGCCGTTTCTTCCGCATTCGGCTTGTTTGCTTTTTCCGTTAAAGAACGCGCCGAAAAAATTCTGGAATATAAACTCGCCGCGGAACTCGCCAACGTCGCTTCGGGCGGCAGACTGTGCGATTATTCTTCCGTAAAAAACACGTCTTATTTGTGCTACGTCAAAGGCGCGGAAAAAGAGTGCGTTTCCCCGTCGATTTTTCGCAGGGTTATGGGGTTATACGATTTATGCTGTTCCGGCGAATACGACGATATTCTCGAAATTCCCGACTACCTTGCGCGCGCGGATTATCTTTCAGACCTTACGGGTTGCGGAGATAAGCCGTTTTTGCAAGGACTGAAAGCGCAATGCTCCTTATACAACGAAAACGGGCAAGCCGTGAATAAAACCAAAAACTCGCTTAAAGAAGAGATACGCGCGCAAAACGCCGCATGCGAAAAAGCCGTTCGTACTTTTTACGCGCTCGGCGGAAAAGATTTCGCGGATAAAAAGCTGATCGACTCGCTGATTAAGTTTTCGGGCGACCTTCCCGATTCGTTCAACGGAATGACCGTCGTCAGGGAATGCGGAATTTCGGAATATTTATAAAGGGTTCGATTTCGGTATAAAATTTATATTTAAAGTCAATACTCTCCGTATAAGCGGAGAGTTTTATGTTTAAAAGATTTTTATGCTTTACTTTAATATGCATTCTCGGCGCGGCGGTTTTTTCCGCGCTTAAATTTTTCAATTCGTATTCGCCGCTGTTCCGTTATGCGGACACGCTCGAGGTATATAGTCGCAAAGGTTCGTTCGGCGCGGGTGCGGCGGCGGATATAACCGAATACGCGTTTATAAACTGCAAAACGGGGGAAAGCTGCGTTTTAAAAGACGAGAATAAAACCCCGTCCGACGTGGCGAAAGAACTCGGCGGAAAAATCCTTTTTGCCGAAGAAACGGAAGCCGGCGTTTCTTATTACGGATATTCCCGTAAAATCAAGTATAAAGAGATTATAAACGGCAAGGTCGTTAATTTTCAGATATTCAAAAGCGAAAACCGCGTTAAAATAGGTTTGCCGATTATTTACGGGGGTTTTTAAAAAATTTTGCAATATCGGGTATATAAAAATTTTCGGCGGCAATAATCATCGTATCGAGATTTTGAAAGGAGAAAAATATGAAAACCTCAAACAACGGATTTTTACGATTTTTAAGAAGAAACGCGGTATACTTCATACTCGCGCTGTGCATTATGGCAATTGCGTTATCGGTAACGCTGGTACTCGTAAACAAGGGCAAAAATAACGAGCTGAACAACGATCAGCCGTCTATAATCAATCCTCCTTCCGACGATAAAATCGCAGAAGAAACGCCCGATCCCGTAGTAAAACCCGAACCCGACAATCCAACGCCCGCAGATCCCGTCATTAAAGAAAAGACTTATATCCTGCCGATTAAAGACGCCGCGGAAATTACGGAATACAGCGAAGTACCCGTATTCAATTCTACTCTTAAAAGATTTTCCGCGCATCTTGCGGTTGATTTTTTCGCTCCCGAAGGCACGCCCGTTTACGCGATTGCCGACGGAACGGTGGAAAGCGTTGAAACGACTCTCATTTACGGAACGACTATCGTTATCGATCACGGAGAAGGTCTTAAAAGCGTGTATAACTCGCTTGCGGACGGCGATTCCGTGACGGTGGGGCAGAAAATATCGCAAGGCGCGAAGATAGGCGAGGTATCGCTTACGAACCGTCAGGAATACAAAGAAGGCGCGCACCTGCATTTTGAAATGATCGAAAGCGGAAAAGCCGTAGATCCCGCAAAGTATCTTACTTTTGCCAACAAATAAAAAATTGCCGCAGGGCTTGGTTATTAAAAGAATATTCCCCGAATAATATATTGTAAAAGATATTTTATCCGGGGTTTTTCTATGAAAAAATTACTGCCGTTTATACTTGTTTTTTCCGCATTGCTATCCGCTTTCGGCGCGGGGTGCGGAGAAAAGACCGCGAGAACTCGCTATACCATAGAGTGCGAGCTGGTCGGCAACGAGCTGACGGGGCGGGAAAAGGTGGAATTTTACAATTTTACCGACAACGCTTTTTCAGAACTCAAATTCAATCTCTTCGGAAACGCGTTCAGAAAGGGCGCGGCGTATTCGCCCATAAGCCGTCAATACGAGTCCAAAGCGTATCCGTCGGGCAAAAATTACGGGGGAATGGAGATTTCGGGCGTCGGTTGCGAGGGCGATAAACTCGCTTACGAAATATGCGGCGCAGACGAAAATATTCTGAACGTAAAGCTTAAAGAAGAAGTTTTTCCGAACGAAAGCGTTTCGGTCACGATCGAATATAAGCTTGTTCTCGCAAACGTCATTGCGAGAACGGGCGTAAACGGCAACGCGATAAATCTCGCTAATTTTTATCCCGCGCTTTGCGGAATAGAAGACGGGGCTTTTTACGAATGCGTGTATTACGCTAACGGCGATCCGTTTTACAGCGACTGCGCGGATTATAACGTAAAGCTCACGTCGGACGAAAAATTCGTCGTTGCGGCGTCCGGCAAGGTCGTCGGCTCGGAAACGGGCGGCGGCAAGCGCACGGACGAATACGAGTTATATAACGCGCGATCGTTCGCGTTCGTGCTGTCGGAAAAATTCGAAGCGATTACGGAAACCTTTTCCGGGACGGAGATAATTTATTACTATTATAACGACGAAAACCCGTCCGCTTCGCTTAAAACCGCAACGGACGCGATGAAGTGCTTTACCGAGCTGTACGGCGCGTATCCTTATCCAACGTTTTCCGTCGTGCAGACGGAGTTTATTCAGGGCGGAATGGAATTTCCCGCGCTCGTTATGATTTCCGACTCGCTCGAAGAAAAACCGTATAAAGAAGTCATCGTTCACGAAACGGCGCATCAATGGTGGCAGACGGTCGTGGGAAACAACGAAATAAAATACGGATTTTTAGACGAAGGACTTGCTGAATATTCCGTAGTGGTTTTTTACGAAAAGCATCCCGATTACGGTTACACGCGAGAGGTTCTTATCAAAAGCGCGGAACGGACTTATAAAACGTTCTGCTCGGTATACGATAAGCTTTTCGGCAAGGCAGACACTTCTATGCTGCGCGAGCTGCCGCAGTTTTCGAGCGAATACGAATACGTCAATATGGCTTACGTAAAGCCTGCGGTCATGTACGACTGTTTAAGAACGACCATAGGCGACTCCAAATTTTTCGGCGGACTTAAAAGGTATTACGCGGATTACGCTTTTTCCAACGCCACTCCGGACGGACTCGTGGCTTCGTTCGGCAAGGTAAACGCGGACGTGAACGGGTTTTTTGACGGATTTTTTAACGGGAAAGCGGTTTTATAAGGGTTTAACTTAAAAAATTATCCGATTTGCCGCCAAAATAAATATTTTTATTGACAAAACCCGAGATAAATGATAAACTTATTGAGTATCGTAACAGATATTCAAGGAGTTTGTATGAAAAGACTTTTAAAAATATTGCTGGCGGTAGTTCTGGCGGCGGTTGCCGCGCTCGCTTTTGCCTGCGGCGGTTCGGATAATGAAAAAGGCACGCCCGGTCTGCATTATATGAAGTTTAAAGGCGACGATTTTTACACGGTTTACGGCTACGTAGACGACGGCAAAACGTCTTCGCTCGATATAGGTAAAATCGCGGACGAAAAAGGCGTCGTCATCGGCAGAATCAAAACCGGTTCTTTCGAAGGGAACTCTTCTTTAAAAGAAATTATCGTTCCCGTAACGGTTAAAGAAATAGACGCGGGCGCGTTCCACGGAATGGAGAATCTTGAAAAGATAACGCTTCCGTTTGTCGGCGCGGGCGCAAAATCGGACGCTTTCGACGGCGAAACCGCTAAATCAGAAGATAAAATAACAGACGCAAAGAGAAGTTTCGGCTACGTTTTCGGTACGGAAAGCTACACCGCCGGCGCGGAAGTAAGCCAGTCTTACGGTTCGGGCGACGCGGTTAAGTATTATCTGCCCAACTCTCTGACGGAAGTTACCGTCAGCCCTGCGGAAAATTATTCCGTTCCTATGTATGCGTTTTACGGCTGCGCGCAGCTTTACACCGTCAATCTCGGAGAAAAAGTCGTGGCGATAGGCGAAAAGGCGTTTTATAATTGCGCGAATCTCGTTACCGTAAATTTCTCCGCAAACGTAAAGAATATTTACAACAGCGCGTTCGAGGGTTGTTCGAGCCTTAAAGATTATAATGCGGAAAAGAAAATCGGTCTTAATTTCAACGGCTGCGCTTTTGAAAAGATAGGGGAAAAAGCGTTCTATAAAACCGAAATTAAAACCGTCGATCTGACAGTCGAAGAAATAGGCGCGTCCGCTTTTGCGGAATCCAAGGTAGAAAGCCTTAAATTGACCGTAAAGACTATCGGGGCTTATGCTTTCTATAAATGCGAAAAACTTTCTTCGGTAACTCTTACCGCCAAAACCGGCGCAAAGATGTACGCTTCTTCTTTCGGAGAATGCAAAAAGGCGGAAGCGGACTTGTCTTCCGTCAGCGGGTTGTTTGAAATCATAAAATAATCGTATAAAAAAAGAACGGCATCGGAGAAATCTTCTCCGATGCCGTTCTTCGGTTTTATGCTGTTTTTTTGCCGAAGGCAAACGACGGATAAACCGTCGGCTCCTGATTCTCGTCCCCGTCAAAGTGTGAATAAAGAAACTCCAAACGCATCGTTTGAAGTTTCTTGTATTTCTCTGCGTGTGTACTACAAAATCTCGTTTTTAAGGCACTTTTCGGGAGTGTGTCGGACGATAAGTAACTTTTTACAACCGCCAACAATTACAGAAGTCTACAAAGTCTACACTTTCTACACTTAGTCAACATTCTTCTATCTACCGATTTCAATATAGTCCAACTTGCA
>CAJLXC010000017.1 GCA_905210545.1 uncultured Eubacteriales bacterium | reverse complement strand
TAGCGGACCGTTTTTCCTCGGTTGCGGGGGTAGGAGAGGTTCGGGTTTACGGAGCCAATGAGATGCAGGTTCATGTGCTTCTGGACCGTGAAAAACTTACGGCGATGAATCTCTCGATCAACGATGTGGTAGCGAAGCTTGAGGCGAACAATGTGCGCAAGCCGCTTGGGCGCATACAGGAATCGACGGGGGAGAAGAACGTCACGTTTGAGGGCGACTTCAAAGATTTTGAAGAGATCAAGGCTCTTGAGATAGGCAAATACGAGAACCGGCGTATTTACCTGCGTGACGTAGCAGAGGTCAAATTAATGAGTCGTGAAGTTCGCAGCAAGGCCTATGTAAACGGTGAACCGGCGGCGCAGTTCAAGATAGTGAAGAAGGGCGAAGCGAATGCGATTGAGGTGATAAAGGGTATACGAGCCCGTTTCAACGAGATGGTTGCGAACGGTGAATTACCGAGTGGCATGAAGCTGGTCTGGTTTACCGACACGGGAGCCTTCATCCAGGCTTCGGTGGATGATGCGTGGAGCAGTATTATAACAGGTATCGTACTCACAGCGGTGCTGTTATTTTTATTTCTGCACGAGCCCCGTTCAACGTTTATAGTGATGGTATCGATGCCGATATCGGTGCGCATTATCGTTATGCCCGTTTCTTTCTCGCCGAAAAGCAGCGCGTAATTTATCGGAGACGCGCCGCGATACGCGGGCAGAAGCGAAGCGTGAATGTTTATCACGCCGAGCCGAGGAATATCGATAATCTCCTGCGAGAGAATCTGCCCGAACGCGCACGTAATCATTAAATCGGGCTTTAACGCGCGCATATCTTCCGCGCCCTCTTTCCTTATTTTATCATACTGAAACACGGGTATGCCGAGTTCTTCCGCAACAACCTTTACGGGCGGGGGCGTAAGAATTTTCTTTCTGCCGACGGGTTTATCCTTATTGCAGACGACGCCGACGACCTCCGCGGTTTTATAACCGACTATCGCTTTAAGCGGAGCGACCGCAAAGTCGGGCGTTCCGAGATATACTATTCTCACGCTCTTTCGTCCTCCATGGTTTTGGCTATATCCACGTATAATATTCCGTCTAAATGGTCGTATTCGTGACAGAAAATTCTCGCGAGATAGCCTTGAATTTTCTTTGTAACGGACTTGCCCGTTCTGTCATGAAACTTAACCGTGATTTTAGTAGGTCTTGCAACCGTTCCGTACTTGCCGCGAACGGAAAGACAACCCTCGGTATCTTCGCAGCTGCCTTTTTTTTCGGTTATGACGGGGTTTATGCATTCGTAAAACTCGCCGTCGTAATCGACGATAAAAATGCGGCGCAGAACGCCCACCTGCGGAGCGGCAAGCCCGACGCCGCCGGCTTTTTGCAGAGTTTCTTTCATATCCTCAAGAAGCTGCTCCGTTTTTTCACCGAAATCCGTCACCTCGAAGCTTTTTTTTCTGAGAACGGGATCGCCTATCTGTATTATATTTCTTAGCGCCATAATTATCTCCTGCTTATAGCTTTACGTAAGGTTGTTGGGGTTGACCTCCATATAAACGCTTACGTTTTTAGAATCGTATTTGTCTGCCGTGCCGAAAATTTTATTTTTCAGGTCTACGTCGTCGGGCGTTATTCTCATAAGCACCTGATAACGGTATCTCCCCTGAAGTTTTTTAAGCGGGGCTTTCATACACCCGAAAAATAAAAATTCGCTTTGTCTTTCTTTTCTTAATACCGAGAGTTCTTCGTATACCGCTTTGGTTGCGGCAAGCGCGGCTTCGTCGTCCGCGCCGCTGACGAGAACTCTTATTATATCCGCATAAGGCGGAAAACCCGTGGCTTTTCTCACCGATATTTCGTGTTCGAAAAAGCCCTCGTAATCGTAATTTATCGCCTGTATCAGCACGGGGTGATCGGGCGAATAGGTTTGCAGAACGACCGTTCCCGCCTGCTCCGCGCGCCCCGACCTGCCCGCTACCTGAGTGAGGAGCTGAAACGTTCTTTCTCCGCTCCTGAAATCGGAAAAATGCAGACTTGCGTCCGCGTCTAAAATGCCGACGAGCGTCACGAACGGAAAATCGTGACCTTTTGCGATCATTTGCGTGCCGACGAGAATATCCGCCTTTCTTTCGGAAAACTCCGAAAGAATTTTAAAATGCCCTTCTTTCGTCTGCGTGGTATCTCTGTCCATACGGAGAATCCGCGCCTGCGGAAACAGTTTTTTAAGCTCTATCACCACGCGCTCCGTGCCGAAACCGCCGTATCTTATAAACGGGCTTCCGCATTCGGTGCAGGCGGTTATCATTTTGTATTTCGCGCCGCAATAATGGCACAAAAGCGAATCGTCTTCTTTATGATACGTGAGCGAAACGTCGCACGCGGCGCACTTTTGCACGTGTCCGCACTCGGTGCAGATAACCGTTCTCGAATAACCGCGTTGATTGAGAAAAATAAGAGCCTGATTACCGTTTTTAAGGCAATTATCTATCTCTTCTTTCAGCGCGGCGGAAAACGGGGAATCGTTGCCGCGGCGGATTTCCTTTCGCATATCCACCACGTCCACCACGGGCAACGGCTTTTTATTTATTCTGTCGGGAAGCTCTACGAAATTATACTCGCCTTCCTTTGCTTTTAGAAAGCTTTCTACCGACGGAGTCGCGCTGCCTAAAACGAGCTTTGCGCCGTTGTTTTCCGCGCGGAATCTCGCCACCGCCGAAGTATCGTATCGCGGAGAAGACTCGCTCGTATAACTGCCGTCGTGTTCTTCATCTATGATTATTATGCCGAGATTTTCAAGCGGAGCGAACACCGCGCTTCTCGCGCCGATCGCGATTTTGGCTTCGCCCGTCCTCAATCTCCACCACTCGTCGAACCGTTCTCCCGAAGAAAGTCCGCTGTGAAGTATCGCCGCGGTTTCTCCGAAACGGGAGCGGAGCTGTCTTAACATCTGCGGCGTGAGCGAGATTTCCGGCACGAGCATTATCGCGGTTTTGCCTTTATTTATAACGCGTTCTATAAGCTCGAGATAAACCTCGGTCTTGCCCGAACCCGTAACGCCGAAAACGAGACTCACCGTTTTATCCGTGTTCTCTATCCCGTCTATTGCGGCGCGCTGTGCGGGCGTTAGCTCTACGGTTTTGCCTTTCGCCTCGAGCGTTTTATAAGGCGACCTTAAAACCTTTTCTTCGGTTATTTCTATAAAACCTTTCGCCGTTGCGCCCTTTACCGCGGACGCGCCGAACGTTTCGTTCATTTCCGCAAGCGGGGCTTTGCCGTTTTCCGCAAGAAACAAAATAAAATCTCTCTGTTTTTTGGCGGATTTGGGGAGCGAGGAAACGGCTTCATCGGCGTTTACGCCGTCTTTAATTTCCGCGTATTTTCTGAACTGTTCGCGAACCTTTCCCTTGCGCATTTCAACCGGCAGAAAAAGCCGCAGCGCGGCGGCGCGGGTAACGTAACAGCTTCTGACTATATAGTCGGCAAGCTCGAGCGTTTCTTTCGTAAGCGCGGGAATCTCTTCTAATATCTTTATTATTTTCTTTATTTTTTCGGGCGGATAATCGCTTTTTTCTTTAAGCCTTATTACAATGCCTTCTACGGAATATCTTCCGAACGGCACGATAACTCTGCTGCCGACGCAAACACCGTCGCAGCCGCTCGTATCGTATTCGAAAACCCTGTCCACGTCCCCGTGGGATATATCGACTATAACTTCCGCAAACATAAAAGCTTTTTCCGAAAAAAGTAAAAACGCGTTCTACCTCACGGTTGAACGCGCATTTAATCAGTCGTTCGTGGCAATAAGCTTGCCGTCGTAAATTTCCTGCGCGGCGACCGATAAAGGTTTTTCGCCGCCGGGAAGCTCCGAAAGTCCCTGGTTTTGCGCCTGCTCCATAAGTTGTCTCGCGCGCTTGCTCGCTATCACGCAAAGCGCGTATTTAGAACCTATTTTGCTCGCTAATTCGTCTATAGGCGGTTTATGTATCATAATTTTAATTCTCCTGTTGATTTTGTTTATATCAAAAACTCTTGTTTTTTTCCGTTTCTATTATTTTGCGGATTTTGTTTACCGCGTTTTCCAGATCGTCGTTTACCACCGCGTAATCGTAAAGATCTTTCTTACTCGTTTCGTAAGCGATTCTCTGCATACGCATTTCTATCTGCTCGTCCGTTTCGGTATTCCGTTCTTTAAGACGGTGTTTAAGTTCTTCTAAAGACGGCGGAAGCACCATAATAAGTACGGCTTCTTTATACGCTTTTTTAACGTTAAGCCCGCCGTTTACGTCAATCTCAAGCATTACGTCTTTTTTGCCGAGCTTTTCCAGCACGAAATCTCTCGGCGTGCCGTAATCGTTGCCGAAATGCTCCGAATACTCTAAAAATCCGCCGGCTTTCTTTTTTTGTTCGAACCGTTCGCGCGAAATAAAGAAGTAATCTATGCCGTCCTCTTCGCCCTTTCTCGGTGAACGCGTCGTGCAGGACACGCTCAGCGCGAAGTTGGAATCTCTTTCTACGATAAGCCTTGCAATCGTGCCTTTTCCCACGCCGGAAGGTCCTGATATAACCACAAGAATGTTTCTCATAGACGATATGCCCCGCTTATTCGAGATTCTGGACTTGCTCTCTGACTTTTTCTATTTCGTTTTTGAGAGAGAGCGCATAGCCCGTCACTTTTATATCGTTGGATTTGGAACAAACGGTGTTGGCTTCGCGGTTGAATTCCTGCATTAAAAAGTCGAGTTTTTTGCCCGCGCCTTCCGTTTTTATAAGCGTTCTGAACTGTTCTATATGCGAACCGAGTCTCGTCAGCTCTTCGTCGATATTTACCTTGTCGGTATAAAACGCAACTTCGTTTAACAATCTCGCTTCGTCGTATTTAACGTCTTTAAGGGCTTCTTCTATTCTCGCTTTGAGCTTTGTTTTATACTCTTCCGCAACAAACGGAGCGCGCTCCGAAATCTTGTCTCTGAGATTTTTTATCTCGTCCATTCTCGAAAGCATGTCCGCGGCGAGCTTTTCGCCTTCCGTTCTGCGCATAACGTTGAGATTTTCGCACGCTTTTTTTACCGTTTCCGTAATCACGGGCAAAAGCTCTTCCATATCCGTTTCGGAGGCTTCTTCCGTCACGTCCGGACATTTCAATAAAAACGACACGGTAACGTCGTTTTCTATGCCGAGCTTTTCCGCTATCGCCTTGCCGGCGGCGTAATATTCGGCGGCTTTGCTCAAATCCGGCGTTATCGGCGCGGCGTTTTCTCTTTTATCGGAGAAATTGATAAACACGTCCGTCCTGCCGCGTCTGACGTATTCCGACACCGTTTTGCGGATTTTATCTTCCGCCGCCGCGAAAACGCGCGGAGCTTTTATATTAAGGTCGAGAACGCGGTTGTTCACCGTTTTTAACTCGACGGTAAGGGTTATTCCGTTTTCCGCGTATTCGGCTTTGCCGTAGCCCGTCATACTGTACATTGCGATATTCTCCCGACGTATTTAAACTATTTTAACACAAAAACGGCGTTTAATCAAGTCTTTATAAGCGTTTTAAACGTTTCTTCGTCTATAATTTTTATACCGAGGGCGCGCGCTTTGTCGAGTTTGCCGCCTGCGTTTTCTCCCGCAAGCACCATCGTGGTATTTTTGGAAACGGATCCCGCGACCGAACCGCCCATTTTTTCTATAATTTCCGCGGCTTCGTCGCGCTTATAACCCGAAAGCGTACCCGTAAGAACCACCTTTTCTCCCGCGAAGACCCCGCCTTTCTTCTTTCCCTCCGCGTCTTTTACCGTTACTCCGAGAGAAAGCAGCTTATCGATTTCTTTTGCGTTTTTTTCGTCCGCGAAATATTTTACTATGCAGTCCGCGACGATTTCGCCCACGTCGTTTACGGCGACGAGACTTTCTTTATCCGCGTTTCTTATTGCGGAAAGCGTTTTAAAGCTTTCCGCAAGGTCTTTCGCTGTCTTTTTGCCCACGTTGTCTATACCCAAAGCGAACAGAAAGTTACACAGTTCGGCTTTTTTCGATTTCTCTATCGCTCCGAAAAGATTTTCCGTTTTCGCCTCTTTAAATCCGTCGAGCGCGAGAATCTTTTCTTTGTCGAGCGAATACAGGTCGGAAAAGTTTTTAACGCCGAACTCGTCGTATAACAGCGCGGCGGTCTTTTCTGAAAACCCGTCTATATTCATTCCCTGCTTGCTTGCAAAGTTAGAAAGCTTTGCGATAACCCGCGGTCTGCAATCCTCGTTGGGACAAAAAATATTCGCGCCGACCTCCGTCAAAGAAGTTCCGCAATACGGGCAGACGCATGGCTTTTCTATTTCGCGGCAATCCGCCGTGGTTTCCGTCGTGCCGAGTATTTCGGGAATGACCTCGTTGCTTCTTCTTATAAGCACTCTCGCGCCGATTTTAACCTTTTTACGAAGTATATCTCCGTAATTGTTGAGCGTTGCTTTTCCTACGGTCGCGCCCGCAAGTTCTACGGGTTCTACTATTCCGAGCGGCGTAAGCTTGCCCGTTCTGCCTACTTGCCATACGACTTTTTTAAGTATGGTCGTAACCTCTTCCGCTTCGAACTTAAAGGCGATTGCCCATCTCGGGAATTTATCGGTCGCGCCGAGTTTTTTTCTGAGCGCGAAATCGTTGACCTTTACCACCGCGCCGTCCGTAAGCACGTCCAGCGACTTGCGGGAAACTTCGACCTCTTCTATTGCGGCTTTAACCTCTTCTATACCCTTGCACACGCGCAGAAACGGGTGAACTTTGAATCCGTGAGTTTTTAAAAATTCCACGCATTCCGTCTGACTTTTCATTTCGCCGTCGGACATATAGTTCACGTTGTAAAACATAATTTCGACCTTGCGTTTTTCCGTGATTTTGGGATCGAGATTTCTTATCGCGCCGGCAACCGCGTTGCGCGCGTTTTTGAGCGGTTCTTCCGCCGTTTCGTTGTACTTTTTAAGCACGGAAAGCCGCATTATCGCTTCTCCCTGCACCTCTAACGTACCCTGATAATCTATCGACAGAGGAAAGCTTTTCACCGTAAGCACCTGCGCGGTCACGTCTTCGCCCTCTATGCCGTTGCCGCGCGTGGTCGCGCGGACAAACTTGCCTTTATCGTAGGTTATGCATATGGTAAGCCCGTCGAATTTATATTCCACCGTATAAACGAGCGGTTCGTCGCCCTTTTTTATTCTTTTATCGAAATCGTCAAGCTCCTGTTCCGTAGTCGCTTTGTCGAGAGAATACAAACGCTCTATATGCTTATGCTTTCCGAATGACGATACCGGCTCGCCGCCGACTCTGCGCGTGGGCGAATCGAACAGTACCACGCCCGTTTCTTTTTCCTTTTTAACGAGCTTATCGTAAAGCGCGTCGTATTCTTTGTCCGACACGGTGGGCGCGTCTAAAACGTAGTATTCTTTTGCGTATCTGTTCAATAAATCCACGAGTTTTCTCATCTCGTCCATAACGTTCTCCTTGCGGCGGAAGCTTCGCCGCTTTTAATTTACGTCTTAAAGAATTTCGAGCGGCGCGTATTTTGCGGAAAGCTGTTTTATGCCTATTCCCTTAAACGCCACGTCGAGAATTATATTATTGCCTTCTCCTTTAACGGTTATAACCGTACCCTCTCCGAACTTCGCGTGCTTTACTTTCGTGCCGCATTTATAAGCGGAAGGCGAATTGCCGCCGGAAACGGGTTTCGGCTTGCCGCCCGATAAAAACGACCTTGCATAAGAAGACGAATATCCCGAAGACCTGCCTCCGGACGGCGCGTCTTCGGAAGAATAAGAGTTGCCGTAGCCGTCGTATCGTGAGCCGCTCCTGTACGTATCGCGAGAGCTTCTTCTTTCCTCGTAGCCGCTTCTGCCGTATCCGCCGTCATAAGCGGTTTTGCGGGGTTCGTCTGCGGGATTAAGCAGCGGTCTCGCCTCGTCCAGAAATCTCGATTTGGTCATATATTCGCGGTTTCCGTATAAATATCTGCTCGTGGCGCGGGTAAGATACAAACGCTCTCTCGCGCGCGTTACCGCAACGTACATAAGCCTGCGTTCTTCTTCGAGCTCAGACTGATCGCCCGCGCTTCGCGAAATGGGCAGAATCTTTTCGTCCAGCCCCGAAACGAACACGCATTTATACTCTAACCCTTTCACCGCGTGAATGGTGGCGATGGTAACGGCGTCGTCCTCGTTGATATCGTCCGTGTCGGAAGAAAGCGTTACCGAGTTAAGGTAGTCCGAAAGAGTTGCGCCGCCGTTGTCTTTTTCAAACTGCTCGGCGGAGTTTTTCAATTCGCTCAGGTTGTATAAACGAGAAGCGTTCTCTTCGTTTTTCTCTGCAAACTGCTCGTTAAAACCCGTCGTTTCTATCACGTATTCGATGGTTTCCGCCACGCGGTGATTAAGAGAATACGCCTTGAAACTGTCTAAAAGCGTTTTATAATTGAAAAGCTTGGTCTTTGCCGCCGCCCCCATCGACGTGAAATCTATCCTGTCTATCGCGCCGTACATAGATAAGCCGGAAGCCGCCGCAAATTCGCGAAGTTCGCGCAGAGTCTTATCGCCTATTCCGCGCTTCGGCGCGGCGATGCTGCGCAAAAACGACTCGTCGTCGGACGGGTTGTTTATAACCTTGAGATACGACAGCACGTCTTTGATTTCCTTTCGCTCGAAGAAGCGGAATCCGCCGAAAATTCTGTAAGGAATGCCGTATTTCGTAAATTCCTGCTCGAACGCGCGGGAAAGCGCGTTTAAGCGCATAAACACCGCAAAATCTTTATATTTAAGCTGCGGAGAACGCGCCATAAGATTTTTTATCTGAATGGCGGCGTAAGTCGCTTCGTTGTTTTCGTCCGTTCCGACGAACGTTTCTATTCTCGCGCCGTCGTCGTTTTCCGTCCACAATTCCTTGGCTCTGCGCCCCTCGTTGTGCGCGATGATGCAGTTGGCGAGATCGAGTATTTTTTTCGTGGAACGATAGTTCTGTTCCAGCTTATATACCTTTGCGCCGGGATAAAGCGTATCGAAAGAAAGAATGTTTTCTATCTTCGCGCCGCGCCAGCCGTAAATGCTCTGATCGTCGTCGCCCACGGCAAAAATATTGCCGTGATATAACGCAAGTCTTTGCGCGAGCGCGAACTGAACCTTGTTCGTATCCTGAAATTCGTCTATATGCACGTAACGGAATTTACGGGAATAATAGTCCGCGATTTCGGGCTTTTCGCAGAACAAGGTATAGGTTTTATACAAAAGGTCGTCAAAATCCATCGCGTTTGAACGACGCAACTGATTTTCATATTCTTTATATACGTTGTAAAACTCCTGCACGAATTTAAGCCCCGCGTTTTCCGTTTTAAAGCGTTCCGCGTCCACGCAGTCGTTTTTGGCGTTGGAAATAACGTTTTTGGCGGATTTAAGGAGCTTGTCGGCGTCGTAACCGAGCGTTTCGAAAACGCGTTTTAAAACCTTGTCCTTATCCGTTTCGTCGTAAATGGTGAAGTCCTTATCGTAGCCTATTTTGTCCGCGTCGCGACGGAGAATTCTCACGCACATACTGTGTATGGTAGAAACCCACATTTCGCTTATGTCGCCGACGAGCGCGGCAAGACGCTCTTTCATTTCGCCCGCGGCTTTGTTGGTAAACGTTATCGCCATTATTTCCGACGGAGAAACGCCCTTTTCTCCTATGAGATACGCAATTCTCGTCGTGAGAACGCGCGTTTTTCCGCTGCCCGCGCCCGCAATGACGAGTACCGCGCCTTCGGTATCGAGAACGGGCTTTAATTGCTCCGGATTAAGTTTTTTCAATAATTCTTCTACGTTGGTCATAGTATACATTTTATCATAATCGGCGGTTTATTTCAACCTTTCTTTCCTAAACTTTTCAAATCCTTTTTCAACTTTTTTCTGGTAATAAATAAATTATGCGTTCTGACGGTTTTATTCGGGCGGCGTTTGTGGTAAAATATATTCGTATACATAAAAAGGGGTATGATTTATGAAAAACAAGCGACTTTACGGCAAAACCGTTATCATAACGGGCGCGAGCGGCGGAATCGGCTTTAACGTGGCAAAAATTCTCATAGAACAATACGACTGCAAGGTTTTAGGCATTGCGAGAAACGAAGAAAAACTTTTGTCCGCCAAAAACTCGCTTAACGGCAAGTCGGAAAACTTTTCTTACTTTCCGTTCGACGTAACCGACCGCGCCAAATGGGCGGAATTTAAGGAATATCTCGAAAAAAACGGAATCTTCCCCGATATGCTTATAAACAACGCGGGATTTATGCTCCCGTTCGCCAAGTTTGAAAAATATTCGCAGGAAGAAATTGACGATATAATAAAAACGGATTTTCTTTCCGTAGTCGTCGCAACGAGAACGCTTTTGCCGCTTATTAAAAAATCGGATACACCCGCGATAATAAACGTTTCCAGCGCGGCGGGACTATGCCCCGTCGTCGGAGAAAGCTTGTACTGCGCCGTAAAATACGCGGTGCGAGGCTTTACTGAAACGCTGATTCAGGATTATAAAAAACAAATCTACGTAGCGGGGGTTTACCCCGGGTTTATCAGAACGAACATTCTCCACAGAATGTCCGTCGTCGATAAAGAAAACAAACTGATACAAAAACTTATGATGCCCGCGGAAAAAGCCGCGAAAAAAATCGTAAAAGGAATAAGAAAAAAGAAAAAACGCATCGTTATGGGCGCGGACGGCAGGTCTATGAGCTTTTTCGGCAGAATAATGCCCTCCTTAACGCCGTCGCTCGTGACCGCCGTTTTAAGAAAAAGCAAACTCGAACTCTTCGGAGAAGTTTTTAACGATACAAATTCCAAAAAAGGAGAATAACAAATGAAAAGAATATTAACGGTGCAGGATATTTCCTGCGTAGGCAAATGCTCGCTCACGGTTGCGCTCCCCATCATCTCCGCGTGCGGCGTAGAAACGGCGGTTCTTCCCACCGCGGTGCTTTCTAACCACACGCAATTCAAAAGCTGGACTTTCAGAGATTTAACCGACGATATGAAAGGCATAACCGATAAATGGAAAGATGAAAATATCGGCTTCGATTGCATTTATACGGGCTACCTCGGCTCGATAAAACAAATCGATATAGTAGCCGATATTATAAAGGATTTCAAAACGGAAAAATCGTTTTCGATAGTCGATCCCGCAATGGCGGATAACGGAAAGCTTTACGCGGGGTTCGATACGAACTTTGCCGCCGCAATGGCAAAGCTTTGCGGAAAAGCGGACTACATCGTGCCTAATCTCACCGAAGCTTCTTTTATGCTCGGCATTCCCTACGTCGCAAGCGGCTACGACGAAGCGTATATCAAAGACGTTCTCAAAAAGCTGACCGCGCTCGGCGCGAAGGTTGCTTTGCTTACAGGCGTATCGTTCGACGGCAAAACGCTCGGCGCATACGGCTATAATTCGGCAAAAGACGAATATTTCTCTTATTTCCGCGAATATTTACCCGTAAGCTATCACGGCACGGGCGACGTTTACGCGAGCGCGTTCTGCGGCGCGTTGTCTGCGGGAAAGACGGATTCGGAAGCCGCGGCAATCGCCGTCGATTATACCGTGCAGTGCATTATAGAAACGATGAAAGACGAAAACCGCCGTTTTTACGGCGTGAACTTTGAAAGCGCGATTCCCTACCTTATAGAAAAGCTGAAATAAAAGCTTTAAGCCCCGCAACGAAAGGCCGAAAACATTTAAAATGCCGCGGCGACCGATATTCAATAGGTCGCCGCGTTTTTTCGTTTTTTAGTTTATTTGGTTATCGTAACTTTCTTGAGCGCTCTGGGCGAATCCGGGTTGTTGCCTATACCGCAGGATATCTTGCAGGCGAACATCTGCGCGAACAGCGCGAACGCAAACATCATAACCTCTTCCGGTACGCTGAAATTGATAAGCGCGTCGTTGCACTTGTTAAACTTACCGGTAAGCACGCAGTCGTTGGTAACGAGAAGCACGGGCGCGTTTAAGCTTATCATCTTTTCTATAAGCTTGATCTGATCCGCGCGGACAAGGCTCTGCATTTCTTCGTCCCCGTTGTTTTTAGCGCAATAAATCACCACGGGCGTTTCTTCGTTGACCATAGCCATAGGTCCGTGATAGAAATCGCTCCCGGGATAACCTTTCATCTGAATATAACAGGTTTCCTGCAATTTAAGAGTAGCTTCCAGCGCGATTGCGTAAGTAACGCCGCGCGAAAGAACGAAGCCGCTCTTCATGTTTTTGAATTTATCCGCATAAACGGTGGTAAGCTCGTCTATCTGCGGAATAACGCTTTCTATTTCTTTCCTGAGGTTTTTAAGGTGTTCCAAATCGTCCTTATTGCGGGAAAGCTCTGCGGCAAGCCACAGCAAGAGATACAATTGCGCGCTGAACGTTTTGGTTGCGGCAACGCTCTTTTCTTCTCCGCAGTCGCAGTAAAGATGGAATTTAGCTTCTTTCGCGATGGGGCTTTCCTTATCGTTGGTAACGCCTATCGTAATCGCGCCCTGTTCGTTGCCTTTCTTTATTACTTCAAGCACGTCCGCCGCTTTGCCGCTCTGGCTGCAACCTATAACGATGCTGTTGGAATAATCTATTTTGCCTTTATATAAAGTTATAACGCTGGGAGCGGATAATCCGACGGTATACCCGGAATTGATTTCTAAAAGATACTTAAAGAAAATAAGCGCGTGATCGCTCGTTCCTCTTGCCGCCGCAACGAAGTTGGTCGCTTTGCTTGCCTTTATCGCCGCGACGAGATTATTCATAACCTCTGCGTTTACAGACTGAATCTCTCCGAAGATTTTCGGCGTTTCGTTAATCTCTTTCCACATCAACGTATCTCTGTATTCCATATTATAGCCTCCAAACTGTTTTCCGGGAACTCTTTGCCCCTTGTTTTTATTTAATTAAAGTATATCACAATGCAAAATTAAAGTAAAGGGTTACGCCCGATTTTTTTACACGTTTTTAAATTTCAGACCTGACGCTTCAGAAAATCCCGTCCGGACGTATCGAAGCGATTACGACAAAAAACTGCGATTTTTATATATTTTGTAGTCAAAACAGCGCGTTTTAGTTAAAAATAACGATAAAAGCCGTTGCTTTTGCAACGGCTTTTCAAATTCTCTCAACCTTGAAAAATTTTTATTTTCAGGGGTTATTTTTTCATCTGAGCGGCAACTTCCGCGGCGAAATCTTCGTTTTTCTTTTCAAGACCTTCGCCCATTTCAAAACGGGTGAATCTCGCTATAGAAAGAGTTTTGCCCGCTTTCGCGTTGAAGTTCTTTAAAACCTGCTCTATCGTGAGAGAAGGATCTTTAACGAACGCCTGCTTTAAAAGGCAGTTTTCGTCGTAATACTTGCCGACTTTGCCTTCGACCATCTTTTCGATAATCTGTTGGGGCTTGTTAGCGAGTTTGGGATCGTTTTTAATCTGCGCGATAAGAATTTCTTTCTCGTGGTCGATAACTTCCGCGGGAACTTCTTCCGTCTTGATATAAAGGGGCTTTGCCGCAGCTATCTGAAGAGCGATATCGTGCGCAAGCTCGTGCGTCGCGTCGCAGGTGCAGCCGTCGATTTCGACGAGAACGCCTACCTTGCCGCCCATATGAATATAGCTTTCTATAACGCCGTTTTCCGCAGTGTATTTGGCAAAACGACGAATGGCGATTTTTTCGCCGATTTTAGCGGTCGCCTCAATGGTTTCTTCTTTCTTCGCTTCGATAAGAGCTTCCACGTCTTTAACGTCGTTTTTAAGAACGTAATCCGCAACGCCGTCGACGAACGCCTTATACTGGTCGCCCTTGGCAACGAAGTCGGTTTCGCAGTTGACTTCTACGAGAACGCCCGTATTGCCTTCTACTTTAGCCGCAACGATGCCTTCGGCAGCTATTCTGGAAGCCTTTTTAGCTGCGGTCGCAATTCCTTTTTCTCTCAGAAAATCTACCGCTTTTTCCATATCGCCGTTGGTTTCGGTCAACGCTTTTTTGCAATCTAACACGCCCGCGCCGGTTTTCTGGCGGAGAGCGATTACGTCGCTACCTGTAAACATAATTCAATGTCCTCCTTGTTTGATAAAACCGAAATTACTCGGCTTTTTCCGCTTCTGCGGATTCTTCTGCGGGAGCAGCTTCTTCTGCCGTTTCCACAGCGTCGTCGCCGTCCTTTTTGAATTCTTCGCCCTGATTAGCTTCTATAACCGCGTCCGCGATTACGGAAGAAATAAGCTTGATGGCGCGGATAGCGTCGTCGTTGCCGGGGATTACGTGGTCGATAAGATCGGGATCGCAGTTGGTATCGGTTATCGCCACGATGGGGATATGAAGCTTTCTCGCTTCCATAACCGCTATATCTTCCTGATCGGGATCTACGATGAACATAACGCCGGGAAGTCCGCGCATATCTTTGATTCCGCCGAGGTTGGTTTCGAGTTTATCTCTTTCGGCTTTGAGTTTCATAACTTCTTTTTTGGGAAGAAGCTCGAATTCGCCCATTTTTTCCATATTGTTGAGCTTGTTGAGTCTGTCGATTCTGGAACGAATGGTCTTAAAGTTGGTAAGCGTGCCGCCGAGCCATCTGGAATTGATGTAATACTGACCGCAACGTTCCGCTTCTTCTTTAATAGCGTCCTGAGCCTGTTTCTTCGTGCCGACGAAAAGAACGCTCTTGCCCTTCTTGACTTCGTTTACCACGAACGGATAAACGTCGTTTTCGATAAGGTCTACGGTCTGTTCGAGATTGACGATATGAATACCGTTTCTTTCGCCGTAGATGTACTTCTTCATTTTCGGATTCCAGCGTCTGGTCTGGTGTCCGAAGTGAACTCCCGTTTCAAGGAGCTGCTTCATAGTGATTACTGCCATAAAATATACCTCCGTTTTCCTCCCCGACAAGGCTTTCCCGCGCGACATTGCCGATTGAAAAAAAAGAATTTTCGGCAACACGAAAGCGCGACCTTATTCGGGTGCGAATTTTATGCTATACTATTTTACCATAGGCTCTGAATAATATCAAACGTTTTTTAGCGATAAAATCCAAAAAATTCGATTTAGGATAAAAATTTTATATTTTATAATGAGATTGCCGCGCTTCGCGCTTCTCCGCTATCGCTACGAAGGACTAAGCCCGTCAGGGCAGTCCGTCAAAGGCGTCCGCAATGACAAAATTCAATCAGATATTATTAAAGCCCTGTCCGTAAACCTGATTCGCGTCGCAAACAATCACGAAAGCGTGCTTGTCGAGCGTTTTTACCCACGCTTTCAGGCTTGCGATCTGATTGCTTTTTACGCACGTCATAATAACGCCTTTTTCCGTTTTGGTATACATTCCCTCGCCCTTAATAAGCGTTACGCCGCGCGGACTGTGTTCTATCAGATATTGAGAAATATCCCCTGCTTTTTCGGTAACTATATAACAAAGCTTTGACTTGGTAAAGCCCATTATCACGAGATCGCTGATTTTTGCGCTGGCGAAAATCAGTATCAGCGCGTATAAAATGTTTTCTGCGTTTTTAAGCACGATCGCGCCGAGAACGACTATCATTCCGTCTAAAATCGCAACGTGGGTGGCTATGGTAAAAAACGGCAAAATATGGAAAGTGAGTCTGCCTAAAAGTTCCGTTCCCCCGCTGGACATTTCGTATTTGATAAACAAGCCTATGCCTACGCCTTGCAGAATTCCGCCGTACAGCGCGGCAAGAAGCTTATTATCGGTGATAAGTTCTGCGTTTTTTAACGCCGCGGTGAACAGTTCGGTAAAAAGACTCAACGATGCGGTGGTTATAAAGCAGCGCAGAATAAACCGCCAGCCCATAAGTCTGAAAACCATAATCAGAATAGGCACGTTGATAAGAACTATAAAGAGTCCCGTAGGCCAGCCCGTTACTATATTGATAAGCGAAGCCGCGCCGCTTACGCCGCCGCCGACTATTTCGTTGGGAATAAGAAACGCGGTAAGCGACAACGCATAACAGATACAGCCTATTATCATAAAAAAGTATCTTCTTATCGTCGTTTTTACGTCGAATTTCTCTTTTTTCACGATTTTTTCTTCCATTTTACTTTACACCTTCGTATTCGCCGAAAATTGCCGACGCGATATCGTACCCGTCTGCGCCGACGATATAATCCTTTGCGCAGGACAAAGCCTTTTCTACTTCTTCTTTAATAAACTTAACTCCGTCAAGCTTTTTTGCAAGTTCTTCCGCCGGTTTGAAAGAGAAGAAATCGCCGGTTATTTCCGCATTTTTAATAACGCCGTTTTCCGTGTCGAAATTGACTGCGAGCGTTCCGAACGGAAAACGTGCTTCCGCCTTATTCTTTCCCTTGGGAGAACGACCTATATCCCATTCGTAAGTGGAATATTTTTCTTTCGAGAGTTTTTCTATTTCCGCAATATCTTCTTTCGTTAAAAAATATTCCTCGCAATCCTTTTTGAAATACTCCGAGAGTCCTTTTAAAAACTCGTCCGCGGTCATCTTTACGGGAAGGCAATCGTAAATGTTGGTTACTCTCGCGCGGACGGATTTTATACCCTTGCTTTCCGTTTTTAGCTTATTCGGCTTTAACGCGTCGCCGAGCACCGACATATCCGTGTTGAAAAGAAGCGTGCCGTGATGCATTATTTTGCCGTTATAAATCGTCTGCGCGTTGCCGGAAATTTTCTTTCCGTCAACCGTTACGTCGTTGCGACCGGAAAACTCCGCCTTCACGCCGAGACTGTTGAGATAGTCTATAACGGGCGCGGTGAATTTTACGTAGTTGTTCACGGACTCGTCGTAAGGCGCGATAACCGTATAGTTGATATTGTAAAGGTCGTGATATACCGCGCCGCCGCCCGTCATTCTTCTTACGACTTTTATGCCGTGCGCTTCGGTATAGCCGAGATTAACTTCCGATACGGCGTTCTGGTTTATACCGATTATAACCGCAGGTGCATTACGCCACAAATATATGTAATATCCGCCTTTACGCTTTAAAAGATATTCTTCCGAAGCGAGGTTGAAATATGCGTCGTGATTGTCCTGAGTTAAAAATAAAAATTTTTCCATAAAATAAATGATAATACGGCGTAACGAAATAATCAAGCAAACGAGCGAAAGAAAAGAATTTTATTTTTACGCTTCGTTTCGCACGCTTGTTTTTTTGGTTTTTGTTTTGCGCCGCGTTATAAAAATTGCGGGCGGCAGATTCTGCCGCCCGCGCGTTTAAGACGAAATTATACGCCTTTCTTTGCTTTTCTCAGCGTTTCCGCATCGGAAGTGTTCTGTTTGGAAACGTGTCCTTTAAGCGGCATAATCTTGTCGTTGATAAAGTCGACAATCCAGCTTGCCTGCGGGAAGAATTCCTCGTCGAATTCGTGAGGCGGAGTAATCCAGTTCTTCGCGCCGCAAACGACGGGCGGAGCGTCCAGATAATCGAAGCAAAGCTCTCCGATGTTTCTCGCAAAGTCGTTGAGAATAGAACCCCTTTCGCAAGCGTCGGAAGCAAGTATGATCTTGCCCGTCTTTTTAACGCTTTCCACAACCTTATCGTAGTTGAACGGAACAACGCTTCTCGCGTCGATGACTTCGGCTTCTACCCCGTACTGTTCGGAAAGGATTTTAGCGGCTTCCATCGCTTTATAAAGCGTTGCGCCGATGGTGAGAATGGTAACGTCGCTGCCGACTCTCTTCACGTCGGGTTCGCCGAGCGGTATCTCGTAATATCCCGTGGGAACGCCTTCCTTATGGAATTCTTCGCCCTTGCCGTAAATTCTCTGACTTTCAAAGAAGATTACGGGGTCGGTGCCGTTAAGAGCGGCGTTCATAAGACCTTTCGCGTCGTAAGGCGTTGCGGGGAAGCAAACCTTAAGTCCCGGAACGTGCGCGGGAAGCGCAACCCAGTCCTGAGAGTGCTGCGCGCCGTATTTGCTGCCGACGGACACGCGGAGAACAACCGGCATTTTGAGTATTCCGGAGGACATTGCCTGCCATTTTGCGAGCTGGTTGAAGATTTCGTCGCCCGCTCTGCCCATAAAGTCGGCATACATAAGCTCTACTATAACTCTGCCGCCGCAAAGCGCGTATCCTACCGCGGAAGAAACGATTGCCGCTTCGGATATAGGCGAGTTGAAAAGTCTGTGATACGGAAGAGCTTCCGTAAGTCCTTTATAAACCGCGAACGCGCCGCCCCAGTCTCTTACGTCTTCGCCGTAAGAAGTGAGCGTGGGATCTTTATAATATCTGTCGATAATCGCTTCGAACAAACCGTCGCGGATATTGAAAGCTTTCATATCGGAAACCTTGTTTCCTTTGTCGTCGAAAGCGTAACGCAACTTGTTTGCAATCTGTTTTACTCTGGGGTTTTCCGCCATAGGCATCTTTACGTCTACGGGACGGTCTTCCATCTTCTCGACCGCGCCGTTGGAGAACATAAGATTTTCTATATAATACGGATCTTTCGCAAAGTCGTGATAAGGCGATTCTACGGGATCTGCCGCAAGCTTGCAAAGCTTTAACATTCTCTCGCTTACCGAAGCAAGTATCTCGTCGAACTTGGCGTCTTTTGCTACCTTGGCGTCTACGAGAGCCTTTCTGTAAGTGATAAGCGGATCGTACTCTTTCCATGCTTCCACTTCTTCCGGCGTGCGGTAGCTCATCGCGTCCGACGGAGAGTGTCCGCCGAAACGGTAAGTAACCACGTCGAGCATAGCGGGACCTTTGCCCTCTAAAAGAAGCTTCTTCTTTCTGCCCACCGCGTCTATAACGGCAAGCGGGTTAAATCCGTCTACGCGCTCGGAATACATCTGGGAAGGCGTTACGCCCGCGCCGAGACGTGCAAGGAAGTCGTAAGCCATCGTTTCGCCGCGCGTCTGACCGCCCATACCGTAATCGTTGTTGAAGAAATTGAAGAGTATCGGAAGTCCGCCCTTCTTCTCCCACAAGGTCTTAAATTGATCCATAGCGGCAAAGTTCATCGATTCGTAAACGACGCCGCAACCGACCGCGCCGTCGCCGACGTTGGAGATTACGATGCCTTTTTTGTCGTTTACTTTTTTATAGAGAGCCGCGCCGAGCGCAACGGGTGCCGCGCCGCCGACTATAGCGTTGTTGGGATAAATACCGAACGGCAGGAAGAACACGTGCATAGAGCCGCCCATTCCTCTGTGGAAACCCGTTCTTCTCGCGAAAATTTCGCTCATAAATCCGTAAAGCAAGAAGTCTACCGCAAGGTCTTTTACGTTGCCCGTTTTGTTGATTTTCTCTACGGGAGCAAGCGTTTCGCCGCCCATAAAGTCTTTCATTATCTGATAAAGCTTATCGTCGGGAAGCTTGTAGATAGATGCGAGACCTCTCGCGAGAACTTCGCCGTGAGAACGGTGAGAACCGAACGTCATATCGTCGAGATCGAGGTTATAAGCCTGACCTACGGCAGCGGCTTCCTGCCCCATGGAAAGGTGCGCGGGCCCCGGATATGAATGCTTGAAGCCCTGGTATTCTCCCTTGATTTTGATGGAGTTTATCATGCTTTCAAACTCGCGAAGCACTGCCATATCGTTGAATATTCTCACGAAATCGGCGTTGGAAAAGTTTTTCTTTTCGTCTGCTATGCTCTTGTTGTATTGATTTACCGCGATGTCTTCGAAATGGATTTTTCCGGGTTTACGAAGCTCTATCGGATCAACGAATAACTGTTTAGACATTTTTATATTTTCTCCTGTTATCTTTTTTTGAATTAAAATGGGTTGTTGCGGCGGCAAGACTCGTCCTGCCGCGCGGTTGCCGTTAAATCTGGAAAATCGCTTCTCTTACGATTTCGCAAACGGTCGGATGCGGGAACACGAGTTTTTTGATGTTCTCTATATCCACTTCGAGATCTATCATCGCGGAAACCGCAACGATGAATTCACCCGCGTAAGAACCGATGATATGCGCGCCGATAAGCGTGTTGGTCTTTTTGTTGACGACGAGCTTGCATATTCCGTCTAAAACGGTGTTTTCCGCAATATATCTGCCGGAATAAGTCATGGGAATAGAAACGACTTTAACGTCAATTCCCTTCGCTTTCGCACTCTCTTCCGTTTCTCCTACCGAGCCGACTTCGGGGTTGGTGTAGATGACGGAAGGTATCACGTTATAACGCATAAGATCCTTTTTGCCGAGCATATTGTTGACGGCAACCTCCGACTCTCTGTAAGCGGTGTGCGCGAGCATTATTTTGCCGTTCACGTCGCCCGTCGCATAAACGTTGGCAACGTTGGTCATCATGCGGTCGTCGGTAACGATTGCGCCGCGTTCGGTGTTTACGCCGATATTTTCGAGACCGATGTCTTTAGTTACCGCGCGTCTGCCGATGGAAAGAAGAATTTTATCGGCTTTCACCTTTTCGGACTTGCCGTTTCTCTCAAAGACTACGCCGTCTTTTTCTATGCCGGTAACCTTGCAGCCGAGATTGAACACGACGCCCTTTCTTTCGAGCGATTTCTGTAAAATAGCGGAAACCTCTTTTTCGGTAGGCCCTGCGATTTTGTCGAGCATTTCCACGACGACGACCTTGCTGCCGACGGAAGAGAAATAGCTTGCCATTTCAAGACCGATTACGCCGCCGCCTATCACGACGAGCGTTTTGGGGATTTCCTGCAAATCGAGTATTTCGCGGTTGGTAAGAACGAGTCCCGAAGCGAGTTCTTCTTTAAGTCCCGGAATGGGCGGAACTACCGGCGCGGAACCGGTTGCTATAAGCAAACGTTTCGCAACGAATTTTTCGTCGCCCGCTTTGACGGAAAAACCCTCCGCACACTTGCCTTCTATAAAAGCTTCCGCAACCTTGGTGGTGACTTTGTTTTTCTTTAACCCCGCTTTAACGCCCGAAACGAGCATTTTAACGACGCCGTTCTTTCTTTCTACGACGGCTTTCTGATCGACTACCGCTTTGCCCTCTACTTTAACGCCGTAATTCGCCGCGTGATTAGCGTAATCGACTACTTTTGCGGAATTAAGGAAGGTTTTGGAAGGAACGCAGCCTTCGTTAAGGCAAACGCCGCCGAATTCTCTTTTTTCTATCACGAGAACGTTGAGTCCCGCGTGTCCTGCGCGTTCCGCCGCGAGATAACCTGCGGGGCCGCCGCCTATTACTATAAGATCGTAAACCATTTCGTTTTATTCTCCTTTATAAGGTTTATGCTGAATCGTCAGATTGCCTTTGAATCGGCAAGAAGATTAAGACTGAAGTTTTCGAGATATTCTTTGAGTTCTTTAAGGAATCTCGAAGCGGGCGCGCCGTCTAACGCTCTGTGGTCGTAAGAAAGCGAAAGGTTCATCGCCGTGTAAGGAATAACCTCTCCGTGCGCGCCGAGCTTAACTCTCGTTTCGAGCGTGCATACGCCGAGAATGCCGGTCTGGGGCGGATTGACTACGGGCGTAAAGCTTTCTATTCCCATCGTGCCGACGTTGCTTACCGTAAAGCTGCCGCCGGAAAGAAGATCGGGAGAAAGTTTGCCGTCTATCGCGTCCTGAGAAAGCTTTTTGCTCTTTGCCGCTATTTCGGACAAGGACATAAGATCCGCGCCGAACAGCGTGGGAACGAGCAGTCCGCGCGGCGTATCGGTCGCGATGCCCATATTAACGTGATCGAAATAGCGCATCGTATCGCCGTTTATGAGATTAGCGTTGAGGTCTCTGTGTTTTTTGATGACTCTCGACACCGCGTAAACGATTATGTTGTTTACCGTGATGTTGGGAAGCTTAAGCTTTTCCGCATTGTCTTTAAGATATTTTCTGAACGCCATAATGTTCGTGCAGTCGAAAGAAATGTTGTGCGTGAGCTGCGCCATCGTGGAAAGACTTGCAACCATATTCTTGGCGATAACCTTTCTGATGTTGGACATTTTTTCGTCTTTATAAGAACGAATGTCCGCGGTTTCGGCTGCGCTCGGAGCGGCAACGCTTTCTGCGGCAGCCGCAGGCGCGATTTCGCGCGGATTAACGCTCGCCTCCCTCACGTCTTTTTCTATAATTCTGCCCTTGGGACCTGTGGGCGCGGCGGTTCTTAAATCAACGCCGAGCTTTTCCGCAAGGTGTTTTGCTCTCGGAGAAACGAATATTCTGCCGTTGTCCGATACGGGTGCGGAGACGGTTGCTTCCGCTTTTTGAGCCGCGGCAGCCACGGGAGCGGTTTTGACTTCTTCCGCTTTGGGAGCAGCCGCGCCGCCGGGCGCGAAACAAGAAGCGTCTACGCCGTGTTCGCCTATCGCGAGGACGTTTTCACCGACGGGAACTTCGTCGCCCTCGTTCCAGAACGTCGCGAGAACTTCGCCGTCTGTTTCCGCTTCCGCGTCGAAAGAAGACTTGTCCGTTTCGTAAGAATAAAGAACGTCGCCTTTTTTGACCTTATCTCCTACCTTAACGTTCCATTTGGTAAGAATACAGCTTTCTACCGTGATACCCGATTTGGGCATAGTTACGGGCGTAGCTTTTATGTCCGCGGGAATAACCTTCTCCGCCGCGGGCGCTGCGGGAGCTGCGGCTTTGACTTCTTCCGCTTTGGGAGCAGCCGCGCCTGCGGGCGCGAACGAAGAAACGTCTTCGCCCTTATTGCCTATTACCATAACGTTGGTAAGAACGGGAACTTCGTCGCCTTCGTTAAAGAACGTCGCGAGAACTTCGCCGTCTGTTTCGGAAACGAAATCTATAGAAGATTTATCGGTCTCAAAGGAAAACAGGACGTCGCCTTTTTTAACCTTATCTCCGACTTTAACGTTCCATTTGGTGAGAATACAACTCTCTACCGTAATGCCCTGCTTGGGCATCAATACCGGATTTGCCATTTATTATCTCCTTGTTAATGTTTTCGTGGTTAAATTTTCTTCGCGTGGGCGAGCAGATATTTTTCCGCTTCATCCGACCAGATTCCGTTATGCTTTTTACAGATATCCGCAAGATCCTTAAAGAACGGATCGGTTTTGCCTTTTTCTTCAAAATCCGCGATAGCGGTCATAGGCATGGAAACGTGCGTGTAAACGAGCTTCTTTGCGCCCTTGATGTTGGGAAGGTTAAGCGTGGTTTCCACAACGCTGTCAAGTCCGCCTACGTGTGAAATCATTATGGACGGATTGATTCTGCCTTCGCCCGCAAGCTTTAACGCTTCTCTCAAATCGCTCTTGTTTCCGCCGGACGTACCCGTGATTCTGTGGAACGCGTAATGCACGTCGTAGAAGTTGAATTTTGCAGAGAAATCGTGGTTCATAGGACCCGCAAAGAAGTTAAGGCAGCCGTAATCGCCAAGCAGCGCGTCGCCCTGCTCTACAAGCGCGGAAACGGGCGCGTAAACGAACACGTCGTCAAAACCCTTGCCGCCGTTAAGCTCTTTCATATAAGCTACGGGGTCGGCGATGGAAGAAGTGTTCACGTAAACGAGCTTTACGCCGTTTTTTGCCGCTTCTTCTACGGTGAGAAGCGAAGCCGCTCTGTCAAGCCTTGTCTGATCTATATCGGTAACGACCATAAGCGACGGTTTTCTGTCGCCGTGAATACCGTAATCAACGCAACCGAGTCCCATAGGTCCTACGCCCGCAAGAATCGCCACCGCGCCGCCTTCTTTAATACCCATTTCGTGGGTGTGGTTTTCGTATTTGCTGTGGAAGTTCTCGTGATAACCCGCTATTATGCAGGACATGGGTTCTGCGAGCGAGGCTTTGAAATAACTTTCTCCGTCGTAAGGAATAAGACAATCCTTTTCCATAACCTCGTTGGGGATTATAACGTATTGAGAATCGCCGCCGATATATTTATAAGAATATCCCGGCGCGCCCAGACCGTTCATAACGGGTTTATAATCGATTGCCGGCTGAATACCGAACTTGCCCCCTTCTTTATACTTGCCTTTCCATTTCGCGCCGACCTTGATAATATCGCCGCAAAATTCGTGACCTATGATAACGGGGTTTTCGGCAACGTCGTCCGGAACTCTTTTGTGTGCCGCGCCTTGTTCCGCGGCTTTAAAAGAAGACATACATATACTGTCGGAAACGACTCTCGCAAGAATCTCGTCGTCTTTTATTTCGGGAAGCTCGAATTCTTCCAGACGAAGGTCGTTTACTCCGTATAATCTGACTGCTTTTGTTTTCATTGAATATTCTCCTCCTACTATTACTTTCGTATTTAAGTATAACATATAAAAAGTATTTTATCACCACGTTATAAACAAGTTGCAAAATAAATTTTTTTGTGCTATCATATAATCATAAATAATCATAAATGCGCAACTACCCGCAAAGTGTTGCGAAAGGACAGACAAAAAGAATGTTTACGACCGAAAGACAAGAAGAAATCCTTGAATTTATCAATAAAAAAAGGTCGGTTACGGTAGACGAGCTGGCGCAGGAATTTTTCGTTTCCGGCGCGACGATAAGGCGCGACCTTGCCGCAATGGAAAAAAGCGGTTTGATCAAACGCTCACACGGCGGAGCGATAGCTTTTTCTTCTCGGGCGGAAGAATCGGCGTTTTCCGTGCGGGAAAACGAAAACACCGCGGCGAAAAAAACGATAGCCGCGCTCGCCTATAAGCTCGTAAAAAACGGCGACTCGGTTTTTCTCGATTCGTCTTCTACAACGGGTTTTATAATTCCGCTTTTAAACAATTTCAAATACCTTTCCGTCACCACCATCGGGATAAGAAACGCGCTTTTGCTTTCTCAGACGAACAATATAAAAAGCTATCTCGCCGGCGGGCGGATTCAGAATCACTCCAACTCGATAACGGGTTCCGATACGATAGACTATATTTCGCGTATCCGTGCGGACATAACGCTTGTTTCGTGTTCCGGCGCGGATATTTTTGCGGGCTTTACGGACGCGGATATAGAACAATCCAAATTAAAGCGCAGAATGAAAAGCAACTCGTCTAAAATCGCGATGCTTTGCGATTCCACAAAGTTCGGCAAGACTTTTATGTGCGTGGACTTTACGTTTGACGAAATTGACTATCTCGTTACCGACAAAATGCCGGCGCCGCCATATCTTGAAAAAATAAAGGAAGCGGGAATAAAGCTTATCACCCCCGAAACGACCAACTACTGAAATGAAAAATTTTCGCACTATATCCGTTTTATGCGCGATACTCGCCGCCGCGTTTTACGCGCTTAACGTTCCGTTTTCCAAAATCCTTTTAAAAAACGTATCGCCCGCTATGCTTGCGGGATTTTTGTATCTCGGCGCAGGAGTCGGAATCGGCGCGATTTACGCCTTCAAAAGAAAGAACGTCCCTAAAGAATGCAAACTCGGCAAGAGCGATCTCCCCTATACCGTTCTTATGGTGGTTTTAGACGTCGCCGCTCCCGTTTTGCTGATGCTCGGACTTAAAACCTCAGCCGCCGCAAACGCTTCGCTTTTAAATAATTTCGAAATCGTCACAACTACCGTTATCGCGCTCGTGTTTTTCAAAGAAAAGGTGTCATGACTGTTGTGGGCGGCGATAATACTTATCTCGGCGGCAGGGGCGGTTCTCTCTTTTGAAAACGTTTCCGCATTTACTTTTTCAGGCGGCTCGCTTCTCGTTATCGCCGCCGCAAGCTGTTGGGGATTAGAGAATAACTGTACGAGAAAAATATCCGATAAAAACGCGTGCGAAATAGTGACCGTAAAAGGAATTTGTTCCGGTTGCGGTTCGATAGTAGTCGCGCTTATTGCGGGAGAAACGTTCCCGAAAGCGGAATACGTTTTATACTCCGCCCTGCTCGGATTCGTAGCTTACGGACTCAGCATAACCCTTTACGTTACCGCGCAGAAAACGCTCGGCGCGGCTAAAACGAGCGCGTACTACGCCATAGCTCCGTTTATAGGCGCGGCTTTCTCCGCAATATTCTTGAAAGAAAGTTTTTCCGCACGATTTTTCATTGCGTTCGGAATAATGATCGCGGGTACGGTTCTCGCTTCCGCAGAAACTTTCCGCTCCGAAAAGCGTTCAAAATCCGACGTCGCCCCGCCGCCCGAAAACCAACCCGAACGCCGTCCGAGATAACTCAGACGGTCGTGAAAGCTTTAATAACTTAAAAATCCGGACGGTTTTGAAAATTTTTCGCTTTATAAACTGCCGCTTTAAAAACTGCTTTAAAAATTTCATAATCCTCTTCCTTAACATAACATAAC
>CAJLXC010000016.1 GCA_905210545.1 uncultured Eubacteriales bacterium | reverse complement strand
CGGCGAAAGCAAAAATGCTTTCGCCGCGCGTTTAATATCTTTTTATGATTGCTTTCAAGCTCGCAGCCGCAACGAAGGTGCGGAAGAAAGCTTTTGCTTTCGGTTTTGTCCTTGACAAAACCGCTGCGTATATCACATATCTTTTCTTCTGTAATCGGGAAGAATCTGCGGAGAGAACTTTTCGGGAACGATACCCGCGTTTTCAAGCTCTTTTCCGAACGCCGCAACGTGGTCTAAATTAAGCTTGCCTACGGTGACCTCTTTCGCTCTTTCGGAAGCGTATTTGCCGGCGTTTCTGCCGAATACGATTATGTCGAGAAGCGAGTTTCCCATAAGTCTGTTTCTGCCGTGGATGCCCCCGACGGCTTCGCCTGCGACAAACAGGTTTTTAACGCCCGCTTCGCCGTTTGCGGAGATATCTATGCCGCCGTTCTGATAATGGAGCGTGGGATAAACGAGAATTGGCTCTTTTCTTATATCTATGCCGTATTTGCCGAACATACGCATCATTGCGGGAATACGTTTTTCTATCGTCCCTTCGCCGCCGATCATTTCTATCATCGGCGTATCCAGCCACACGCCTTCTCCGTCGGTAGTTTTAATACCCTTGTTGCGTTTTTTGCACTCGCGGATTATGGTAGAAGCGGTAACGTCTCTCGTTTCGAGAGAATATACGAAAGCTTCGCCGTCGCGGTTTACGAGTTGCGCGCCGAGCGATCTCACTTTTTCGGTAACGAGCGCGCCGAAAATCTGCGTGGGTTCTGCCGCGCCGGTCGGGTGATACTGAAGAGTATCCGCATAAAGGAGCTTTGCTCCCGCGCGATAAGCGAGAACAAGACCGTCCGCAGTCGCGCCGTAATGGTTACTCGTGGGAAAACCCTGATAGTGCAGTCTGCCCGCGCCGCCTGTCGCTATGATAACGGTTTTGGCTCTCGCAACGAGAATCTCTTCCGTTTCCATATTCATCAGTACCGCGCCCGCCGCCTGACCTTTGTCGTCTTTTATAATCTCTATCGCGGCGGTAAAGTCAACCACGGGTATGCCGCGGTTTAACACCTCGTCGCGAAGCGTTCTCATGATTTCCGCGCCGGAATAGTCTTTGCACGCGTGCATTCTCTTTCTCGAAGTGCCGCCGCCGTGCGTGGTTATCATATTGCCCTTTTCGTCCTTATCGAACATAACGCCGAGATCGGACAACCATTTGATGGCGTCCGGAGCTTCGTTTACGAGTTTATATAAAAGCTCGTGTTTCGCGGCGAAGTGTCCGCCGCCGAACGCGTCCAGATAATGGATTGCGGGACTGTCGTTTTCTTTATCGGCAGCCTGAATTCCGCCTTCCGCCATCATAGTGTTGGCGTCGCCTATACGGAGCTTGGTTACCATAAGCACGTTTGCGCCTGCGGCGTGAGCGGTGATCGCCGCGGAAGAGCCTGCGCCGCCGCCGCCGATTACAAGCACGTCCACGTCGAAGTCGGGGTGTCCGAGATCGATATCGAGCCCCGCGACGCGAGATTTACCCTGTAAAAGCGAAGCAAGCTCGTGAAGAACCTTTTCGCCCTTGTTAGGACCGACTTTAAGGTTTTCGTAAGCGGACTCTATATAGTCGGGGTGGTTTTCTTTGAGAACGGTCTGCTTTTCTTCCGCCGTCATACGCGGGAAAAGCTCGTTAAATCTTTTAACCCTGCTCTCTTCAACTTTTTTCATCGAAATTTTTTGTTCTTCGGTGTAATTATACATAGAATTTATTCTCCCTGAATACGATATTCGTCATAGACCGCAGCGATTTTGCCGCAGTCCGGACGGGCGAACCGCTTATTTTTCAATATCGCGGTGGTTATACAGCTCTTTAAGTTCTTCTATCGGCTTATTCATAACGCTTTCCAAAAGTTCCTTAAAGTCGCCGCGATTGATTTCTTCTACACGCTTATTAAGGTGTTCGCACGGGGGCGCGATATATTTGCCGTATAATCTTCTTGCAAGCTCCGCGACCTGCGGGTGCGATATGCCTGCGGGACAACGGGAAGAGCAAACGCCGCACATAACGCAGTCAAAGCTTTCTTCCGCGCACTTTTTGTATTCCCCGCGCTGGGCGTAAGCGATGTATTGCATAACGTTAAGCCCCTGCGTGCAGGACTTGGTGCAGGCGTTGCAGCCTATGCAGGAATAGATTTCGGGATAGAGCTGCATCATTATCTGCTCGGTAGGCTTAATCTTTTCTATATCGTAAACCTGTTTTACGAGCGGGAAGAACGGAAGAGTAGCCACGTACATTCCTTCCTGAACCTGTTGCTGACAAGCAAGACAGGTCTTTAATTCCTGCTGACCGTGAATACGGTAAATAGTGGCGCATGCGCCGCAGAAGCCGTTTCTGCAACCGCAACCGCGCACGAGCTTATAACCGGCGTATTCCATAGCCTTCATTATGGTAAGGCTTTCGGGAACGCGATATCTTTTGCCGAAAAAATAAACGTTTACTAAGTTTTCCATATTTTTCTCCTTATGGCTTAATATTCGGGGGGCAGCTCGTCGAGCTGATCCATTCTGAAAACGGGACCGTCTTTACACACGAACTTGTCGCCCACGTTGCACCTGCCGCATTTGCCGATGCCGCATTTCATACGAAGTTCCAGCGTGGTATAAACCCTTTCTTTCTTAAATCCGAGTTCTAAAAGTCCCTGAAGCGTGAATTTAATCATTATGGGCGGGCCGCAAAGCACAGCCGTCATAGTCGGATCGAGTCCCAGCTCTTTGACGTAAGCGGGTACGAAACCTACGTGTCCGTCCCAGCCTTCCTGCGGTCTGTCTATGGTGAGATAAACTTCGAAATCGGGTTCGTTCATCCACTCGTTTCTGATTTCGTCTATATCCACGAGATCGTCTTTACTTCTCGAACCGTAAACGACTACCACCTTGCCGTAATTCTTTCTGTAATGGCGAACGTAGTTTATTACGCTGCGGAGCGGAGCAAGTCCGATACCGCCGGCGATAAACAACAGGTCTTTGCCTTTAAAGTCGCCTTCTACGGGGAAGTTTTTGCCGTAAGGTCCTCTCACCGTGATTTGCTGACCGACTTCGAGAGAATGGACCACTTCCGTAACGCAACCGCATTTTTTGATGGAAAATTCCATAAACTCGGTATTCGTCGGAGAAGAAGTGATAGAGAACATACACTCGCCTACGCCGGGTACGGAAACCATAGCGCATTGCCCGGGAAGATGTTCAAAGAGTTTTTTGCCGTCCGTTCCGACGACTCTGAACGTTTTTACGTCCGGCGTGTCCTTTCTTATATCGGTAATAACGCCTATTTTAGGTATGAGATTTTCGTTAGTCATCGTTCTTGCCCCCTATTTTCTTTATTACTTTAAGGATATTGAGGTGTTGCGGGCATTTGTTGACGCATCTGCCGCAACCCACGCAAGAATACGTTCCGCCGTATTGCGAGGGATAGTATACGAGTTTATGCATAAATCTCTGACGGTATCTCTGCATCTGCGTCGTGCGCGAGTTTGCCGCCGCCATCTGCGTAAAGTCGGAGTACATACAGGAATCCCAGCATCTGAAACGGTTTACGCCTTCGTTGGTTTTAAAGTCGCGGATATCGAAACACTGACAGGTCGGACATACGAACGTACACGTTCCGCAACCCAGACACGCTTCCGACAGTTCTTGCCAGTCGGGAAGATTAAACAACTCGTTCAGGTTTTCGTGCTTAAAGCGGGATAAATCAAGATTCGAGTACGGGAGTTTTTCTATTATCTCTCTCGTCTGCTTTTTAATCTCTTCCGCGGCTTTGCCGTCGTCTTCTTCGGAAACCTCTTTAAGAAGCGCAAGCAATTTTTCGCCCTTTTCGGTATTTGCTTGGATATACAGGTATTTATCGTCCGCATAAGCGGTCGCGTCGCCCGCAGGTTCAGCCGCGTCTATACCGAAATTCTTGCAGAAACAGCTGATTTCGGGTTTATTGCACGCGAGCGTAACGATGGTAGCGGCTTCTCTTCTCGCCTTATAAAAGGTATCGACGGGTTCTTGCAAAAACACGTTGTCGAGAATGGAAAACGACTTTAAGTCGCAACCGCGGACGCCGAACACGACGAACGGAGCGTGTTCTTTTCTTATATCTTTAATTTCTATATTCTTGCCGGAAAGCTTGAACTTCATCATCGTTTCGCTCTGCGGAAAGAAGAAATCTTTTGCGCTTCTGACCGTTTTTAACGTGTCGAGCGAAACTTCCGCGCCTTTTTCGTATTTGCCGTAATTCACCTCGCCCGCTTTTTTAACGGGAAGAAACAAATCCTGCGTCGCGGAAATTCTGTCGAACGCTTCGGGTAATTTTTCTCTTAAAATTCTAATCATACTCTGTCACCGCCTTACTTTTTTACCGCGTCCGCAGCGGCGTTGGGATCTACGTCTTCCGTCGTAAACGAAGTGAGCGGCGTTTTCCCGTCGGCAGTTTCGCCGGCTTTAAAGTCGCCGTAAAGCGTGTCCGCGTCTTTTATGAACTTTCTGTTAAGCAAATGCAGCGGTATGCTTTGCGGACATACTCTCGAGCATTCGCCGCAATCCGTACATCTTCCCGCAACGTGGAACGCGCGGATAACGTGGAACAGCTGCTCTTCGAACGGAACGTCGTTGGCTTTTGCCGCAACGCCAGATTGCGGGTTATCGAATACGCATTTGACGCATGAACACGCGGGACACACGTTTCTGCAAGCGTTGCAACGCAGACATTTGGAAAGCTGACTCTGCCAGAACTTAAAGCGTTCGTCGGCGGTCATGTTTTCAAGCTCCGTAACCTTTGCAAAGCGGTCTAAAACGGGGTCTTCCGTATCGTCCGCGACGACAACGTCGTCCTGAACCATAAACTTTTTACCCTTGCAGGTAAGACATCTTTCGAGAATCGCTTCGCCCTTGCCGACGACTTTTTCGCCGTAAAGCGTTTTGAATTTTACGGAATCGCCGTCATAACTTTCTTCGGTCACGCCGTCTATGCCTAAATTTAAAAGCTTGCGGTTATCGAGTTTCCCGTGGCATTCCGTGCCGATAACGAAAAACTTTTCTCTGTCGATTCTGTGTTCTTTAACGAGTTCGTTAAAACTATAAGTATCGCAGGGTTTAAGGAAAACCGCGGTCTTGCCTTCTTTTTTGTTGATTTCTATAAGGTATTTGGAAAGATTCGCGCCGCAGAAGTCGTTGTAAACGAAGTCTTTAAGGCTTTCTTCCGTTTCAAAAGTCGCGGGAGAAGGATCGTGATAAAACTCGCCTTTCTTCCACCCGACTATTCTTTTGATTTCGCCGCCGGCGAGCAACGCCTTTGCCTTTTCGATCATAAGATTCTGAAGTTCACTCATCGTCTTTCTCCTTTACTCTGAGGTCCTGCAACCGCTTGTTTTCTCCGAGCTCGGTCACGGTTTTAACGAAGTCGTTCATAACGGCGGAGAATTTCGCGCCTTCCGCCGCGGAAACCCATTCCACTCTCGTTCTGCCGCGTTCTATACCGAGATAATCGAGGAAGTTAAATAATAGCGACATTCTTCTTCTCGTGTAGTAGTTGCCGGTTACGTAATGGCAGTCGCCGGGGTGACAACCGCAGAGAATTACGCCGTCCGCGCCGCGCTGAAAAGCCTTTAATATAAACGTGGGGTTTACTCTGCACGAACAGGGAACTCTCACTATCTTTACGTTGGCGGGATAAGAGAGTCTCGAAGAACCCGCGAGATCCGCGCCCGCATAAGAACACCAGTTGCAACAGAACGCCACTATGTTCGGCACGAACTGTTTGTTTTCGTTCTTTATATCTTGCATATCGCTTCAACCTCCGACAGTATCTGTTTGGTAGAGAATCCGGAAAGATCCATTGCGCCCGAAGGACAGGTAACGGTACACGCGCCGCAACCCTGACATACCGCGGGGTTGACGACGGCGACTCTTCTCGTTTCCGTTTTGCCTCCGCCGATACGGAATTCCTTGTTTTCGTAGGAAATCGCGCCGTATGCGCATACGTTGGCGCATTGCGAACAACCGTTACACATCTGTTCGTTGCTGTGAGCGACGCACGGATTCGTTTTAAGATGATCCTTGGCGAGAAGCCCTATCACCTTCGCCGCGCAGGCGGAAGCCTGAGAAACGGTTTCGGGTATATCTTTAGGCCCTTGGCAAACGCCCGCAAGGAACACGCCCGCCGTCGGGCTTTCCACGGGTTTAAGCTTGGGGTGCGCTTCCGTAAGGAAGTTGTTGGTATCTATGCTCGCCGTGAGAAGCGTGGCGATTTTTCTGACGGAAGGCTCGGGTTCTATCGCGGTAGCGAGTACCACGAGATCGGACGGAATAACGATTTGTTCGTTGTTGATTAGATCCGAACCCTGAACCATAAGCTTGCCGTTTTCGTTATAAACCTTGCCGACCATACCCTTGATATAATCCACGCCGTATTGCTCTACGGCTCTTCTGTAAAATTCGTCGTAGTTCTTGCCGGGCGTACGCACGTCTATGTAGAACACGTGAACTTCCGTATCGGGATATTTTTCGCGGATAAGCATAGCGTGCTTCGCGGTGTACATACAGCAGATTTTGGAGCAGTAAGGCTTGCCGCAACCCGAAACGTCTCTCGATCCCACGCACTGAATAAACGTGATAACCTTGGGGTGCGTAAGATCGGACGGGCGCAGAAGCGTGCCGTTCGTAGGACCTGCGGCGTTCATAAGACGTTCTAATTCGAGAGAAGTGATAACGTCTTTATTGTCGGAATAGCCGTATTCGTTGAACGCGTCTATGTTTATGGGTTTAAAGCCCGTCGCAACGACTATCGCGCCGTATTGACGTTCTATAAACTCGTCTTTCATTTCGTAATTTATCGCGCCCGCGCCGCAGAATTTCTGACAGATCCCGCACTTGCCGGTTTTAAGCTTTAAGCATTGTTCGGGGTCGATCACCGCGACGTTAGGTATAGCCTGCGCGAAAGGAATGTAAATGGCGGTACGGTTATTAAGGTTCATATTGAACTCGTTAAGTCCCTTTTTAGAAGGGCATTTTTCCATACAGACTTTACAACCGGTACATTTCGTTTCGTCAACGTATCTTGCTTTTCTTTTTATTTTAACGGAAAAATTTCCGACGAAGCCGCTCACGGCTTCCACTTCGGAATAAGAGAGAATGTCTATTTTGTCGCTTTGCGCGCAGTCCACCATTTTAGGCGTAAGTATACACGCGGAGCAGTCGAGCGTCGGGAACGTTTTATCCAGCTGGCTCATTCTGCCGCCGATGGTAGCGTTCTTTTCGACTATGTCTACGGGATAACCCGCTTCCGCGATATCCAGAGCCGCCTGAATACCCGCGATACCGCCGCCGATAACGAGCGCGCGTTTGATAACGGGACTTTCCCCTTCGGTAAGCGGCGCGTTGAGTCTGACCTTGGCGATAGCCGTGCGGACGAGAACGAGAGCTTTTTCGGTAGCTTCTTCTTTGTCCTTATGAATCCACGAACACTGTTCTCTCAGGTTTGCGACCTCTACCATATACGGGTTAAGACCCGCGCTTGCCGCGGCTTTACGGAAAGTTGCTTCGTGCATTCTCGGAGAACAAGAACCTATGACGATACCGTCCAGCTTATAATCCTTGATAGCCTTTTTGATGAGCTGCTGACCGTTTTCCGAACACATATACTGATAATTCTCGGCAAAAACCACGTTGGGTTCTGCCTTAATCAGTTCGGAAACCTTTTCTACGTCTACCGTGGCGGCTATGTTAGAACCGCACCAGCAGATAAATACTCCGATCCTTTGCATTGATTTGACCTCTTAAATCATTTGTTGTATTTTCTGTAAGCCGAAACAAGTAACTGCCCCGGAATCAGTTCGTTGACGAGCGACGGAATTTCTTCCGCTTTCAAACCGTTTGCGCCCTGCATTCTTATCACGGTATCTCTCACCGCTTCTATAACGCCTTGCGGCGCGACGCCGCGCGGACAGCGTTCCACGCACGCCATACAGGACAGACAGTTAAATACCGCCTTGCTGTTTAACAATTTATCGAGTTTACCGGAAACGAGATACGAAACGAATTGATGCGGTTTTATATCCATATCGTGATATGCGGGACATCTGCCCGAACATTTACCGCATTTCATACATTTTTTGGCGTCCGTTCCGCTGATTAAGCTTATGTTTTCAAGCGTTTCTGTCTTATTCATCTTTAACTCCTAACGCTTCTGCGAGAAGCTCGGTAAAATACACCGTTTTAACGCCTTCCGCATTGTTTTGCAGATTATAAAGGCATAAGGGGCAGGCGGTCACAAGCTCTTCCGCGCCGTAGCTTTTCGCGTTCTTTGCGATCGCTTCTCTTCTTTTGGCGGTAAGCTCTTCGTTTTTAAGCGATACGTACGCGCCGCAACATTCGTTGCGCATAGGATATTTGACGGGCGTTCCGCCGAGCGCGGCGATTAAATCCTCTATGATGGTCGGGTTTTCGGGATTATCGAACGCCATCTCTTTTGACGGACGAAGAAGCAGACATCCGTAATACGCGCCTATCTTTCTGTCAAGCGGTTTTACGACCTTCTGTTTAATCGCGTCAAAACCTACCAGGTTCTTTAACATTTCTATATAATGCAGAACCTCCGTTTCGCCCGAATACGGCGTTTCGAACGAACAATAATTATTAGCCTTCGTTCTCACGTTGTCGTCGTTTTTCATATCGGCGTTTACGCGTTTTATAACGTTGTGGCAGGCGGAACAGAGCGTAAGCAGTTTTCCGCCGTGGTTTTTGGCGTATTCCAGCGCGCGCACGGCAGAAAGCTTGGTCGCTATTTCGTCTTTGGCGGTGGGATAAACCGCGCCGCAGCACTGCCAGTTTTCTATTTCTTCCATTTCCACGCCCAGCTTAAGCGCGGAAGCTCTCGCGTATTTATCGAGATCCTTCGCCTTGGTTTTGAGCGTGCAACCGGGGTAATAACAAATTTTCATATCGAATATTTTCTCCTGCGGGAAAACGCTTTAAAGCTTCGTCACGATTTTTGACGTAACGCTTCTTTTTCGCGTTTCTGCCGTTTATTTTTTATGCGGGTAAGCCATTTCTTCCGGATGGAACACCTCGTCGAATTTCTCGGCGGTCAAAAATCCGAGACCTACGCAGGCTTCTTTTAAAGAAATGTTTTCTTTATACGCCTTTTTAGCCGTTTTCGCCGCGTTTTCGTAACCGATATAAGGATTAAGCGCGGTAACCAGCATAAGCGAGTTATGGAGGTTATGAGCCATCTTTTCTTTATTAGCCTTGATACCCGTCACGCAGTTCTTTTCAAAAGAAGTAATTCCGTCGGCGAGCAGTCTTGCCGATTGCAGGAAGTTGTATGCGATAACCGGCATAAACACGTTCAGCTCGAAGTTACCCTGAGACGCGCCGATGCCTACCGCCACGTCGTTAGCCATTACCTGCACGGCAACCATCGTCATAGACTCGCACTGCGTGGGATTGACCTTGCCCGGCATTATAGAAGAACCGGGTTCGTTTTCGGGAATGAATATCTCGCCCAGACCGTCTCTCGGACCGGAAGCGAGCCAGCGCACGTCGTTCGCTATTTTCATAAGGTTTGCGGCGAGAGCTTTCATCGCGCCGTGAGCGAACACGAGCGCGTCTTTAGACGTAAGCGCGTGGAACTTGTTGGGAGCGGTTACGAAATTTTTGCCCGTAAGCTTGCTCACCTGTTTTGCGACCTCTTCGTCAAAGCCGACGGGCGCGTTAAGTCCCGTGCCGACGGCAGTGCCGCCGAGAGCGAGTTCTTTAAGCCCGCCGAGAGATAAAGAAAGCTGTTCTTTGGTTTTTTCCACCATTACGCGCCAGCCGCTTATTTCCTGCGAGAAAGCCACGGGAACGGCGTCCTGCAAGTGCGTTCTGCCGCTTTTTACTATTCCTTCGTTTTCTTTTTCCAGCCGCTTTAACGTTTCGATGAGTTTATCCATCGCGGGGAAAAGCAAATCCTCTATCGCCACGACGGAAGCGATGTGCATCGCCGTGGGGAAAGTATCGTTGGAGCTTTGGCTCTTGTTGATGTCGTCGTTGGGGTGAAGCAGTTTTTTGCCGGCTATTTCGTTGCCGCGGTTTGCGATAACTTCGTTCGCGTTCATATTAGACTGCGTGCCGCTGCCCGTCTGCCATACGACGAGCGGAAAATGCTCGTTAAGTTTGCCGGAAATAACCTCGTCGCAAGCCGCGGTAATCGCGGAAAGCTTTTCTTCGGTCAATTTACCGAGATTAAAATTCGCTATCGCGGCGGCTTTTTTCAAGATACCGAACGCGTGAGTGATTTCTCTCGGCATGATTTCCGTACCGATTTTGAAGTTCTCAAAGCTTCTTTCCGTCTGCGCAGCCCAGTATTTGTCGTCAGGCACGCGCATTTCGCCCATAGTGTCTTTTTCAATACGATATCCCATAACTCCTCCGTTATAAATTATAAATTTTCCGTTTTAAAACTCAGATACGCAAGCGACAAAGCCATATCTTCCTGCTGAACGATAACGCCTTCTCCAACTTTAAGTTTAGTCGGCGCGAAGTTCCAGATGACTTTAACGCCGCTTTCCACCAACAGGTCGCATACTCTTTGCGCCGCGCCGACCGGAACGGTGACGATGCCTATTTTCACGTCGTTCTTTTTGCAGTATTCCGAAAGCTTTTCTATCGGGAAAATCTTTTTCCCGCCGTCGGTAAGCCCCGTTTTATCGGGATCGGAATCGAACGCCGCGCTGATGGCAAGTCCGAATTTGCCGAACCCGCCGTAACCGAGTATCGCTCTGCCGAGCCGACCCGCTCCGACGAGAATAACGCGCGAACCGCCGTCGTTTTCTATATAGCTTTTAAGGTTTTTCTTTAACTCTTCTTTATCGTACCCTATTTTAGGTCTGCCCTTTCCCGAAAGCGCGCCGAGATCTTTTCTCACCTGCACTTCTCCGAGTCCCAACGCGCGCGCTATTTCAGAAGAAGAAACGTAATCCGCTTCCCCCGCCACCGTATCGAGATAACCGAGATACAGCGGAACTCTGCCGAGCGTAGCTTTTTTAAGTTCTGCGTTTTTCATATTATCCCCCTTTCGTCCCGCGCGGACGGTATTTCCTACTAAATCGGTAGCAATTATATCGATATCCCCATTATCTAATACCGATAAAAAAATAAAGCCGACACTTACGGCATATTTTACTTTGGTGTGTATCGTAATTATACCAAAACTAAAAAACCCCGTCAAGCAAATGACGGGGTTTTAAGTGCAAAGGAAAAATTTTCTTTTATTTTTTTCCGCTTTCTTCCGCTTTTTCGGCAGGCGGTACGGGTTCTGCGGAATTAACCGTGCTTTCCGCATTAACCGCGTTCTCCGCAGCCGTCGCGGTTTTGGCGTCTATTTCTGCCTGAAGACGCGGCGGAACGGGTTTTTCGGGTATTTCGCCCGCTTTATCGAGCGCGATTTTGGTAAGAAGCGGTCCGACAAGTTCGTAGACAAGAACGGCAAAAAGCGATATGTTTCTTATTATCGGTCCTGCGGCGGTTAACGACATCGCCGTTAAAGACATTCCGAGAGAAACGCCCGCCTGCGGCAAAAGCGTTATGCCGAGATATTTCTGCACGGTCGGTTCGCAATGCATAAATTTAGAGGAAACGTTTGCTCCGAGAATTTTACCGAACGAACGCACCAGAATGAACGCCACGCCGACGAGAACTATCTGCCACTCGGAAAACACTCTGAGTTCGAGTCCCGCGCCGCTTATAACGAAAAACGCCACCATAAGCGGACCCGTCCAGCGATCTACTCTGTCCATAAGCTCTTCAGAGAACTTGCAAAGATTGCAGAACAGCGTGCCCATCATCATACATACTATTAAAGAAGAAAAGCCTATTTCCACTTCTCCGAACCCGAAATGCAGTTTGGAAAGCGCGACCGCAAGCAACACGAAACATACGGAAATGCTCAATCTCTTGCTGCGCGAGTGAAAATACTTTTCGATAAGGTGCAGGCACGCACCGGTCGCCACGCCGAGAAGAACGGAAGCGATTATTTCTATAAGCGGATTTATGAGCAGCGTTACCACGCCGACCGAGCCCTGACCGTTCTCCAAAGCCTTAGCCGCGCCGAACGAAACGGCAAAAACGATAAGCCCCACCAAATCGTCCAGAGCAACCACGGGAAGGAGTATTTTGGTAACCGGTCCGTCCGCTTTATATTGTTTTACAACCATAAGCGTTGCCGCAGGCGCGGTTGCGGCGGCTATCGCGCCGAGCGTTAAAACCGCGGATAAAGGAAGCTTGTCCGGTATGCACAGATGAAGCAAAAACAACGCGATATCTACGAAAATCGTTGCCGTGAGAGCTTGAAATATCGCGACGACGACGGCTTTTTTGCCCGTTTTTTTAAGATCTTCCAGTCTGAACTCGTTACCCATGGCAAAAGCTATAAAGCCGAGAGCTATGTCGGAAACGATAGAATATTTAGCCACGTCTGCCGCGGAAATGAACCCGAGTCCTTCTATTCCCAGCGCACCGAGACAATAAGGACCGATTAAAATACCCGCAACAAGATAAGCGGTAACCGCGGGAAGATTCCAGATTTTGGTCACGCGGGACATCAGAAGTCCCGCAAGAAGCGTTATCGACAACGCCAGAATAGTTTGCATATTCATACTCCGCGCACGTTTCATTATTTAAAAACGCGCTGTTTTTTCTTTATCGTATTTTTATTTACCAAGTGAGAATTTTAGCACAGTCGACGAATAAAGTCAAACGAAAAAAGGGCTATAAAAATTAAAACACACCTATATATGAACAACGTAACGCGCGGCGGTTAATATTGTCGTTGCGAGACTTCGTAAGAAGTCGTGGCAATCTCCTTCTTATATCATCTTTTACCACATAAAAAAAGACTGCGAGGGCAGTCCTTTTTATCATAATCAATCGTTTTATTCTTTCACGTCTTCTATGCAGGACAGCAAGCTGACTCCGCACAACTCTTCGACTTCTTTTTTGGAGCGAATCGACGTATCGAGAGCCTTTATAACGAGCGACGCGCCGAACGACAGAACCAGCCCCGCGCCGAACCCGACGAGAACGTATTTCCAGAAAGAGTTGCTCACGCTTTTATCGGGCGTATTCTGCAAAGGCTCTAAACTCAGAACGTTTACCGGCAATTTCTTTCCGCTTGTGAGGACCTTTTTTGCGGAAGCTATCACCGCGTTAAGCTTGCTCTCGGCGGCTTTTTCGGAATAATCGGAATAAGAAACCCTGATAATAAGGCTGTCGTCCCCATAAGAAACTTTAACGCTCTTTGCCGAAATCGCGGGATTTCCCTGCTCGCCGTGATTTTCAACGTAAATTTCGTTGGCGGTCTGAATCGTTTCTACGCTTTTGATGAGCGCGGAAACGGACGGCATGATCTTTTTGGAAAGCGACACGTTGGCCGTATCGCTCGCATCGGCTATTTCCGCAACCATCATTACGGAAGAAGTGACTGTGTAAACGTTTTTATCCTTGATCTTTGCGACAACCGCGCCGATAACGCCGCACAATACGGAAGTTATCGCGATAAACCAGATAAATCTTTTAAAACCGTACCAGAAAGAGTTTACGCGCGAGTCTTCGGTCGTTACTTTTTGTTCTTCGTTAAATTCAGCCATTAACTTTCTCCTCTATGTTTTCTATACTCGAAAGAAGGCTTACGCCCGTTATGCGGGCAAGCTCTTCGGAGTTTCTGACCGTGGTATCGGCGATAAACAACAGATACGAAACGGCAGCCGCAAGGACAAGCCCTAAAAGTCCCGCAATGATAAGAATTTTAAAAGTAGAAATATCTTTGACGGCTTCTATAAAGCGCGTTCCGCTGTCTGCGGGCAGATTTTCCGAGACGTTAGTCGTAATGCTCGTGCCGAACGCGTTTTTCGCCTGCAACTTTATGGCGAGAGCGTAAATTCTGACAAGAATTTTTGCTTTTTCCGGCGAAACGTTTTCGACGGATATTTTTATGTTTACTATATCGTCTTTACCAAGGCCTTTCACCGTCACCGTGTCCGAATTTATGGGTGTGGCGTATTTCGCCTGTTCTTCCGCATTAAAAACGTATTCTTCGGATTCTTTGGCTTTTATAAACTTGTCTATGTTCTGCTCGCCGTCTATTCTGCGCGTAAGGTATTCCGCATAATAAGCGTTTGCCCTGTCTAACACCTTGCCAGTTTTGCAGAAATCAATCACAGTATCGAAATAAGCAATCATAGAATTAATTGCTTTGGAGTCGTACCCCACGCCCGCGTCGTTATCGGAAACGGTATAAGAGAGCGTTTCGGAAGCGGTATACGTCGGAGTGCGTAATCTCGAATAAGCGAACCCCGCGCAGCAAAAAACAAACGCCGTTATGATAATGAACAAAGCGTATCTTTTTAAAATTAACCAGATATTAACGAAAGATTCTCCGTTTTCGTTTTCGGTAACGTATTCTTCTGCCATAAATAAACTTTTACCTCCGTATAAAGCGCGCAACCCGCGTTTTTCATTTTCGCGTGACTTCGCGTGACACGACGCGTCGCGCCGCCGATTTTATCTGCTTTTTATATGATATCATCTAAAAAAACAAAAAGCAATGATTTTTTTTATTTTTCCGTATTTAACCGCGACATTTTCCGTCAGGACGGGTTTTTAAGTTCTTTAACCGCTATTTTGCCCGCCTTTACGGATATCTCTTTATCGCATATACCGTAAGCGGCTTTTTTATGCGAAATTATTATCAGAGTAACGTTTTCCAGCGTTTTCAGTTCGGATAAAACTTTTGATTCGGTGTTTTCGTCCAGAGCGGAAGTTGCTTCGTCGAGTATCATTATATGCGCGCCTGCGAGAACCGCCCTTGCGACGGCTATTCTCTGAATCTGCCCTTCGGAAAGACCCACCCCGTTTTCTCCTACGACGGTTTCGAGTCCGTCGGGCAGCTCTTTCACGAAGTCCGAAGAACAGCTTATTTCGAGAGCCTTTGCGATTTCTTCTTCCGTAGCGTCGCTTTTAACGAAGGTCACGTTGTCGCGAAGCGTTCCCGAAAAGAGCATATTGCCCTGCGGCACGTAAGAAAAAAGCGTTCTCGCGGAAACGTCCGCGGCGACCTTGTCGTCAAAGGTTTTTATATACAGTTCCCCTGCCGTCGGCGCGTATACGCCGAGCAACATTTTAACGAGCGTGCTTTTGCCTATGCCGGACGCTCCCGTAACGACTACGAACTCGCCTTTTTCTATCCGGAAATCCGCGCCGCGAAACACGGGCGTTCTGCCGTAAGAAAAGCTGAGGTTTTCCCCGCAGATCGCGGTCATTTCGGCGTAAAGCTCGTCCGCGTCGCGTTTTTCGCCCGACGCTTCGTTTTCGAGTTCTTCTATTTCGATAAGGCGTTCCGCGGAAGCTATCATCGCGTAATATTTGGGAAATACCGAAGAAAGCGTTGCGAACGGAACCTGAACGTTGTTCACGAGCTGTAAAATCGCGGAAAGCGAGCCGTAAGTGAAATCGGCGTTGCCGTAAATTTTAGCCGCGCCGTAGATAAGAGCGAACAGATATCCCGCGCTGAAAATAAAGTTATAAATCGCATTACCCGTGACCGAGTAATTTTTGCGGCGCATTTTAACCTTGAAATTATCGTCCTGCAATTTATCGGAACGCTCGCAGATTTTATCGTTTACGGAAAAAACCTTAACGGCAAGAATATTCTCAATGCTTTCCTGCATAAACGAACGGACTTTTCCGTCCGTTTCCTGCGCGGATTTATGCAGACTTTTAAGCTTGCCGCGAAGAAAGGTTATCGTAATGAACACGAGCGCGCCGCACCCTGCGAACGCAACCGCGAAAACAGGGTCGAGAACGACGAGCGCGACGACCGCGCATACCAGCCGCACCGTTGCCGACACCACCGTGGGTACTATGCTCGTAACCCCGTCCGCGGCGATCGAAACGTCGCTCGACAACCTGTTGAGCAACTCGCCGCTGTGATAAGAATTGATTTTTTCGTATTTTTTGCCGAGAATCTGAGAAAAGACGTACGATTTATAATACACCTCGAGCTTGCCGCGGATATACTCGGTAAGCCCGTTTATGATTATACGGAAAACGAACTGCAAAAGCACTATCGCGCAAAGCGCGACCGCGCCCGCCGCGAGTTTGTTCTTTTGCCCTGCCGTCGCGCCGTCTATAATAGCCTTTACCGCAAACGCGAACGCCACCGAAAGCGCGGAAAACAAAGCGTTGGACAAAATGAGAAGCACAATATTCAGTCGCTGTTTTTTGGATCTTGCCGCCAGCCATTCAAGCGGTTTTTTGTTGTTTTTTCTTTTACTCATAATCCCCACTCGTCCGATTTTCCTTTAAGCTTAAAACGATTGCTTCGAGCTGTTTTTCGCAAAGCCCGTTTTCTTCTCTCTGCCTTTCTGCCGAGCCGTGCCGCGTGAACGCGTCTTTTACGCCGAGAGTTATAATCCTGTTCTTCGGCTTGCCGCCGAAAAGCCTTGAAACCGCGCGGCGCACCGCGTCCCCGAAGCCGCCTATAACGCTGTTTTCTTCTATCGCGATTATGGGCAGCCCGGATATTTCCGCAAGCGTTTTTTCGTCGAGCGGCTTGACCGTTCTCGCGGATATAACCCCCGCCCCGTCGTGATTTTTCGCAAACTCTTCTGCCAGCGCGAGCATATCCGGACCGACGGCGAGAATATTATATTTTTCTCCGGTTTTTAACCGTTCCCAAAGCGTTTCTTCGTAAGGCGCGACTTCTCGTTCTTTTGCGGAACTTTCTTTGGGGTATCTTATCGCGACGGGCGAGCCGAGCGAAAACGCGTATTTCAGCGCGGCTTTAAGGTCGTTCACGCAGGACGGCGCGAGTATAGTCATTCCGGGCAAATGCGAAAGGAAAGACAAATCGAAAACGCCCTGATGCGTTTTTCCGTCCGCGCCGACAAGCCCCGCCCTGTCGATACAGAACACGACGGGCAGCTTCTGAATGCACACGTCGTGCAGAATTTCGTCGTAAGCGCGTTGCAAAAACGTAGAGTACACGCATACCACGGGTTTAAGTCCGCCCGCAGCCATACCCGCGGCAAAAGTAACGGCGAATTCTTCCGCAATGCCTACGTCTATAAAATTATCGGGGTGCGCTTTTTCTACCGCGGCAAGTCCCGTGCCGTCCTTCATGCCGGCGGTGAGAGCGATAACGCGCGGATCTTTTTCTATGATTTCGTTAAGCGTTTGCCCTACCGCGGCGGAAAACTCCCCGCCCCCGCAGGACAGGCTTTTACCCACGCCGTGATAAAGGTCGGCGCGTTCTTCGGCGCGCTTCACGCCTTTGCCTTTCACCGTTTTGATATGCAGAAACACGGCTTTGTCTTTAGCTACGTTTTTAACGCCCTCGAGAATCTCCGTGAGTGATTTAAGGTCGTTGCCGTTCACCACGCCCACGTATTTGAAACCGAATTGTTCAAGAACGTTCACGCCGTTAAAGATGCGTTTGATAAACCCGCGCACCTTTCTTAAAAACCGCGTGACGAAAGACTCTCCGAACACCCTTTTCAATGCGCTTTTGCTTTTAAGATACCCCTTTTTGGTGGATTTCTTACTCAAAAACGTATAAATGCCGTTGCGGTTTTTGCTTATCGACATACCGTTGTCGTTTAATATAACGATAAGCTTCTTCGGCTTTTTCTGCGACGCGGTAAGGGCTTCTAAATTAAGACCGTTCACGAACGCGCCGTCGCCTACTACGTCTACCACGTAAAAGTCTTCTCCGAGCGCGTCTCTCGCTGCGCAAAAACCGAGTCCCGCGGCAATAGACGTGCCTGCATGCCCCGCGCCAAAACAGTCGTATTCGCTTTCTTCTCTGTCGGGAAAGCCGGATATGCCGCCGTCCGTGCGGATAGCGGAAAACCCGGCGTTGCGCCCGGACAGCATTTTATGCGCGTAGCACTGATGCCCGACGTCGAATATAATCTTGTCTTTGGGAAAGTCGAAGACGGAATAAAGCGCGAGCGTGGTTTCGACTATGCCGAGATTAGAGGACAGATGCCCCCCGTTTTCGCTGCACGTTTTAAGTATTTTATCTCTTATCTCTCCCGCAAGCTCGATTTTCTCCTTTAAGGATAGCCTTTTTACGTCGGAAGAATTTTTAATGCCGTCAAGTATATTCATAACATTTTCCGTATCGTATATTTTACAACAATTTTTAACGATTGTCAACGAGTATCGCGTTTATTCGCGCGGCAAGCCCTCCGCCGCGCTTGACAAGGGCGGTTAAACGCGGTACAATTATAAAAAAACATAAAAAAAGGACTAAACGATTATGTTGACGGGCAAAAAATTATACGACTTCGCCGAGCTGGTTCTGGGCGTCGGCGTAAATCTTCAGAAAGGTCAGGGGTTAGAAATCGTCTGCCCCGTAGAAAAAAGCGAGGTAGCGGTCGCTTTTTCGGAAAAAGCTTACGAAATGGGCGCGAGAATAGTAAACGTTCGCTGGTCGTGCGAAAAAACCGACAGAGTAAACTATCTTTACGCCGAAGAAGAAGCTCTTACCGACATACCTAAATGGTTTGTGGACAGCAAAAACTATCTCGTTAAAAAAGGGTTTTGTTACGTTGCGATAGACGCGGAAGACCCTTCCGCTTTTAAAGACGTGCCGAGCGAAAAACTCGCCGCCGTAAGCAAGAAAAAAAGCAAGCTGTTAAAAGCTTTTTCGGACGAAGTGATGAGCAACGGAATACGTTGGTGCGTCGTGTCCGTTCCGACGGAAAGCTGGGCGAAAAAGATTTTTCCCGCCGCTGCCGACCCCGTGGAGGAGCTTTCCTTCGCAATAGAAAAAACGATGCGTTTAGACGAAAAAAATCCGCTTGAAGCCTGGCAGAAGCATATCGACACTCTCAATCGCCGCGCGGAGTTTATGAACGCCAAAAATTTCGAGTATCTGCATTATACGAGCGCGAACGGCACCGATCTTATGCTCGGTTTAGCCGAAAACCACGTTTGGGTTTCCGCGCAGGAAAAAGCGAAAGACGGAGTGCCGTTCGTTGCGAATATGCCGACGGAAGAGATTTTCACCGCCCCGCACAAGGATAAAATAAACGGCGTGGTCAAATCCGCGCTTCCCCTCTCTTATAACGGACAGATTATAGATAATTTCTCTTTCACATTTAAAAAGGGCAAGGTAGTTGATTTTTCCGCGGAAAAAGGCTACGACGTTCTTAAAAAGCTGTTAGAAACGGACGCGGGAACGCTCTCACTTGGCGAAGCCGCACTCATCGGCAAAAACTCGCCCATAGCGAAGAGCGGAATACTCTTTTTAAATACCCTGTTCGACGAAAACGCAAGCTGCCACCTTGCTCTCGGCAAAGGCTATCCCACCACGGTTAAAGGCGGCGCGGAAATGACCGTTAAAGAACTCAAAAAGCTCGGCGTAAACGATTCCGTAGAACACGTGGACTTTATGATAGGCTCCCCCGATTTATCTGTGACGGGCATCGGTTACGATAAATCGGAAACGCCGCTTTTCGTTGACGGCGAATGGGTAATTTAATCCCCGCGCCTTAACCGGCGAACAATACCAAACGATTATTTAAAAAATTTTACCGTCCGCCCCGTAACGGTATGCACCCTGAAAGTCAGACGCTTTCCGAGGGGGACATATCAAAACCGCGTTGAAGGTTTTTTTCGATATTTTTTTATAAGGCTCTCCGTCGCTTGACTTGACGAGATATTTTAAATTAAAATATAAGAAATCAGACAAAAAATATAGAGGAGCAGTTTCTATGAAAATTACCGAAAACGTGTTTTACGTCGGCGTAGACGACAAAACCATCGACCTTTTTGAAGGGCAATATCGCGTGCCGAACGGTATGGCTTATAATTCTTACGTGATCGTCGGAGAAAAAATCGCCGTTCTCGATACCGTGAGCGAAGGCTTCGGCAACGAGTGGCTCTCTGCCATAGAAAAAACTCTCGGCGGCAAATCCCCCGACTATCTTATCGTTCAGCACATGGAACCCGACCATTCCGCAAACGTAACGCTTTTTTGCGAGAAATATAAAAACGCGACGGTGGTTTCTAATCAGAAAGCGTTTACGATGATGAAAAACTTTTTCGGGAACGATTTTGCGGAAAGGCGTATCGTCGTTAAAGACGGAGAAAAACTCTCTCTCGGCGGCACGGAGCTGGCGTTTGTTTTCGCGCCGATGGTTCACTGGCCGGAGGTTATGGTAACTTACGACGAAACGCACAAAATTCTTTTTTCTGCGGACGCTTTCGGCAAATTCGGCGCGTCCGACGCGTGCGAAGACTGGGCGTGCGAAGCGAGACGATATTATTTCGGGATCGTGGGCAAATACGGGGTTATGGTACAAACCCTCCTTAAAAAAGCCGCCGCGCTCGACGTAAAAACCATCTGCCCGCTGCACGGTCCCGTTCTCAAAGAAAATCTCGGCTATTATCTCAATCTCTACGATATCTGGTCGTCTTATAAGGCGGAAGCGGACGGGGTGTTTATCGCCTATACTTCCGTATACGGACACACGGAAAAAGCCGCAAAGCTGCTTGCGGAAAAGCTTTCCGAAAACGGCTGCAAAAAAGTCGTTATGAGCGACCTTGCGAGAAGCGATATGGCAGAAAACGTAGAAGACGCTTTCAAATACGGCAAGCTCGTGCTTGCAACCACCACCTATAACGGCGACGTGTTCCCCTTTATGCGCGAATTTATCGCACACCTTACGGAACGCAACTATCAGAACAGAAAGATAGGCTTTATAGAAAACGGCTCCTGGGCGCCGATCGCCGCGAAAATAATGAAAGAAAAATTCGCAAGCTCCAAAAACGTTACGTTTGCGGAAAATACCGTAACGATAACTTCCGCGTTGAACGAAACGAGCAGGGTGCAGATAGACGCGCTCGCAAAAGAACTTGCGGAATAAGTTCTTTTGCTTTCGACAAAAAGCGAATTCACCCGGCGGTTATAAAAAAATCCTCCTTTTCCTTTAAGGAGGATTTTTCTTTTTTGTCATTGCGGACTCCCATTCTTGTCATTGCGAGGGGTTTTTAACCCCGCGGCAATCTCATTATTATATAAAACGGAATCAATAGCCTTTCTTTCTTGCAAGCTCCGTGTTATCCGACTTTCTGTCGCGCAAGGTTTTCTCGACGGACGGAGCTACTTCAAACCGATAATCCTCGCCGTTCTTTTTGATATACTTTTCTATCACGTTGTGCGTGGCGACGGAGTTTACGGACGAGTTTACTTGTCTTTGATATTTAAAGTATTCCGCCCCGTCCGGCGTATCGTCTATTTTAAGCATATCTTCTTTATAAGCGGTAAGCCTTACGTCTTTCATGATATCGCGGATATAATCTATATTTTCGTGCAACGATATAAGCGACGGGAAAGCCGAACCCTCTAAAACGAACAGCTGCTCCCAGTTTCTGCCCTCGTATTTATAAAGCATATCCGCGGCTATTTTAAGGTGCGTAAGCTCTTCTTCGTAATGTTCCAGCCAGATTTTCTTTATATACTCGTCGCTTTCGTCCTGATAACAGGAATAATAGAGATAACATTCGGTATATTCGTGCATCACCCAACTCTCGAACCATGTTGAGGACGGATCCATAAGCGAGCCGTAACCCGTTACGTGTTGTTCTTCTATCATCGCGATTTCGCTATATAGCTTTCTGCCGAGATCCGTATAGAAGAACGCTCCCACGTTCATATAATAGTTCATGGTCTGCTGCTCCGCCGCCGTGATTATCGCTGTATGCAGGCGGGTTATGAGTGAGTCCTGCCAGCAATTTATATAACGCCTTACGTCGTCGTTCGGGTGACGGTGTTCGGCTATGGTAGGTCTGCCGGGCGTGATTTCCGTATAACCGCCGACAAGCGTTTCGCCTTTTACGCCCTCCGTCATATCGAGCAGGTCGGAATATCTGTAAAGGTGGTCGAAATCTTCTAACAACGCAAAGTCGAGCTGCGCTTTCACGAACGGATTAGGTTCTTTTCTCGCCATTTCCGCGGTAAGGTCTACCGCGAGTTGCTCGTAACCGATAGTCGTTTCGAGAATTGTTTCGTCGATAGGTTTTAGCGCGGCTATGCGCTTTTGCTGTTGCTGTTCCTGCCGCCTTACGTAAGCCAGCACCCTGCGCACGTCGTTGTTAAGGCAATGTCTGTGGAACTGATGCAAAAACCAGTTTGACTCGAATTCCGTGCCGTTCATTAAAATAACGCGCGTTTTCGTGTACGGCGAAACGGCGTTTTTGTCGTAGCTTTTCGGCGCGAGCGAAGTCCAGCTTGCATAAGTGATTTTATCCGTCTTTGGTAATTGCTTAAATGGATCCATATAAAAACTCCTTTTTGTTTTTATACGATTATTACCGACGGAAAAGTTTTTAAACTTAAAAAAGGCTTTATTTTCAAGCCTTTTTGTTTTTCTTCTTTTTTATCGCTCGGACAATGACGAAAACGAGAAACGACAGCGCGAGCGCGGCGACGTATCCGCCGAAGTCTATCCACACGTCTTTTATCTGAGGTTCTCTGCCCGTAAAAATCTGTATCGTTTCGTCAAGAAACGCGACGTAAAAGCCGAGCGGCAGAATTTTCAGATACGTTTTTTCGTTAAATCCCGCGTTTATCGCGGCAAACAAGCCGCACAGATTAAAACCCAGAACCATAAACTCCGCGCCGTGCGCGATTTTTCTGAACGCTTCGTGCGAAACGGAATTTACGCCGAACAGAAAATCGAAAACGGGCTTGGCGATTTTAACGTATACCTTGCCCGATCCCGAGCCGGAAGCCGACTGCCCGAGAAAGGAATTGCCCCATATAAAGCACAGCGTAAGCCCCGTAAGCGCCGCCGTTATCACGATTGCGATTTTTCTCTTTTTACTCAAAGTTCTCCCCCGAAAACGATTATATTTTATACTCCTACAATTACCGCTTATACTCCGCGGTCAGTTTTTTCAGTTTATCCGCCGCCCCGTCTATCTGTCCGCGCCCGAATTTAACCGCCCAGTTCTGCGGCTTTACCGTTCCCGGTTCGTTTATGCGATAATCCGAGCCAAGCGACAGCAGATCCTGTATCGGCGCGACGAAAAGCTTGGATTTGCAATTAAAACCGAGCTTTAATATAGCGTTTATAAGGTCTTCCGTCGTGTCGGTTTTTTCGTTTATTCCCTCTATGCGCAGGCTGTTTTTAACGCCGTTTACGAGATTGTTTTTATCCCATTCGGAAAAACCTTCTATAAGCCCTTTCAGGGTATCGTTGTCGTGCGTTGCGGTATAGCAGACGGAATTTTCTTCTACGTTTTCGGGCAGATACGGGTTGCCGCTCTCGCCGTTGAACGCGAATGAAAGAACGCGCATTCCGGGATAACCCGTTTTTTTGAGTAATTCTCTCACCCCGTCGTCTATTATGCCGAGATCCTCCGCGACTATGCGCGTTTTGTCCGTTTCTTTGTGAATCGCCGCAAACAACTCGTCGGAAGGAACTTTTTCCCATTCCCCGACGCGCGCGGAGCTTTCGCCCGCTTTCACCTTATAAAACCTGTCAAGCCCCCTGAAATGGTCTATTCTCACCAGATCGAAAAGCTTCAACGCTTTTTTAAGTCTGTCCGTCCACCATTTAAAGCCGTCCTTTGCGTGAGCGGCGTAGTCGTAAACGGGGTTGCCCCAAAGCTGACCGTCCGCGCAGAAATAATCGGGCGGAACGCCGGCGACTTCCGTCGGCATAAGATTTTCGTCAAGCTTAAAAAGCTCGGGGTTTTTCCACACGTCCACGGAATCGTGCGCGACGTAAAGCGGCATATCGCCTAAAATTTCCACGCCGTTTTCCGCGGCGTAATTTTTCACCGCAAACCACTCTCTCTCCGCCTCGTACTGCACGAACTGCCAGAACGAAATCTCTTCTTTATAGTTTTCCGCAAAGGTTTTAAGAGCGGCTTTGTCGCGGTATTTATACTTATGATCCCACTCGTAAAAATGCTTCTGCCCCGATTCGTATTTAAGCGTCATAAAAAGCGCGTAGTCGAGAGATTCGCCGCGCTCCGTGAACGCGCGAAAAGTTTTATCGTTTCTGTCAAAGCGCGAAAAGGCTTTTTTAAGCAGCGGAAATCTGACCGAATACAAAAACCCGTAATCCGCGTATTTGCCGTCGTAACGGGAAAAATCCGTTTCTTTTTCGTTGAGAAGACCTTGTTCTTCAAGCAGCTCGGGACTGATAAAATAGGGATTGAACGACTCGGAAGATACCGAAGAATACGGCGAGTTGCCGTACCCCGTCTGCACGAGCGGCAAAATCTGCCACACGCGCTGCCCCGTTTTTTTGAGAAAATCTATGAATTTATAACATTCCTTGCCGAAATCGCCTATCCCGTATTCCGACGGAAGCGAAAACACCGGCAAAAGCACACCGCTTTTTCTTTCCATTTTTACCTTTTTCAAAAGGGAGAAGTTTGCCTTCTCCCTTTTAAGATTAGTTTATTGTTTTACGCGATTACATTATTATATACGCGTCTCTTTCCGCGCCGACGGAAACGTATTTTATCTTCGCGCCGACGGCTTTCTCTATGAATTCTATATATTCTACGGCCTCTTTCGGCAAATCCTCTTTCTTCCTGCAACCGCTTACGTCCTTGTTCCAGCCTTTCAGCGTCACATAGACGGGCTTGCATTCCTCTAACTTCTGCGTCAGCGGGAAGTCCGTTATCTTCTCGCCGCGATAGTCGTAAGCTACGCACACTTCAAGTTCTTTTGCGTAACTTAAAACGTCAAGCTTGGTAAGCGCGATTTCGTCCGCGCCCTGCATGCGGATGCCGAACCTGCTCGCAACCGCGTCGAACGGGCCCACTCTTCTCGGTCTGCCCGTAGCCGCGCCGTATTCGCCGCCGGCTTTTCTCAATTCTTCCGCTTTATCACCGAAATACTCCACGGTGAAAGGACCTTCGCCCACGCAGGTGGAATAAGCCTTCATGATACCGATGGAAAGGTCGAGCTTTCTCCCGGGAATTCCCGCGCCTACGGGCGCGTAAGCCGCTATCGAGTTTGACGAACTCGTGAAAGGGTAAATACCGAAATCTATATCGCGGAGCGCGCCGAGCTGCGCTTCGAACATAATGTTTTTGCCTTCTTTTGCGAGATTATCGAGGAAAACCGAAGTATCGCATATATAAGGTAGAAGCTTTTCTCCGTATTTTTTCAGATGCGCCATCATATCGGAAAGCTTAACGGGTTCGCCGCCGTAAACGCCGACTATCGTAAGGTTTTTCCATTCGACTATATCCTTAAGGCGTTCTTCGAGCTTTGCCATATCGAACAGCTCGCCCATACGAATGCACTTTTTCATATATTTATCGCCGTAAACGGGCGCGATGCCGCGGCGCGTAGAACCGTATTTTTTGCCCGCAAGACGGTTTTCTTCGAGGCAATCCTGCATAACGTGATACGGCATACAGATAACCGCTCTGTCGCTTATTTTAAGGTGTTCGGGCGGAATGGCGATTCCCGCTTCTTCTATGCGTCCCATTTCTTCTACGAGATGCTTTATATCGACAACCACGCCGTTGCCGATAACGTTTGTCACGCCCTCTCTTAAAATACCCGAGGGCAAAAGATTAAGAACGAATTTGCCCTTATCGTTCACGACGGTATGACCGGCGTTGTTGCCGCCCTGATATCTGACTACCACGTCGTAATTTTCGGACAACAGGTCCACCATACGACCTTTCCCTTCGTCGCCCCAGTTTATACCCGTAATTGCTGTTAACATTTTATCCTCCGCGGGAATTATTCCCCAAATTCTTTACGATTAAATTATACTTCAAAAAGCTTTTTTTGGCAAGTCTATAACGATTAGTTTTTTTTATAACGGTTATTACCGGATTTTACCGCCGCCGTTACAGAATAAATCCGCCGTCCGCGGTTATCGCTTGCCCCGTCACGAACGGCGCGCCCGTACACAGAAAAAATATAAGGTCGGCTATTTCTTTTGCCGTGCCTAATCTGCCGAGCGGCGTTCTCTCGATAAGCTCCGCGGTTTCTTCCGCGGAAAATCTCGCGTTCATCGGCGTATCGATAACCCCGGGGCAAACGCAGTTAGCGGTGATTCCGCTCGGCGCGACTTCTTTCGCGATTGCTTTGCAAAACCCTATGAGCGCGGCTTTAGAAGCGGAATACGCCGTTTCCATACACGCGCCGGCAACGCCCCATATAGACGAAACGTATAAAAGCGCGCCTTTTTTTCGTTCCGTCATGGTAGGTAAAAGACTTTTCGTTAAAAGAAACGCGGATTTTGCGTTTACGGAAAAAACATCGTCCCACTCTTTTTCCGTCGTTTCCGTGCAGAGCTTATACACGTCCGTACCCGCGACGGAAACGAAAACGTCCGTATGCCCGAAATTTTCGAGTGTAAATTCCGCAAGCGCGGCGCAGTCTTTCGCGCTTTTCAAATCCGCGCGGAACGGAAAAAAATAATCGGATTTATTCTCGTTTTTCAGCGCGGAAACGAAATTTTCCATTCTGTCGCCGCCGTTATTGTACTGCCCGACGGTAAAATAGCCGTCGTTTATAAATTTAAGAGCGGTTTCGCGCCCGATAGCACCGGACGCGCCCGTTATAAGCGCAACTTTCAAAAGCGTTTCTCCTTTTTTGATTTTTTCTTAATGAGATTCCCGCGTCAAGGGGTTGTTTTGCAAGGGAAAGGGGCTGTTTTCCGAGTCCGCCCCTATTCCCCTGCAC
>CAJLXC010000015.1 GCA_905210545.1 uncultured Eubacteriales bacterium | reverse complement strand
GTAAAACTCGTCGCGGATTTTTACGACAAAAAAACCGAGTATTGCGCCACGGTCAAAGTTATCGGCGGCGACGTGTGGCAGAACTTTAAACTCGAACAGAACAAATTCAAAACGTTTGAAGGCATGATCCTTAAAAGTTACGAAAAAATTCAGGCTATCGAATTCGTTTCGGACGGGGAATGCGTTATAAACAACGTTTTATGGGTATAACGGAATAACGGGGTGAGATTATGATATACAGCGTGGGCGGCAAAATTATAGCGAAAAAGCTGCACGCCTGCGGCGGCAACGCCTGGACGGTCGTACGTACCGGCGCGGACGTTAAGCTTAAATGCGACAAGTGCGGCAGAACGATTTTTCTGTCGCCGGACGAAACGGCCAAAATGACCGTTTCTTATTCGGACGGGGAAACGAAGAATGACTGAAAATAAAGATAATTTCGCGGCGGACGAGAGCAGACTTTTCGGCTCGGGCGGCGGTACGGACAGGATTTTTTATGCGGCGTTGCTCATAGAATGCATAGTGCTTGCGGTGCATATTTTTCTCAACACGTTCGTTTTTTCGTGCGTCGTGGTGAGCGGCAGTTCTATGCAGACGACTCTGTTCGACGGCGACGTGCTTATAAATTCTCTTCTCGCAACGCCCGATCGCGGCGACGTGGTGATTATCGGCGGAAAAAAGAAAAGCGCGAAAGGCAGCGAGTGGATTATAAAGCGCGTTATCGCGCTCGGCGGCGATGCCGTGGATATAAAAGACGGAAAAGTATATCTTAAAAAAGCGGGTGAAACGACTTTTTTATTGCTCGAAGAGCCTTATCTCGACGCGTGGCAGACGACGGAAGCCACGGTGGGGGCAAATCCCGCGATACCCGAAACAGGATATCCGTTCACCGTTCCCGAAGGCGAGATATATTTTCTCGGAGATAACAGGCTTAACAGCTCGGACAGCAGATCGTATTTCGGAACGTGCAAAGAGAGCGAGGTTGTGGGCGTGGTAAAGGAACGTTCTATAAAAAACAAGGCGTTTTTAACGGGCGTGAACAAATTTATGCTTAAAATAAAAAAATTCTTTTCGAGGTAAATCGCTCATGGTAGATTATTTTATTCCCGAATTTTTGGAAGACGCAAAAAAACAGAAGAGAAAAACTCTTATAATATATTTTATAGTGCTGGGGGTGTATCTGGCGGTTTCCGTTTTCGATTACGTGTGGTATTTCGGCTTGCCGTATAAATCGCCTGCGATAACCGGCGTGAAGTGGCTGCAATATTCGCTCACGGCGGTGTTCGTGATATTCAGCTTCGTGTATCTCGGCATCGTGTTTAAAAGGGTAAGGCGGTATTATAAGCAATGCTACAATATGCAGACGGGACTTAAAGAAACGTCTACCGGCAACTTTTTAGAGTATGACGAAGAAATTCAGGATAAAGACGGGGTAGACTTTAAATCGCTCGTTTTTATCGAGTGGAACAAATACAAAAAAGACTTTTTTGAAAGAAAAGTTCTCGTGTTTTACGAAAAACCGTTTCCCGAAATACCCGAAAAAGCGAACGTGAGATACGTTACGCAGGGTAACGTTCTTATTTCTTACGAAATTCTGGCATAAAACGAAGGAGATTATATATGAGAGCAATAGTAACCGTGATAGGCAAAGACAAGTCGGGCATAATAGCGGAAGTTTCTTCCGTTCTCGCCGAAAACGACGTTAATATAGAAGATATAAGTCAGACCATCGTGTCCGGCAATTTTACCATGATAATGCTTTGCGAATTAAAGAAAAGCAAGCTTTCCCTTGCGGAGCTTAAAGCAACGCTGAAACAGACGGGCGAAAAAATCGGCGTATCCATTCACGTGCAGAGCGAAGATATTTTCGACGCGATGCATAACGTCTGATACGGGGTGCTTTTTATGTCGCTTATCAACAGAAAACAGATTATAGAAACCATCGATATGGTGGAAAAAGAACACTTTGACGTGAGAACCGTCACTATGGGCGTTTCTCTTTTCTCCTGCATAAGAGAAGACGCCGATTCTACCGCGCGCCTTTGCTACGACAGGATCTGCCGAAAAGCGGAAAATCTCGTTAAAGTCGCGGACGAACTCGGCAACGAATACGGTATTCCCGTCATCAACAAAAGGGTGTCGATAACGCCCGCGAGCTTGATTTCGGCAAACTTCCCGGGGAAAGAAGTCGTTCTCGCGAGAGCGTTGGATAAAGCCGCAAAAACGGTTGGCGTGGACTTTCTCGGCGGATATTCCGCGCTCGTGCATAAGAGTATGACCTCTTATGAGGAATCTTTTATAAAAAGCATACCGCAGGCGCTTGCGGAAACGGAAAAAATATGCTCTTCGGTAAACGTTGGTTCTTCTAAAACGGGAATCAACATGAACGCCGTAAAACTTCTCGGAGAAATCGTAAAAGAAGCGGCGGAACTCACGCGTGATAAAGACGGCATTGCCTGCGCCAAGTTCGTGGCGTTCTGCAACGCGGTAGAAGACAATCCGTTTATGGCGGGCGCGTTCCACGGCGCGGGCGAGGGCGAAACGGTTATAAACGTAGGCGTATCAGGACCGGGGGTTGTTCATCACGCAATAAAGAATATGCGCGGCGCGACTATAGACGAGCTTGCGGAAACGATTAAGAAAACGGCGTTCAAGATTACCCGCGCGGGCAGTCTTATCGCAAAAGAAGCGGCAAAACGCCTTAACGCGGAGTTCGGCATAGTGGACTTGTCGCTCGCGCCCACGCCCGTTATAGGCGATTCGGTCGCGCATATTTTAGAAGAAACGGGGCTTGCGTCGGTCGGCGCGCACGGCACTACCGCCGCGCTCGCGATGCTTAACGACGCGGTGAAAAAAGGCGGCGTTATGGCAAGTTCGTCGGTCGGCGGCTTGTCTGGCGCGTTTATACCCGTCAGCGAAGACGTAGGAATGATAAACGCGGCGAAAAAGGGAGCGATAACGCTTTCTAAATTAGAAGCGATGACCGCCGTTTGCAGCGTGGGTATAGATATGGTGGCGATTCCGGGAGATACGCCCGCAAGCACGATATCGGGTATGATCGCGGACGAAGCAGCCATCGGTATGATAAACAACAAAACCACCGCCGTGAGAGTTATACCCGTGCCGGGTAAGAAAGAAGGCGACGAAGTGGAATTCGGCGGACTGCTCGGTTCTGCGCCGATAATGCCCGTAAGCCCGTATTCCTGCGAAGCGCTTATAAACCGCGGCGGAAGAATTCCCGCGCCGATTCACAGCAATAAAAATTAAAAAATAAACGCCTTTATAAACGGAAAACGTTTTGCGGCGAATAAATACAGGAGAACATAATATATGGATAAAAAATACGTCTGGGCGGTAGAAGATATTTACGAAAGCGTTTCCGAATGGGAAAAGGATTTTTCAAAAGCCAAATCGATGACCGATTTTTCGGAGTTCCGCGGCAAGCTCGGCGGCAAAAAAGCTTTTTACGATTGTATGAAGAAAGAAGAAGCCGCAGGCAGAATAATAGAAAAGCTCGGCGTTTACGCGATGATGAATCACGACGGCGACACCAAAAACTCGCAATTCGACGCGCTTTTATCGAGGGTTAATTCTCTTTCTACGACGTTCGGAGCGGAAACGGCGTTCATAACGCCCGAACTTTTATCGCTTCCGCAAAAGACGATAGAAGAATATATAAAAGATCCGGAGCTTTCCGACTACGACTATTCGCTTAAATGTCTGCTTAAGGAAAAAGAGCATATCCTTTCGGAAAACGAAGAAAGACTTCTTACCGAAAGCGGCGAGGCGATGTCGTCTTTTAAAGACATTTTCACCAAAACGGACAACGCGGACCTGCCTTTCCCCGAATTCACGTTTAAAGGCAAGGATTACAAAATAACCCACGGCGGTTACAGCGTTGCCATGCAGGATAAAGACAGAGAACTGAGAGAGCTGGCGTTCAAAAAATATTACGGCGCGTATATTTCTCTCATAAACGTTATTTCCGCTACCTATTACGGCAACGTGAAAAAAGACGTGTTCTACGCCAAAGCGAGAAAATACGATTCGTGCCTTGCTTCCGCGCTTTATAACGAAGACGTTCCCGCAGAGGTTTATCGGGAGCTTATTTCCTCGGTAAACGACGCGCTTCCCGCGCTCCACGATTATATCGCGGAAAAGAAAAAAGCCCTCGGCTATCCCGAAATGCATATGTACGACATGTATATGCCCATCGTTCCCGATAAAGACCTGAAACTCGAATACGAAGAAGCTTACGATCTGGTCGTGAAAGGCCTTTCCGTGCTCGGCGAAGAGTACGTCGGACTTCTGGAAAAAGCGAGAAAGGAAAGATGGCTCGACGTTTACGAAACGGACGGCAAAAAGAGCGGCGCGTACAGCGTTGCGGTTTACGACACGCATCCTTTCGTATTGCTTAATTATCAGAAAACCACGCACGACGTGTTTACGATAGCGCACGAAATGGGGCATAGCATACACTCTTATTTCTCAAACAAAAACCGCCCTTACGCGAAAGCCGATTACAAGATTTTCGTTGCGGAAGTGGCAAGCACGGTAAACGAAGTTCTGCTTTTAAAATACCTGCTCAAAAACGCGGAAGACAAAGCTCTCAAAAAATATCTGCTTTCTTATCTTATGGAAATGATAAGAACAACGTTGTTCCGTCAGACGCAGTTTTCGGAGTTCGAAGAATTCGCTCACGGCTCGGTAGAAAAGGGCGAACCGCTCACCAAAGACGATATGTGCGAGAAATATCTCGAGCTTAACAAAAAATATTACGGCGACGCGGTCGTATCGGACGACGAAATCAAATACGAGTGGGCGAGAATTCCGCATTTTTACAGAGCGTTTTACGTTTATAAATACGCCACGGGAATAATCAGCGCGCTGGCTATAGCCGAAAGAATAACGACCGAAGGGAGACCCGCGGTAGAGGATTATTTCAGATTCTTATCGTCCGGCAATTCCGACGGACCCGTGGAACTGCTTAAAATCGCGGGCGTGGATCTCACTTCCGAAAAACCGTATAAATCGGCGTTCAAATCGTTTGAAAACGCGCTCGAAGAATTCAAAAAACTTTAAGAAAAACTTATCGGGGAGAGCCTATATATGGCGAACAACAAGATAATAAACGAGATGCCGCACAATCTGGAAGCCGAACAGGCTTTGCTCGGTTGTCTGCTTCTCGATACCAAAATACAGGTGGAAATTTCCGCGCTGTTAAAAGAAGAAGATTTTTACACGGAAACGCATAAATATATTTTTGCCGCAATGGACGGACTTATAAAAGCCAACAAGCCCGTGGATTTCGTTACGCTTACCGACGTGCTTGAAAAAAACGGAACGCTGGAGCAGGCGGGCGGGATAGACTATATTGCGGGACTTACCGACATTATGCCTTCCGCGGCGGGATATAACCGTTATCTTGAAATCGTAAAAAGGGACAGCCTTTTAAGGCGACTCATCAAAGGAGCTGCCGATATTATAGAAGAGTGCAAAAAAAGCACCGACGATAAAAATTCGCTCGCCTTTGCCGAGAAGAAAATTTACGATATATCCAACACCTCCGATACGAGCGAGATAGTCAAAATCAGCTCGATAATACCCGACGTTATGACTAAGCTCGACGAGCTTTCTAAAGACAAGTCGAAGTCGCGCGGAATAAAAACGGGTTACAGGGGTATGGACGCGCTGTTAAACGGCGTGCATGAATCCGATCTTATGATTCTCGCGGCGCGCCCTGCCTGCGGCAAGACCTCGTTCGCGATGAACCTCGTAGAAAACATCGCGCTACAAGGGTATTCCTGCGCGGCGTTCTCGCTGGAAATGAGCAAAGAGCAGCTCGTTCAGAGATTGCTCTGTTCTACCGCCAACGTGAGTATGGAACACGCGCTTAAAGGGCAGATGGACAGGTCCGAATGGCTTAAAATAGCAAAAGCCAAAGAACAGCTGATGAACGCGCGCATTTATATAGACGATTCCGCGATGATTACGCCTAACGAAGTGCTGTCTAAATGCAGACGCCTTAAAAGAAAGAGCGGACTCGATTTTATAATGGTGGACTACATTCAGCTTATGTCGCCCGAAAAGAGCAAAAAAGACGCAAACCGTCAGCAGGAAATAACCGAAATTTCGAGAACGCTCAAAATTCTCGCAAAAGAAGTAAACGTTCCCGTGCTTGCGCTGTCGCAGCTTTCCCGCGCGGTGGAATCGGAAAACCGCCGTCCGCAGCTTTCGGACCTTCGCGAATCGGGCGCGATAGAGCAGGACGCGGATATAGTTCTTTTTATTCACCGCCCCGATAAAAAGGCTTCGGAAAAAGACCTTGCGGAAGGCAAGGTTAAGCCGAACGTTGCGGAAATCATAATAGCAAAGCACAGAAACGGTCCTACCGGTATCGTAAAGCTGTACTTTAAAGGCGAGTGTACCAAGTTTATCAATATAAACGAAGACACCGAAGAACCCGAAGACGGCGAAATCCCGACGAAAAAACCCGCGGCGATAGAGGGTTACGACGATTTGCCCGTCCCGCCGAAGGAAGAAGATAATTCCGTTCCGACAGACGCGCCTTTCGATATAAACGACGTTAAAAACATAGTCAAAAACATAGACGACGAGATATTCTGAAAATGATAACCGAGATTAAACCCATAACGGACGAAAGCGTTGCGGAAGCGAAAGCGATTTTAGAAAGCGGCGGTCTCGTCGGTATGCCGACGGAAACCGTTTACGGTCTGGCGGCGATAGGCACGGATTCCGTTGCGGTAAAAAAAATTTACGAAGTGAAGGGCAGACCGTCCGACAATCCGCTCATCGCGCACGTTCATAAAGACTACGATATAGAAAAGCTTGTTAAAGTAAAAGAAAAATACGTTTACGAGCTGATAAAGAAATACACGCCCGGACCTCTCACGATGGTTTTTTACAGCCGCGGCGTTATCTGCAAAGAAGCCGTTTGCGGCGGCGACACGCTCGCGATAAGAATACCCTCTCACGAGGGCTGTCAGAAGCTTTTGCGCGCGGTAGACGCGCCGCTCGTCGCTCCCAGCGCAAACCTTTCGAAGCATACGAGTCCGGTTACGGCAAAGCACGTATACGATGACCTTAACGGTTTGATTCCGCTGATTTTAGACGGCGGAAAATGTTCGGGCGGGATAGAAAGCACCGTGCTGGACGTTACGGGGAGCGTTCCGCGAATTTTAAGGGCGGGACTCGTTACGAGAGAGATGATATGCGAAGTCGCGGGCGCGTGCGAAATAGCCGAACACAAAGAAGGGGATAAGGTGAAATCACCCGGCGTTAAATACAGGCATTACCGTCCGCGGTGCGACACCGTGTCGTTCGGCAAAGACGAAGCGGACAAAGTTATCGCGAGATACGAAAAAGAATTAAACGACGGCAGAACGCCTTATATAATGTGTTCCGACGATTATAAAGACGTTTTCGCGGGGAAAAACCTGTTACTTCTGGGCAAAACGGGCGAAGAAATCGCCGCGAATTTATACGATAAACTTTTGGAAGGGGAAAAGAAAGCCGATATAATAATAGCGGTTTCTCCCGACAGATACGACGGAGTATACCTCGGGGTGATGAACCGCCTTAAAAAGGCTTGCGGATAGAATGAAAAAAATACTTTTCGTATGCACGGGCAACACGTGCAGAAGTCCTATGGCGGAAATTATATTAAAAACCAAGCTCCGTCTTGCGGGCGTTAAAGGCATAAGGGTTTCAAGCGCGGGGTTAGAGGCGAACGACGGCGACAAAATGAGCAAAAATTCCGCCGCCGCGCTTAAAATGCTCGGCTACAAGCCTTACGGCTTTAAATCCCGTCTTGCCACGGGCGAACTGCTTATCAAAAGCGACGCGATTATATGTATGTCTTCTTCGCATAAACAGAGAATAAGCAATTTCCCCGGCGTGTATACTTTAGACGAGCTTACGGGAATAGGCGACGTTCCCGACCCTTACGGACAGGATCTCTCGGCGTACGTGAAAACTTCTCACAAAATAGAAGACGCGTGCAACGTTTTAATAGAAAAAATACTCGAAAAAAATTGAACAGGAGAAAATGTAAATGAAAATAGCAATAGGCTGCGATCACGGCGGCATAAACTTAAAACCCGTGCTGGTAGAATATCTCGACAAAAAGGGCATAGAATATAAAGACTTCGGTTGCTTTGAAAAAACTTCCGTAGACTACAACGACTACGCCGTTCCCGTATGCAAGGCGGTTCTTAAAAAAGAATGCGATCTGGGCATTCTCATCTGCGGAACGGGTATCGGAATGAGCATAGTCGCAAACAAGATAAAAGGTATTCGTTGCGGGCATTGCCACGACGTTTTTTCCGCCAAAATGACAAGGCTTCACAACGACGCAAACGTACTCGCCGTTGGCGAACGGGTGGTCGGCCCCGGGCTGTTTTTGGAAATCGTGGAAGCGTTTATCGGCACGCCGTTTTCAAACGACGAAAGACACGTTCGCCGCGTGAACAAAATAAGAGCTTTAGAAGACGAGAATTTTAAATAATAGAGATATAAAAGGAAAAAAGATTATGAAAGTTAAAAAAGCGATAATACCGGCAGCGGGGTTAGGCACGAGATTTTTGCCCATTACGAAAGCCGTGCCCAAGCCCATGCTTTCCGTACTCGATAAACCTACCATTCAATACATAGCCGAAGAACTCGATTCCGTCGGCATAGAAGACATAATCATCGTGGTAAGTCCCGATTCCGAAGTGATTCGCCGCCATTTCGGCGAAGCGCAGGCGTTGGAAGAAAGACTGCTCGCGGACGGGAAGAAAAAGCTTTACGACATAGAACGCGCCACGCAGAAATTCAACATTCATTACGCCGTTCAGACGGAAGCCGACGGGCTTGCGGGGGCGATCCTTTGCGCGGGGCGGTTTATCGAGGACGAGCCTTTCGCGCTGCTTCTCGGCGACGAGCTGATTTATGCGGGCGAGGGCGAAGAACCTTGTATGAAGAGGCTCGTGGATATTTACGAAAAAACGGGCAAAAGCGTTATCGCCACGATGGAAGTGTTCGGCAGCGACGTGGAAAAATACGGCAACATAGGCATAGGCGAAGAAAAGGACGGAGTGATGCATGTGACGGAGGTTATAGAAAAACCGTCGCTTTCGGAAGCTCTTTCAAACAACGCCGTTATCGGCAGATACGTTTTGTCGGGCGAAGTGATGAGTATGCTTAAAAAGCTCAAGCCGCACGGCAAAGAGATATTCCTTACGGACGCGCTCGACGAGCTTGCAAAAGAGGGAAAACTTCTCGCAAGCTGTTTCGAAGGCACGCGTTACGACGTGGGCGACAAGTTCGGTTATATAAAAGCTAACGTAGATTACGCTTTAAGGAGCAAAGAAATCGGCGCGGAAACCGCCGAGTTTATAAAGGAAACGGCGGCGAAGCTCCGAAAATGAGTTCGGAAAAAAGGTTATGAAAAACAAGACGTGCAGAGTGTGCGGATATTCTTTATCCGATTTTTACGAAACGGGTATGCTCGGCTGTCCCGCGTGTTACGACGAATTCCGCGCGGAGCTTATGCCCGCGATAAAAGACGCGCAGTGCGGCAACGATAAGCACGTGGGCGAGCCGCCCGCGGGCGGAGAAGAGCGGGCTATGCTTTCCGAGTATCGTCTGCTTATGGCGGAAAAAGAACGCGCGGTTTTAGAGAGAAGATTCGAAGATTCCGCAAGACTTTCCGAAGATATATTCGCGCTCGGAGAAGAGCTTAAAACGAGAGGGCTTATATAATGGCGGTGTTGAATCCCGAGCTTTTTGACGGGAATATAGTAATGACGCGCGTGCGCCTTGCGAGAAATCTCACCGATTATCCGTTCAGAATAAAAGAACCGGACGCCGCGAAAGAAATCGCAAGGGAACTTTACGTGTCGCTTTTAAAGCGCGACAGGTTTACCTTGTATTTTATGTCGGAGCTTAATTCGCTTAAAAAAGAAGCGATGAAAGAAAGGCATCTTATCAGCCGCAACCTTATGGAAAACACGGATTGCGGCGCGGTCCTCATAAACGAGGACGAAAGCGTTTCTCTGATGGTCAACGAAGAAGACGTTTTGAGAGAACAATGCTTTATGCGCGGGTTAAGACTGAAAGAAGCGTATGAAAAACTGTCGCTGATAGACGCGGACGTGTCGAGAAGTTTTAACGTTGCGTTTGACGAAGAATTAGGTTATCTCACGGCTTGCCCGACTAATCTCGGCACGGGATTAAGGGCTTCCGTTATGCTTTTTCTGCCCGCATTGACGGCGAGCGGTAAAATAGCCTCTTCTTTGGAGAGGTTTTCTAAATTAGGACTTACCGTCCGCGGCTTATACGGAGAAGGCAGCGAAGCGGAAGGCTGCACGTATCAGATAAGCAACGAGGTTACGCTCGGTCTTTCGGAATACGAGATATTGAGCCTTGTAGAAGACGCGGTCGTTTCGGTGTGCAAGGCAGAACGCGAAGAAATGGAACGGCTTTACGTGTCGAGAGAATTACAGACTATGGACAGGGCAAAAAAATCCTTCGGCATTCTTACCAACGCGGTTCTTTTGTCTTACGGTGAATTTCTTTCGGAGCTTGCGCGGGTAAAGCTCGGCGCGATGCTGGGACTTATCGACATAAGAGATATAGCGAAATTAGACGAGCTTTCCGTTATGGTCAGACCCGCTAATTTAAGTCTTGCTTACGGCAAACGCCTTTCCGCTACGGAACGCGACCTTTATCGCGCGGAAACGGTGGGAAGAGTTTTGTCGGAATTAAAAGGATAAACGAAAATCGATTAAAAGATAAAAAGGGGCAACAAAAAAGTCAGTTATGTATTACGACGCATTTTCCCGAAACGTAAATCAGGTCATAGACCTTGCGACCGCGCTTACCAAGCGGTTCGGTTGCAGATATATCGGCAGCGAACACATTCTTTTCGGACTGCTTAACGTAAAGGACGGCAGAGCCGCCGCTATTTTGAGAGAAGCCGAAGTCGATAACGACAGATATCTATATTATTTTCAGAAAACCATCGATAAAACGGTGGTTATTCCCGGCAATATGTTTACGCCGCGTACCAAGCGGTTGTTTGAAAAAGCCGTGGATATCTCTCTTAAAGCGCATTCGGGTTTCGTCGGAACGGAACATCTTCTTTTGAGTCTGCTTCTCGATAACGACAGCGTTGCCGTCGCCATTTTAAAAGCAATGCGCGTAAACGTGGACGATATGGCGGAAGAACTCGCGCAGTATCTTTTAGCCGACGCGGAAGAAGAAACCGAAGAGGAAGAAAGACCTTCCCCGCAACCCGCGAGAGCGACGGAGAGTTTCGTAAAAAAAGACGATAAACCGACCGAAGACACGGGCGAGCTTTTAAAATTCGGCGTAGATCTCAACAAAAAAGCACGCGAAGGCAAGCTCGATCCGGTTATAGGCAGAAAAAAAGAGATAGACAGGGTTATTCAGATTTTATCGAGAAGAACCAAAAACAATCCCGTTCTGATAGGCGAGCCGGGCGTGGGCAAATCCGCGGTGGTAGAGGGGCTTGCGCAAGCGATAGTAAAGGGCGCGGTGCCGGAAATTCTCGCGGATAAAACGGTGTTTTCTTTAGACGTTGCGGGAATGATAGCGGGCGCGCGTTATCGCGGCGATTTTGAAGAACGCCTTAAAAAAGTAATAGAAACCGTTAAATCGAGCGGAAAAATAATACTTTTTATAGACGAAATACACAATATAGTCGGCGCGGGCAGTACCGGCGAAGGCAATATGGACGCCGCTAATATTTTAAAACCTATGCTCTCGCGCGGAGAATTGCAGACCATCGGCGCGACCACGATTGACGAGTACAGAAAATATATAGAAAAAGACGCCGCTTTAGAAAGGAGATTTCAGCCGATTATAGTAGAAGCTCCGAGCGCGGAAGAAACGGTGGAAATCTTAAAAGGCTTGCGCGACAAATACGAATCTCACCACGGCGTGAGTATTCCGGACGACGCAATAAAAGCCGCCGTGACTTTATCCGACAGATATATTACGGACAGATTTTTACCCGACAAGGCGATAGACTTAATCGACGAAGCCGCTTCGCGCGTGCGGCTCGACAGCTATAATTCCCCTGCGGAAGCGAAGCAGAAGGAAAACGAGCTTAACACGCTTATTGCGGAAAAGAACGAGGCGAAGAGAAGAGACGACCTCGAACGCGCCATAAGAATCAATAAAGAAATAGAACGCGTCAACAAAGAACTCGAAGAAATAAGAGTCCGCGCGAGCAAGAACTCCGTGGATCGCGAAAAACTGCGGCTTACTCCCGACGACGTGGCGAAAGTCGTTTCCAACTGGACGGGCGTGCCGGTGGTAAAACTCACCGAAACGGAAGCGCAAAAACTTCTGGATCTGGAATCTACGCTTCATCAGCGCGTAATCGGGCAGGAAGACGCGGTAAAAGCCGTGTCGGACGCGATAAGAAGAGCGCGCGCGGGGCTTAAAGACCCCGACCGCCCCGTAGGCTCGTTTATTTTCGTAGGTCCTACGGGCGTGGGTAAAACCGAGCTGTCAAAAGCCCTTGCGGAAGCCGTTTTCGGCAACGAAAACAGCCTTATAAGGGTGGATATGAGCGAGTATATGGAAAAACATTCCGTCGCAAAGCTCGTAGGCGCGCCGCCGGGATACGTCGGCTTCGACGAGGCGGGGCAGCTCACCGAAAAGGTGAGAAGAAGACCTTATTCCGTGGTGTTGTTCGACGAAATAGAAAAGGCGCATCCCGACGTGTTCAATCTGATGCTTCAGATTTTAGACGACGGCAGACTTACCGACAGCAAAGGCAGAACGGTAAGCTTTAAAAACACGATTATAATACTCACGTCAAACGTAGGCGCGACGGAAGACCGCCGCAGGGGAACTCTCGGATTTACGGGCAGTAAAGAAGCCGAATACGACGCCGCCTGCGACAGGTATATGGAAGCTCTGAAAGAGAAATTCCGCCCCGAATTCCTTAACCGTATAGACGACGTTATCGTCTTTCACAAGCTCACGAAAGATGAAACCGCGGCGATTGCGGGGATACTTCTTACGAGCCTTAAAAAACGGCTTGCCGTTATGGAAGTAAAGCTTGCCGTTTCGCCCGAGGCGATGGATCTGATAATAGAAAAAGGTTATGACAACGAATACGGCGCAAGACCGTTAAAAAGGGTTATTCAACGCTATATAGAAGACAAATTGTCCGAAGCGATTCTGCGCGGCGAGCTTAAGAAAAATTCCACGCTCACGGTAGACGCCGAAAACGGTGTTTTCGCGTTCAGAAAATCCTGAAAAATATAGAAAAATTCCGATAAAATTTCGTACCGGTAAAAGGGTTTTTATAAAGGCGCGGCGTATTATTATATAAGGAGGATCATTATGAAGATAGACTACACGATAAGAAACTGCGAAGCAAGCGACAAGCTTAAAAGAATCACCGGGCAAAAGCTCGACAAGTTGGACAAATATTTCGGCGACGAAGAAGCGACCGCAAAGGTGAGTTTTAAAAAGCAAGCGTCCTCTCTGACGACGGAAGTTATGCTCGACTATTGCGGAAAATTCGTAAGGGCTACCGCTTCCGGCGATAATTTTTACGATACGTTAGACGCGGTTCTGCCCAAGCTCGAGGGGCAGATCAGAAAATACCGCACGAGATTCGACAAACACAACAAGAACACGGCTTTTGTCGGGGTTGCCGAATACGACGAAGAGAAAAAGACGGAAGAAAAGAAATACAACCTCGTAAAAGAAAAGAAGTTCAGACTTTCTCCCATGACCGTAAAAGAAGCGCAGGAAGAGATGGAACTTTTAGGTCACTCTTTTTACGTCTTTTTAGAAGCTAAAACCAACACCGTTCAGGTTTTGTATTTAAGAAACGACGGCGACGTGGGTCTTATAGAACCCGAAATCTGAAATCGGGCGAAAAACTTAAAACGTAAAAGGCTTAAACCCGAGGCAGGGTTATATTAGAGATGGTTAAAACGGGGATATCGACCGCATCGCTGTTCGGTCGCTTTAAAACGGAAGACGCGCTGAAAGAGCTGAACGAAAGCGGCGTAGAAACGGCGGAGGTTTTTCTCGAATCGTATTGCGAATATAACGAAAAATTCGCTAAGCTTTTAAATAAACGGAAAGGCGATATAAAAGTCCATTCCGTTCACGTTCTCACCACGCAGTTCGAGCCGCAGCTATATAGTCTTAACGAACGCGCTCAGAAAGACTCTTTTTTGCTTTTAGAACGCACTATGAAGGCGGCAAAGCGGCTCGGCGCGGAGGATTACACCTTTCACGGCGCAGCGGTATTCAAAAAGTTTTCCGCGCCTCCCGATATAGAAAGGCACGCGCAAATCACGCAGAGAATAATAGACCTTTGCGCAAAATACGGCGTTTCTCTCGCTTACGAAAACGTTCAGTGGTCGTATTATAACCGCTTGGGCTTTTTCGACGAGTTGAGAAAGAGAACTAAAGGACTTAAAGCGACTTTCGATATAAAGCAGGCAAGGCGTTCCGATTTGCCTTACGACAAGCTGATAGAAGAGATGGGTTCGGATATGGTCACGGCGCATCTTTCCGATATAGACGAAAACGGCAGAATGTGTTTGCCGGGAAAGGGCGTAACCGACTTTGCGGACGTATTCAGAAGATTAAAAGACGTCGGGTTTGACGGCGCGATTTTAATCGAAGCGTATCAGAGCGATTTTAAAGAGCTTTCCGAATTATACGAATCGCTTTATTATCTCGATAATCTTAAAGAAAGAATTTTTTAATTCGATTTAAAGTTCATAAGCAGGGCGATTTCGATCCGGTTTCAGATGATAAGCCGGACGACGCGAAATAATCGCAAAAACAATAAAGATCAACGGAGGGGCGCAGTTTTGCGCCCCTCCTTTTTGCCGCGAGACGAGTTACGCGCGTTACTTTTTTAAGCCGACGAAAACGCGGCAAACGATAAGAATAAAAGCGGTTTTACATAATTCTGCATATAAAGCACGCGAACACGCAGGAAGCGAACGACGCGGCGAGCGATATTATCACGGGCGTTAGCAGCTTGCGTTTTTTAGCACCCGCAAAGTATACGGCGGCGATATAAAACACCGTTTCGGACGAACCGTAAATCACGCACGCCGCTCGTGCGAGATAGCTGTCCGCGCCGTATTCGGTGAAGATTTCGGAAAGCAGCGCGAGCGAGCCGCTACCCGAAAAGGGTTTTACGAGAACGAGCGGCGTAAGCTCGTCCGGTATGCCGAAAATCCCGAAAACGGGCGATAAAAGCTTTGTCAGCATCGCGGATAAACCGCTTATTTCAAAAAGCTCCGTCAGCGCGAAGATACTCACGAGAAACGGAAAGACGGACGCCGCGAAAGGCAGGGCAGATTTCGCGCCTTCCGTAAACGCGTCGTAAGGCTTGACCTTTTTTATCGCGCCGTAAACGAATATAAGCAGAAAAAGTATCGGAATAAAATATTCAGACATTGCGTTTGCCTTTTCTCACGAAGATTTTTACGAGAAGCACGCCTATCACGCTCGACAAAAGCGTCGCGAGAACGGTGGGCAGAATTATATCCGACGGAGAAGCCGAACCCATCTGCGTTCTCAAAGCGAGTACGGAAGACGGTATGAGCTGTACGCTCGTGGCGTTTATTACGAAAAACATAGTGACGGCGTAATCCGTATCGGGGTATTTGTCAAGCTCGCGTATCGCCTTTATGCCCATCGGCGTTGTCGCTCCGCTCATACCGAGAACGTTTGCGGAAATATTCAGCGACATATAGTTGTTCGCGCCGTCGGGCAGCTCTCCGAACAGCAGGCGGTTTGCGGGTTTTAGCATCTTTGCAAGTTTGTCCGACAAGCCCGTTCTTTCCATAATCTTAAAAACGCCGAGCCATACCGCGTAAACCACGAGCATTTTAGCGGTGAGAGACAGAGCTTTTTCGCCGCCGGAAAGAAAAGCAGAAAGAACCCCTTCCGGGTTATAAAATACTAAAAGCGCGGTGGAAATAATGAGTACCGCTCCGAAAATAACGTTCATAATAAAACTTTATGAGCGATTATCCTTGAATATGAAATAAAATTGTGGTAAAATACTATAAAACGGTTATTAAAGAGGCGTAAAAAGTGAAAGAAAAGTTTTATATGACCACAGCCATTGCCTATGCGTCCGGCAAGCCGCACATCGGCAACACTTACGAAGCGATTCTCGCGGATTCCGTCGCGAGATTCAAACGCAAACAGGGTTACGACGTGTTTTTGCAGACGGGTACGGACGAACACGGTCAGAAAATAGAAGAAAAAGCCAAAGCCGCGGGCAAAACTCCCAAACAATTCGTAGACGAGGTCGCTGCCGAAATCAAAAGATTGTGGGACTTAGTAGGCGTTTCTTACGATAAATTCATTCGCACCACGGACGAAGATCACGAGAAGCAGGTTCAGAAAATATTCCGCAAGCTTTACGAGCAGGGCGATATTTATAAAGGCTCTTACGAAGGGTGGTATTGCACTCCGTGCGAAAGCTTCTGGACGGAAAGTCAGCTCGCAGACGGCAAATGTCCCGATTGCGGCAGACCCGTCGTTAAAGCCAAAGAAGAAGCGTATTTTTTCAGAATGAGCAAATATGCCGACAGACTTATTAAGTATTACGAAGATAACCCCGATTTTATCGTACCCGTTTCACGCAAAAACGAGATGATAAACAACTTCTTAAAGCCCGGACTTCAGGATCTTTGCGTGTCGAGAAGCTCGTTCAAGTGGGGTATACCCGTCGATTTCGATTCGAGACACGTGGTTTACGTCTGGCTTGACGCGCTTACAAACTATATAACGGGGATAGGTTACGACGCCGACGGAAATTCTTCCGAAAGGTTTAACAAGCTGTGGCCCGCAGACGTGCATATCATAGGCAAGGACATTATAAGATTCCACGTTATTTACTGGCCGATTTTCCTTATGGCGCTGGGGCTTCCTTTGCCTAAAAAGGTTTACGGGCACGGCTGGCTTTTGCAGGAAGGCGGCAAAATGAGCAAGTCAAAAGGCAACGTTATTTACGCGGACGACCTCGTGTCGTTTTTCGGCAGGGACGCGGTGAGATATTACGTGCTTACCGCAATGCCGCAGGATAACGACGGTCTTATTTCCTGGAATTCGGTTATAGACACGATAAACTCCGATCTCGCAAACGTGCTCGGCAATCTCGTAAGTCGCACCGTTGCGATGATAAACAAATATTTCGGCGGGAGCGTTTCCGATAAGGGCGTTAAAGAAGCCGTAGACGAAGATCTCGTGAAAACCGTTTCTTCCGCTTACGCCAAAGTCGCCGCCAAAACGGAGGAATATAAAATTTCCGACGCGCTTGCGGAGATTTTCGCGGTGTTCCGCCGCGCGAATAAGTTTATAGACGAAACCGCGCCCTGGATTCTCGCCAAAGACGAGAGTAAAAAAGGTCGGCTCGAAACGGTTCTTTACGAGCTTGCGGAAAGCGTCGTTACGGGCGTTTCTCTGTTAGAGCCTTTTATGCCCGATACCGCGGCAAAAGCCGCCGCGCAGTTCGGTGAAAAGCTTCGCTCGTTCGAAGACTGTCAAAGCTTCGGCAAAGCGGACGTAATAACCGTGAGCAAAACTCCCGAAATGTTGTTCGCGAGAATAGACGGGGCGGCGGTTATAGAAAAGGTCGAGGCGATGATAAACGAACGCAAAAAACAAGCGGGAGAAGAGAAAAAGGAAATGGAAGAAAACAAAGAAAAACCCGTAATCGGGATAGAAGATTTTGAAAAGGTTCAGCTTAAAATAGCCAAGGTTATCGCTTGCGAAAAGGTTGAAAAGAGCAAAAAGCTTTTAAAACTTACCGTTAAAATCGGAGAAGAAGAAAGAACGGTCGTTTCGGGTATCGCGCTTAAATATCAGCCGGAATATCTGGTGGGCAAAAAGCTCGCGATGATAACCAACTTAAAGCCCGTAAAGCTTTGCGGTATAGAAAGTCAGGGAATGATCGTCTGCGCCGAAAACGCGGAAGGCGATATCGCGTTCCTTACGCCCGAACACGACGTAGAAGACGGCAGCGAGATATTCTGATGTATATAGACACGCACTGTCATTTAGACGACGAAAAGCTGAAAAACGATCTCGAAAACGTCGTGAACGGTTTTCTCGACGCGGGGGTTGAAAGGGTTATCGACATAGGCTGCGACGAAGCTTCTTCTCTGCTCGTAAAAGAGCAGGCGGAGAAATTTCCCTGCGTGTATTTCGCTGCCGGTTTTCACCCGATGGATATAGAAAGATACGACGCGAAAGCCGAAGAAACGATTATCGGACTTTTAAAACACGAAAAATGCGTTGCCGTGGGCGAGATAGGTCTCGATTATTACCGGAAAAAAGACAATAAAGAAGAGCAGAAAGAAATATTCGCGCGGCAGATAGAAATCGCTTACGAAAACAAATTGCCGATAAACGTTCACGTGCGCGACGCTACGGGCGACGCGTTGGAAATATTGAAACAGAACAAAAGCAAGCTTTCTTACGGCGGCGTTATGCATTGTTTTTCCGGCAGCAGAGAAATCGCCGCGGAAATGCTTAAATTAGGTATGTATATTTCTTTCGGCGGCACGCTTACGTTTAAAAACGCGCGCAGCGCGTTAGAGGTCGCCGCGTTCGTTCCGGACGATATGATTCTTACCGAAACGGACAGTCCGTACCTTGCGCCCGAACCCGTGCGCGGCACGGTAAACACACCGAAAAATATCCCGCATATCGTGAAAAAACTTGCGGAGCTTCGCAAAACCGACGAAAATATAATAGCGGAAAACGTGATGCGCAACGCAAAAACTCTTTTTTATAAGCTTAAATAATAACGAAAAAAGAAAACGAAACCGCCGCGGTTTCGTTTCCCGTTTATTTAATCATTTGTAAAATGATCGATTAGTAAAGAATTTCTCTTTACGCTATTATAATGCCCCGCGCGCAGATAATTATGCGCGGGGTTATAAGGTAAATTATGGAAAAAGATTTAAGAAAGCTGTTGTCCGGTTACGGAATATCGTTTAAAAAAGCGTTCGGGCAGAACTTTTTGTCGGACGAAACGCTTCTTTCCGAAATTGCGGAAAGCGCGGGCGTCTGCGAGGAAGATACCGTTATAGAAATAGGCTGCGGCGCGGGTACTCTCACGCGCGCGCTTTGCCGCCGTGCCAAAAAGGTGATAGGGTACGAGATAGACTCGTCGTTAAAGCCGCTTCTTTCGGACGTTTTAAGAGAATTTAAAAACGTGACCGTGGTCTACAAGGACGTTATGAAAGAACGCCTTTCGGATATAGAAAAGCTCGCGGGCGGCAAGTATAAAATCGTCGCAAACCTGCCGTATTATATCACTACGCCCATAGTAATGCGTTTTTTGGAGGAGTCTCGCAATCTCGTTTCCATGTCCGTTATGGTGCAGGAAGAAGTCGCAAGGCGGTTCGCCGCAAAACCCGCAACGCCCGATTACGGCGCGATAACGGTGGGGATAAATCTTCGCGGCGGCGCGGAAATAGTAAAGTTCGTTCCGAGAGAAAAATTTACGCCCGCGCCCAACGTGGACTCGGCGGTCGTTAAAATAGATTTAGATCCCGAAAAAAACAAACGCGCGGATTTTTCCGCCGTCAGAGAAGCGGTAAGGGCGGGTTTTTCCGGCAGAAGAAAAATGCTCGTCAACAACCTTATAAATTTTTATAAAATGAACAGAACGGAAGCTGAAAGCGTTCTTAATTCGGCGGGAATATCGCTTACCGCCCGCGGCGAAACGCTGTCTGCCGAAGATTATATAAGACTTGCGGAGAAAATTAAAAATGCAAAAAGATAAAGTCATCGTCGCGGCGAGCGGCAACGCCGGCAAAATACGCGAAATCTCGGAAATATTAAATGATTACCGCGTGATAAGCTGCAAAGAGCTTGGCTTTACGGACGATATAGAAGAAACGGGCAAAACCTTTTACGACAACGCGCTCATCAAAGCCGAAACCGTAGCAAAAGCGTTGAATATGCCCGCGCTTGCGGACGATTCGGGGTTGTGCGTAACCGCTCTTTCCGGCGCGCCCGGCGTTTACAGCGCGAGATATTCCGGCACGGGAACGGACGAAGGAAACGCCGATAAGCTTCTTAAAGAAACGGAAAACGTTTCAGACCGTTCCGCAAAATTCGTCAGCGCGGTCGTCGTTTATTATCCGGACGGAAAAATCGTTTCCGCGCAAGGGGAAACGTTCGGAGAAATTCTCCGCGCCCGTCGCGGCAACGGCGGCTTCGGTTACGATCCCGTGTTTTATAGCTACGATTTGAAAAAGAGCTTCGGGGAAGCTTCTGCGGAAGAAAAAAATTCCGTATCGCATCGGGCGAGAGCGTTGGCGGAGCTGAGAAAAAAGTTATGAAAAGAATACTTGCGGTGTCCGATACGCACGGCAACGTTGCGGCTCTTTGCAGGCTTAAAAAAGAAATGGAAAAAGCCGATTATATTTTTCATCTCGGAGATCATTATTACGATATGATTCCTTTTGAAGAAAGGTTCGGCAAAAAGATATATTCCGTAAAGGGCAATTGCGACGGCGGCGGCGAAGAATATCTGTTCGTAAACGACGGCGTTAAAATTCTGCTCGTGCACGGCGACGCGTATCGCGTTAAAAGCTCGCTTTTAAGGCTGTCTTTAAGAGCGGAGGAGCTCGGCGTTTCCGCCGCGTTTTTCGGTCATACTCACCGCGCGACGATAGAGGAAAGCTGCGGGGCTTTGCTTATAAACCCGGGCGCGCTTTCCCGCTTTTCGGATAAAACCTATTGCGTTGCGGAAATAACGGACGACGGACTTATTACCGCAAAAATAAAAAGACTTGACGAAGAATCGTAATAAAAACCGATATTACCGAATAAATTATTTAAAAAACAAAAAATCGGGGGAATCCCGATTTTTATGCTTTTTTAAGTTTGATCGCGCCAAGCTTGCGCAACGCAAAAAAAACTAAACTTAAGCTCTTTCTACTTTGCCGCTCTTTATGCATCTTGCGCAAACGTATTCTTTAGAAGTAGTTCCGTCCGCGTTTTTGATATTGATCTTCTGAAGATTTGCTTCGTAAGATCTGGGAGCTTTACGGTTGGAGTGGCTGACCGTGTTGCCCGACAATTTGCCTTTACCGCAAACGCTGCATATTTTACTCATATTCTTATCCTCCGCCGGAATTTTTTAACACAAGATACTTTATCATATTATTCGATAAAAAGCAACGGTTTTTAGGCGAAAAAATAAAAAAATAGCGGAAGTTTGCGAAGCTCGTTCAAAAAATTTAAATTTATCGCCTTAAAAACTTGCAAAAAGCTTGTAAATAATGTACAATAACAATATCGCTTATATTTTGAGGAGTTTTGTCCGCATTGCCGCCGCGCGCGGCAGAGGGCGAAACGAAAAGGTTTTTTAACGAGAAGAGCAAGGTTTTTGCCCGACGGAAAACGTAAAAATCAAGGCGGTTTTTCTTTGAGGCAAGGCGGCGGCTTTTTGCGTCTTTTGACAGAGGTTATTATGTCCGTTAAAACGAACAACATTTACGGCAAAATCGTGATCTCGGATAACACTATAGAACGCTTCGTTTCTAAGGTCGCTTCCGATTGCTACGGTATCGTCAGATTCGTTCCTGCGAATTTTTTCGACGCCGTTATCAGTTTTTTAAAGTTCGGCACGGGCGTGAAGGGCGTCAGAGTTCATACGTCGGGCGATCGCATTTTTATCGATTTGTCCGTCATAGCTAAATACGGCGTGTCCGTCAAGGCGGTCGTAGACGCGCTTAAAGAATCCGTCAAATACAAAGTGGAGAAATTCACGGGAATGATCGTCGATTCCATAAACGTAAAAGTTGTGGACGTTGACAGATAAGCGTTAAATCAAGATTTGTCCTTCTTAACACAGGAGTAAATATGCAGAAAACGTTAAACGGAGCTATGCTGCGGTCAATGATTCTGACGGCGGCAAAGGTTCTCGAAATAAACAGGGTAACGGTTGACTCTTTGAACGTCTTTCCCGTTCCCGACGGAGATACCGGCACGAATATGTCGCTTACGCTTCAGTCGGCGGTGAAAGAGCTTATCAATTGCAACAGCAATAAAATATCTGAAATTTCGGACGCGGTGTCCCGCGGCGCGTTACGCGGCGCAAGGGGAAATTCGGGCGTTATCACGTCGCAGATACTGCGCGGAATGTGCAACGTATTTAAAAAAGCGGAAGAAATCGACGTAAAGATATTCGCGCAGGCTCTTATGAACGGAGCGGAAGTCGCTTACGGCGCGGTAAGCAAACCCAAAGAAGGCACTATGCTGACCGTTATCCGTATGATTGCGGAAAACGCGCAAAGCACAAGAAGAAGACACGCGGATTTCGAAACGTTCTTCCCCGAAATAATGAAAGCCGGAAACGAAGCCGTGGAGCTGACGCCGAGCCTTCTGCCCGTTCTCAAAAAAGCGGGCGTGGTAGACGCGGGCGGCAAAGGGCTTATGTGCATCTTTGACGGAATGTTCAAGGCGATTATGGGCGAAACCGTGAGCGGCGATATAGAAATTCCCGACGCCAAGTCGGTGGAAACCGCTATGGAACACGCCGATATAATGAGCCTCGGCACGATAGAGTTTGCGTATTGCACGGAGTTTTTTATAATCAACCTCAAAAAGCAAACCACTATGGCGGATATAGAACGCTTTAAGGAATTCCTTATGACGATAGGCGATTGCGTTATCGTTATCGGCGATCTGGAATTCGTTAAAGTACACGTTCATACGAATCAGCCGGGCGTTGCGCTCACCAAAGCGTTGCAGCTCGGAGAACTCGATAAGCTCAAAATCGAAAACATGTTGGAGCAGAATCGCGCTCTGATGAAAAAATACGAAGAAGAAAAGAAGGAAATGGGAATGATGAGCGTTTCCGCCGGCGACGGTATTTCTTCTATCTTCAAAGACCTTATGGTAGATTCCGTCATAGAAGGCGGGCAGTCGATGAACCCTTCCGCAAGCGACATTGCAGACGCCGTTCAGAGAATCAATGCGGAAAACGTTTTCGTTTTCCCCAACAACAAGAATATAATTCTTGCCGCAGAACAAGCCAAATCTCTCGTAGAAAACAAGACCATTCACGTTATCCCGACGAAGAACATACCGCAAGGCTTCTCCGCCGCGCTCGCGTTCAATCCGGATCTTTCGGTAGACGAAAACAAGGCGAATATGATTCACGCGCTCGATACGGTTACGGTCGGACAGGTGACTTACGCGGTGAGAAATACCAAACTCTACGGCTTCGATCTGAAAGTCGGCGACATAATGGGGCTTGACAACAAAAAGATTTTATCCGTCGGCAAAGATGTGAGCGAAGTTACGCTCAAGCTTATAGAAAAGCTCAGAAGCGACGAAGAAATGATTACTCTTTATTACGGCAAAGACGTAAAAGAGGAGGAAGCGGAAGCTCTTGCGTCGGTTATTGCGGAACAATATCCCGATTGCGACGTAGAAATACATTACGGCGGGCAGCCGATATATTACTATTATATCGCTCTCGAATAATAAATTGCGTAAATTTACGGGAAAGAGAAATCTTTCCCTTTTTATTATCTGATTATGGAACTAACCAAAATTCGCGGAATAAGCGAAAAACGCGCGGAAGATCTTAATAAAGCGGGTATTTACGACACGAGCGATCTCGTGAGATGTTTTCCGCGCGCGTATCTCGATATGCGCTTTAAGCAACCCTTAAAATACGCTTATCATAACGACGTGGTGCTTACGACGGGCAGAGTGCTTTCCGTTCCCGTAGCGAGGTATTCCCGCCGCGGCGGTATGGTCAAAGCGACCTGCGAGCAGGAAGGGTTTATCTTTACCGCCGTGTGGTTCAATCAGCCGTACGTCGCTTCGAAACTTAAAGCGGGCGAAGAATATCTCTTTTACGGAAGAGTGAGAAACGACGGACTTTCCGTTTCGCTGTCCAACCCGTCTTTCGAGCTTTGCGAAAAAGCGTACCGGTTGCAGGGGATAGTTCCGCAATATAAAATAAAAGGCGGGCTTACGCAAAAAATTATGCGCGACGCGGTACGGCTTGCGGTCGAAATAGAAAAACCGCGCAGCGCGATTCCCGCTTCGCTTATAAAAAAATACGAGCTTTCCGATTTGCTTTCCGCTTATCGCGAAGTGCATAATCCCAAAAGCTTCGAGAGCGAGAAAAAAGCCGCCGACCGCATCGCGGTGGAAGAATACTTCGCGCTGATTTCCGCGTTTAAGTTTATAAAAGGCGGCAAAGAACAGATAAGAATAAACCGTTACGATTGCACGGAAAAAGAATTGCTTGAATTTATCGTCAATCGCTTTCCGTTCGAATTTACCGACGGGCAGAAAAAAGCCGTAAACGAAATTTACGCCGATATGACGGGCAACTCGGTTATGAACAGGCTTATGCAGGGCGACGTGGGCAGCGGTAAAACGGCGGTTTCCTTGTGCGCGGTGTTCGTGGCGGTAAAAAGCGGTTATCAGGCGGCTTTTCTCGCCCCGACGGAGGTTCTCGCGCGACAGAATTACGAAGCCGCGAAAAGAGCTTTCCCCGATTATAACGTAGAACTGATAACGGGTTCTAACACCGCCAAAGAAAAGAAAGAAATAAAAGCCGCGCTTAAAGACGGTTTTATCAATATAATAGTAGGCACGCACGCGCTGCTTACGGACGACGTGGAATTTAAAAAGCTTTCGCTTTGCGTGTGCGACGAGCAACAACGCTTTGGCGTGGCGCAAAGGAGCAGCCTGTTAAATAAAGGCATAACGCCAGACGTTCTCGTAATGAGCGCGACGCCTATACCGAGAACTCTCTCGCTTATTTTTTACGGCGATCTCGATATTTCCACCATTTCGGATAAACCTAAAATGAGAGTACCCGTTCAGACCAACGTCGTGCCGAGCGAGAAATATAACGATATGCTTAAATTCATCGCGAAAGAAGCGGAAGCGGGCAGACAAGCTTATTTCGTCTGTCCTAAGATAGAGGGCGACGAGGAAGGCGAGATAATGAGCGCGACGGAACTTTTCGAGAGCGTGAAAGAAAAGCTCGCGCCGATAAAGGTCGGACTTCTGCACGGCAAAATGAAAGACAAAGAAAAAAACGAGATTATGCGCGCGTTCAAGAACAAGGAATTTTCCGTTCTCGTTTCCACTACGGTGATAGAAGTCGGCGTAGACGTGCCGGACGCTTCCGTAATGGTGATTTATAATGCGGAACGCTTCGGTTTGTCGCAGATACATCAGCTGCGTGGCAGGGTGGGAAGGTCGGACGTAAAAAGCTATTGTTTTTTGCTTTCTTCCGCGAAAACGCCGGAGGCGGCGGAACGCCTTAAAATCGTCAAAGATAATTCCGACGGGTTTAAAATTTCCGAATACGACTACAAGCTGCGCGGTTCGGGCGACTTTATGGGTGACAGACAGAGCGGCAAGTTTATGAACGACCTCGGCTCGCTTAATTACGACTCGTCCGCGATATTTCTTGCCAAAAAGATAAGCGACGAAACGTTCGAGACGGGCGAAAATACGGAAGCCATAAGAGAAGTCGCGATAAGAAAATACAATAAACTCAAAGATATATCTATGAATTGACGTGTTTAAGGCGTAAAACAAAAAAATCGACAGTAAAATACTGTACAAAAACAAAAGAATATGTTAAAATTCAATTAAGGAGAAAATCAAATGTTCCATAATCTTCAGGAAACGATAAAGGCTTTGAATGCCGACGTAAACAACGTTGCGAATTGCGAAAAAGCGAAAAAATTGAGAAAACGCCTGCTGTCTGTAGGATTGCCTATGGCGATTATAGGATTTGTCGGCGTTATCGTGTGTTTTATATTGTTCGCGACCGCAGGATTCGACGCGTTCGGCGATAAAGGTTTTACTCCGCGCGTTCTCGTGCCGTTTATTCTGTTTTTGCCTTGCATGGCTATAGGCTCGATAGGGGCGGTTATCTCTTCTTTCGGATTCAGAATAATAATAACCGGATACGCGGCGAATCTCATAAACGAAACGGTGGGGGACAGATGCCCCGAGTGCGGAGAAACCGTAAATCTTAAAATGTCTTTCTGCCCGAAGTGCGGAGCGAAATTGAAAAAGGTGTGTTCCGTATGCGGTCGGGAAAACGAACTTAAAAACGAATATTGCGAAAAATGCGGCAATAAACTCGATGACTGAAAACGGGTTTTTCAAGACGGCTTAACGAAAATTAAAAAACTGCACGATTTTGCTTTATGCAAAGTCGTGCAGTTTTTATCTATACGTTTTATCCCGAAAAACGGGGAAATCTCTGTTTTTAAACGATGTCGGTTTTACGTTATTTTACCCTTTCGAGAAAATACCAGAAGATTACCAGTCCTTGAAGGGGGATTCCTATCAGATACAGCTTCCAGATGTTATCCACGGAAGCGGGTACGAGTACCACTATAGAAACGTGTATTGCCATCAAAACCGTCCAGACCAGAAACGAAACGAACACCTTATTCAAAAATCGTTTACCCCAGACCGCGCTGAAAACCGTAAGAACGATAAACGTTACGGGAAGCGCGTAAATAAACGAAAGCCACGTTTCTTTAAGAGTGGGAACTATTATTTCTATAAAACAATATCCGCACATCGCTACCAGCCACACAAGCCCCACGGAACACAGACTTATCATAAGCCGCTTTTTAAAAGAGTGTTTTTTCTCTTTTTTAAAAGCGAGCATACCGTCTTTAGGTTCTGCGATAAGCAGGTCCACCGTCGTTCCGAAAAAGTCCGCTATGTTTTTAAGCGCGTAAATATCCGGAACGGATTCGCCGCGTTCCCATTTAGAAACGGCTTTGTCCGAATAATTAAGTTTTTCCGCAAGCTCCGCCTGCGTCAGTTTTGCCTCTTTTCTGAATTTGATAAGATTAACGGCAAAATTCTCTTTAAGATCCATATCAAAAATATTTTATCATATTTAAATTTTTAAATCAAACGTTTGACCTTGGTTTTATATTCG
>CAJLXC010000014.1 GCA_905210545.1 uncultured Eubacteriales bacterium | reverse complement strand
AAGCATACCTTGTGGATGGTGCCTGGTGTTCCTGAAGCAAAGGCTCTCCGCCGCCTATCCAGCAGTTGTCGCCGATAGTCACGGGCAAGCCTAATTCCACGCCGTTATACCGCTCTTCCGCACGTACGGGGTGGGTGGCTGAATATATACCCACGTTTGGCGCGAGCATACAGTTTTTGCCTATCTTAACCTTGTTTACGTCCAGAATTATCGCGCCGTAGTTGGAAAAAAAGTTTTCTCCGACTTCTATGTTTACGCCGTAGTCGCAAAAGAACGGCGTTTCCACTCTCACGTTTTCGCCCGTTTTGCCGAAAATCTTTTTGATGAGCTTTTTGCGTTTTTCCTGCTTGCGCGCGGGGATTTTGTTGTATTTTTCAAACAGTTTCTGCACCCGAAGATGCATAGCGGAAAGCTCCGGGTCGGTCGGCGCGTAAAGCTCGCCGGCAAGCATTTTTTCTTTTTCTGTCATAATCAGAATTTAATTTTATCTTCTATATATTTCGTAAGCTCGGAAACGGGGATTCTTACCTGTTCCATGGTATCTCTGTCTCTCACCGTAACGCAGCCGTCGTTTTCCGATTCGAAGTCGTAGGTTATGCAAAGCGGCGTGCCTACTTCGTCCTGACGACGATACCGCTTGCCGATAGAACCCGCCTCGTCGTAATCCACGTTGAAGTGTTTGGCGAGTTCGTCGTAAATCGCGCCCGCTTTTTCGCTGAGTTTTTTGGACAGGGGAAGCACCGCCGCCTTGAACGGAGCGAGGAACGGGTGAAGTCTTAACACCGTTCTCACGTCGCCTTCCGCGATCTGCTCTTCGTCGTAAGCGTCGCAAAGGAACGCGAGCGCGACTCTGTCCGCGCCGAGCGACGGCTCTATTACGTAGGGGATATAGCGTTCGCCCGTTTCCTGATCGAAATAAGAAAGGTCTTTGCCGCTGTGCTTCGCGTGCTGCGAAAGGTCGTAATCCGTTCTGTCCGCAACGCCCCACAGCTCGCCCCAGCCGAACGGGAAAAGATATTCGAAGTCCGTGGTCGCTTTAGAATAGAAGCAAAGCTCTTCTTTGTCGTGATCGCGAAGTCTTAGTTTGCCGTCTTTCATACCGAGATCCAAAAGGAATTTGTGGCAGTATTCTTTCCAGTACTTAAACCATTCGAGATCCGTTCCGGGTTTGCAGAAAAATTCAAGTTCCATCTGTTCGAATTCGCGGATACGGAAAATAAAGTTGCCGGGCGTGATTTCGTTTCTGAACGACTTGCCTATCTGACCGATACCGAACGGGATTTTTCTTCTCGAAGCGCGCTGAACGTTGGGAAAGTTTACGAAAATACCCTGCGCCGTTTCGGGGCGGAGATACGCGGTGGACGCGGAATCTTCCGTAACGCCGATAAAGGTCTTGAACATAAGATTGAATTTCTTTATATCGGTAAAGTCTTTAGAACCGCAGACGGGGCATTCTATGCCTTTGTCTTTGATGAACTGCGACATCTGCTCGAACGTCCAGCCGGCGGGGTTGTCGTCCGTGCCGTTTTTAAATGCGTAATCTTCTATAAGCTTATCCGCTCTGTGACGGGTTTTGCAATGTTTGCAGTCCATAAGCGGATCCGAAAAACCGCCTACGTGACCGGAAGCAACCCACGTTTCGGGGTTCATGATGATGGCGGAATCGAGCCCTACGTTGTAGCGGTTTTCCTGCACGAAGCGTTTCCACCAGGCCTTTTTAACGTTGTTTTTGAATTCCACGCCCAGCGGACCGTAATCCCAGGAGTTGGCAAGACCCCCGTAAATTTCGCTGCCGGGGAAAAGGAAACCTCTGCCTTTGCAAAGGTTTACGATTTTGTCCATAGTAACGGTTTGTTTTTCTTCCATAATGCTCTTCCTTAAAAAATGATTTTCCGCTATGGCTTAGCGGAATAGTTGGTTTAATTGTAAACCATAAACGAAATTTAGTCAAGCAATCGCGTTGTTTTGCGGATTTTTAATAAAATAATTGCTCGTTTTCGCTTTTGTTTTTCTTTATTTAGTGTTATACTGAATTATAATCGATAAATTTTCAAGGTGAAAAATGGAAGCGACCAACTTTATAGAGCAAATTATAAACGAAGAGATAGAAAGCGGAAAGGTGAGTGCGATTCAGACGCGTTTTCCGCCCGAACCAAACGGCTATCTGCATATAGGGCACGCAAAATCGTTGTGCCTTAACTTCGGCGTGAAAGAAAAATATCACGGCAAGTGCAATCTCTTTTTAGACGATACAAACCCCAGCAAAGAAAAAGAAGAATTCGAGGAAGCCATAAAAAAAGACATTCGGTGGCTCGGCTTCGAATACGACAAGGTTACGCACGCTTCGGATTTTTACGAGGATATCTATAGGTTTGCCGAAAAAGAAATAGAACTCGGCAACGCTTTCGTCTGCGATATGTCGCCGGAAGAGATTTCCGCAAACCGCGGCAGTCTTACCGAACCGGGAAAGGAAAGCCCGTACCGCAACAGAAGCGTAGAAGAAAACTTAAAGCTGTTTCGCGAAATGAGAGAGGGAAAATATCCCGACGGCTCTAAATGTCTGCGCGCGAAAATCGATATGGCTTCTCCGAACGTGAATATGCGCGACCCCGTTATTTACAGAATACTTCGCGAAACGCATTACCGCACGGGCGATAAATGGTGCATTTATCCTATGTACGACTTTGCGCACCCCATCTGCGATTATCTCCAGGGCGTGACGCATTCGCTCTGTACGTTGGAGTTCGAAGATCACAGGCCGCTTTACGACTGGGTTGGCATAACTCTCGGCTTTAATCCCAAACCGCGCCAGATAGAATTCGCAAGACTCGCGGTGACGAATCTCGTTATGAGCAAGCGTTACCTTAAAAAGCTCGTAGAAGAAGGCAAGGTGGACGGATGGGACGATCCGCGTATGCCGACCCTGACGGGATTGAGACGGCGCGGCGTTCCCGCGGAAGCGTTAAAGGACTTCTGCGCGAGAATAGGCGTTGCCAAAGCTAATTCCGAAGTGCAGATTTCTTATCTCGAAGCTTGCATAAGAGAATATCTCAATATTCACGCGGAACGCGCTATGGGCGTGCTTAAACCGTTAAAGCTTACGATAACGAATTTCCCCGACGGACTTACGGAAGAGGTCGATTTCGATATAAATCCCAACGAAGAGGAAAGAAGAACGCGCAAAATTAGCTTTTCCAAAAACCTGTTTATAGACGCGGACGACTTTTCGCTCGCGCCGCCGCCTAAATATTTCAGACTTAAAAAGGGCGGAATGGTTCGTCTTAAATCCGCGTATATCGTGCGTTGCGACGACGTTCTCACGGACGAAAACGGCAACGTGACCGAGCTTTTATGCTCGTATCTGCCCGAATCCAAGAGCGGCAACGACACCTCCGGAATTAAGGTCAAAGGCACTATTCAGTGGGTTAACGCCGATGATTGCGTGGATACGGAAATAAGAAAATACGGCTATCTCTTAAAAGACGAAGAATATTCCGGTCAGGACTTCTCCGAACGTATGAACGAAAACAGCGTTACCGTTTACAACGGCAAGGTTGAGCCTTACGTATTTAAAGGCGACGCGGACAAGCCGTATCAGCTGATAAGAACGGGCTACTTTAAACGCCTTTCGAGAAACGGCAAAGAAATCGTAAGCGAGATCGTTTCGCTTAAAGATAATTTCAATAAATAACCTTTACGATATAAAAGAGGCGTAAATCCGCCCACGGTACGCTGGATAAAAATATTAAGGAAATTTGTTTATATGGAAACGTGTGAAACCGTTCTTGCCGACAAAAGCGACCAAAATCACGCCGACGGGAAGCTTTTCAAGCTTCTCGTCGCGGCGTGTTTTATTCTTTACACCGTTATGATGAGCGTGAAAAACGTGTTCGGTGCGGAGCTTGTTACGTTTATAGATAAAATGCATACGGACAAATTCAACGCAAGTCTTGCGACGACGTATTACTTTGTGTCTTACGCCGCGGTGCAGGTGGTTCTCGCGTTTTTTATGAACAGACTTAACGTAAGAACGTATCTGCTCGTGACCGTTCCCGTAGCGGCGATAAGCGGCATTCTCGTGGCTTTTTCCGCGAATATGACGGAAGTGTGGGTATTGTTTGCCATTCAGGGCGCGTTTCAGGCGGGCGTTTACGCCGGCTGTATGTATATATTGAGTATATATCTGCCGACGGAAATGACGTCTGCGGCAAACGGACTTATGCAGGCGGGGTTCGCGATAGGCAACACCATCGCTTACGCCGTGTGCGCGTTGTTCGTTGCGCTCGACGTGTGGACTATCCCTTATATTCTTTTCGGCGCGCTTTTCATTTTGTCCGCGGTTTTTTTCGGCGTGATAACGGCAAAAGCGGCAAAGCGTTTTCCCGACGCGACGAAGCGGCGCAAGGATTTAAAAGATAATCAGAAGGACACGCGCGAACACGATTCCGAGCTGTCTTTCAATAAAGGGCTGTTCACGCTTAAAAACTCTAAACAAAGGTTTTGGTTTTATTTCTGGAGCGTGGTGTATTCGCTCCTTGCAACGACTTTGTATTACGCGATAAACAACTGGGTAGGGAACTTCTTAAAAGAGGTTTTCGGCTTTCCCGATTCTATATCGATAGTATTATCCATCGTCGTGCCGATTATGACGTTCTTCGGTCCGACTATCGCGATAGCCGTTTCCAAAAAACATAAAAACTACATAAAAACCGCGTTTTTAGTGTCGTTTATTCCGCTCATTGCTTCCGTGGCGATGATATTTATTTACGACTTTAACGTGGTAACTTCTATAATCTTCATTTCCGTGTTCATCGTTTCCACGAGAACGCTCACGGGCTTTCAGAGCGTGGCGACCTTCGATATGAGAACGGAAATAAACGTGGGCAGTTATACGGCGATTATAAACGCCGCGGCTTCCGTTTCTGCAGGCGTTGCGCCCACGGTTATCGGCAAGCTTATAGACGCCGCAAACGCGAACAGCGCGAACGGTTACGGCGGGTGGCTCGTTCAGTTTGAAAACGCCGCCGCGATAAGCATAGTTCTTCTCGCGTTTCTCGCTATCGCGTTTTTTGCGACGAGAAAGAAAAATAATCTTAATAACGAAAAATTATAACGTCTTTGTAACGTTTCGTCATATTTCAACGTTATAATAAAGGAGCAATAAATGAGTAAAAATCTGTTGGGCGTGGATTTCGGCACGACTTCGCTTAAAGCGTGTCTTTTCAACGAAAAGGGAGAACGTCTTGCGACGGAATCCGTTCAGTATCGGCTTATAACCGAAGGCGATTTTATAGAATTCCCCGCGGAAGAGTTCTTTTCCGCATTTAAAACCGTGTTCGACAAAATCGCGGAAAAATTCGATATAGACGCGCTCGCCGTGGATACGCAGGGCGAAACAATGATAGTTCTCGATAAAAACGGCAAGCCGCTTATGAACGCGATAAGCTGGCTCGATACCCGCGCGGGCAAGCAAGCCGAAGAGTTTGAGAAGAAATTCGGGCTTAAACGCGTTTACGAGCTGACGGGGCAGGCGGAAGTGCCTTCCGGCTATCCCGCGCCTAAAATAATGTGGCTTAAAGAAAACCGCCCCGATATTTTTGAAAAAGCCGATAAATTCTTATTGCTCGAAGATTACGTTTTATACAGACTCACGGGCAAGTTTGCGGCTTCGCGCTCGCTGTATTCTTCTTCTCTGCTGATGAATATAAAAACGGGCGAATATATCCCCGAAATACTTGATTTTGTGGGAATAACCGAAAAAAATCTGCCAAAGCTTTACGAAAGCGGAACGCTTATCGGCGAGTATAACGGCGTAAAAGTAGTTACTTCCGCGCTGGATCAGGTCGCGGGGATAACGGGCGCGGGCGTGGTGAGAGAGAACGTTATGAGCGAAACCACGGGAACGGCTCTCGCGGTGTGCGCCGTTACGGAAAAATTCCCGCCGTATACCGAGGGAATGAAGGTATCCGCTTATTATTTCAAAAAGGGCTTGTATTGTCTGCTTATGTGGTCGCCGACCGCGGGCGCAACGCTCGAATACTTTAAACGAACGTTCTGCGAAAACGAAAACTACGATAAAATGAACGAACTTGCGGAAGCCGTCGCCGCGGGCTCGGAAGGGCTTATCTGCATTCCGCATCTGTGCGGCACGGTTATGCCCGAAAACAATCCCAAAGCGAGAGGGGTGTTCTTCGGCGTGGAATTAAAGCACGGCAAGGGACATTATATCCGCTCCATTATGGAATCGGTCGCTTATCTCATAAAGGAATATATAGACTTTATGGGAATAGACGTAGAAGAAATCCGCTCCGTGGGCGGCGGTTCTAAAAGCAGATTATGGCGCGAGATTAAAAGCGCGGTAACCGGCAAAAAGATAGAAACGCTAAAGGAAACCGAAACGGCGTGTCTCGGTTCTGCGATTTTCGCGGGAGTCGGCGCGGGAATATATCCCGACATAGAAAGCGCGGCGGACGATATCGTCTGCGCGAAGGAAATCACGGATTATAAAAACGACGATTACGCGGAGCTTTATAAAAGCTATAAAGAAAAAGAGAAAAAAATAATAAGTATATTCTGAAAATAAAAAAATACAGCCGCCCCTGAAAACAGGGGCGGCTGTGTGTTTTGCGACCTTTAACTAAAAAACAACCGTCGCTTGGAGCGGCGGTATAAAAATCTTCATTTACTATGATTTTTGCGATTTTTTCGTTATTTCAGAGAAAATTTACATTTCCACGGTAATTGTCATAGATTCTCCGTATCTGGATTTAGCCGTTATGTTCCAGCCGTTTTGCGTCGCGATGCTTTTGGCTACCGAAAGCCCCAGACCGCTGCCGCCCGTTTCCCGCGAGCGGGAAGATTCTCCGCGGTAAAACCTCTCGAAAATTTTATTCGAGTCCGCGTCTTTAACGTCGCTTCCGCTGTTGGTTACTATAAGCGTGGTTTTTACGAGCGTAACTTTTATAGTGCCGCCCTTCGTCGCGTATTTTACGGCGTTGTCGAGAAGTATGTCTATCATTTTTTTGACGCTTTCTCTGTTTCCGTAATACTCTACGTTTTTTTCTATTTCCGATAAAAGAACCTTGCCGTTCTCGAAAGACACCGCGTCGAACGGAAGCACGGCTTCCGTAACCACGTCCGAAAGACAGAAAGTTTCTTTTACGAGCGTTTTATTCGATTCGTCCATTCTGGCGAGCGTCAGCATATCCGTTACGAGCAGATTAAGGCGTTTCGTCTGCGACTTTATGCTGTCGAGATAGCGGTTTTTTTCGTTCGTTTTAAGAACGTCCGCGTTTGCCGAAATAACGGCGATAGGGGTTTTCAGCTCGTGACTCGCGTCCGATATGAATTTGCGCTGCTTGTACAGCGATTCTTTGATAGGCTGAAAGATTTTGTACGAAAAGCCCCATACCACAAAGAAAAGTATAAAGTAAAAAACAACCAGAAACAACAGCACCCGCAGAGTATTCGTAACGGCTTTTTCGAAATAATAGGTCATATCCGCCGCAACGAGAAGCTGCCCGCCGCGCACGAGACTTATTCTGTAATAGATTTTGCCTATGGAGCTTGCCGAGACTTCGGGGTAGCGAGAAAAAGATGCGTTCACTATTTCCGAGATTTTATTCGTGTCGAAAAGATCCGAGCCGTCTAATATTTCGTAAGAATAGGCGGTGGGGTTTTTAAGAACGATAAGCCCGTCCTGAAGCGTAAAAGACGTGTCGCCGCGCACGGAGATTTCGTAACTGCGTTCGAGCCGCGAAAGCTTTTCTACAATAGAAGTATGGCACGAGAGCCTGCACACGTAATACGCCACGCCGAGAATCGCGGCAAATACCGCGAACAGTATAGTCATAGTAATGCAGATAAACTGAATCTGCGCCTTTTTAACCATTTTTTTCTCCCAGAGTATAGCCTATGCCGCGAAGGGAACGAATTTCCGTTTTCGAGCCGACGGCAAGAAGTTTTTTCCTTAAAAAAGAAACGTAAACTTCTATGGTGTTGTATTCCGCTTCCGTATCGTAACCCCAGATTTTTTCTATAAAACGTTCTTTGTCTATGCTTTTGCCTACGTTAAGCATAAGCATTTCGAGAATCTGAAATTCTTTTTTGCCCAAAGTGATTTTTTTCTCGCCGCAGCCGAGCTCCGCGCTGTCGCGGTCGAGATAAATATCGCCGTAACGGAGAATATCGCCCGTGAATTTCTCTTTGCGCCTTAAAAGCGCGCGTATTCTCGCGAGAAGTTCGTCCGTATCGAACGGCTTTGTTATATAATCGTCCGCACCGAGATTAAGTCCGCCGATTTTGTTGGCGGTCTCGGATTTAGCGGTAAGCATCATTACGGGTACGTCGATTTTTTTCTCTCTTATGATTTTGAGAACGGTAAAGCCGTCTATTTTAGGCATCATAACGTCTAAAATGATAAGGTCGAATATACCGGAAAGCGCAAAATCGAGACCCGTTTCGCCGTCGCTCGCTACGGTGACCGAATAGTTGTTTCGTTTTAAGATTTCCGAAAGCGCGGCGGTAAGATCGCGCTCGTCGTCCGCTATTAAAATATTCATACTTACACCTTACTTCGCGCGCGTTTAAATAACCTTGAAACAGACGCGCAAAAATATTTTTTAAAAAAATTTTATTTAAAGGTTTTTCAATGTTTTTTCAAGTTTCGTTTTTTACAATATAGGCGTAAAGAGCAAGGAACGGCAAACGCACAAAGTCGTACGCCGATAAAAATCCGCTCTTTACCTGAAACAGCTCACACACTCTCAATAAACTTTTTCCTTTGGGCAAACGCCGACGGTTTCCGTCGGCGTTTGCTTTTTAAACTTTTTCCGCAAAATATTGCGGAACCGGTTTCAAAGCAGGGGTATGGTCGCCAGATATTCCACGTCTTTTCTGTCTTTTGCCGCGCCTTCCGCGAGAACGAACAGTTTTTTATAAATTATTCCGCCCGCTTTTTTAACGAGTTCTTCAAGCCCCTCGAGACTTTCTCCGGTAGAAATAACGTCGTCTACAATTCCTACCTTTCTGCCTTTCAAAAGGTCGGCGTCGTGTTTGGAAAGATAAAGATCCTGTTCTTTGCCCGTGGTTATGCTTGCGCCGTAAGATACGGATATTCCGTCCTGCATATAGAGTTTTTTGGATTTTCTCGCAACGGCGTAATAAGGCATACCGAGTTCTCTCGCCGCAACGTGGGTGAGTTGCAACCCCTTGGATTCCGCGGTGATAAGCACGTCGCAGCCTTTTGCGAGCTTTGCGATTTCTTTTCCGCAATGTTCCGTCATCGCGGGATTGCCGTGAAGGTTGAAAAACGCTATTTTCACGCCCGAAGGCAACGTAAGAATCGGCAATTTTGCCGTATACCCTTTTATATCTACAACAAATTCTTCCATAATATCTCTCCAAAATTAAAATTACGAGAATAGTTTAGCACAAATATTCGAGTTTGTCCAACGTACAATCATATAATTATTTTTTACGGCATACTTTTAATTAAACGGCACTTGATTGATGGGAGAACGGAAACAAATGGAATATTACGATAAAACCGCCGCTTACGCCGTTAAAAGCTTAAACAGCGACGAAAATTACGGTCTTTCGGTGAAAAAAGTCAGCGAAAGACTTTCACGATACGGGCTTAACAAGCTTAAAGGCGAGAAAAAGCAGAGCTTTTTGTCCCGCCTTTTTTCCGCGCTTAAAGAACCTATGCTCGTGATTCTTCTTTTCGGACTTGCCGTGGCTTTCGGCTCTAATCTCGGCAAACTGCTAAAAACGGGCGACGCGGATTTTTCGGAATGTATCGGGATTCTCGCGGCGGTAATCCTTTCCGTGTCCATAACGCTTATTATGGAAGGCAGTTCGAGAAAAGCTTTCGAGGCGTTGAATAAAATTTACGACGATTTGTCCGTAAAAGTGATAAGAGACGGCAAAACCGCGGTGGTGGGGCAACAGTTCGTAACGATAGGCGACGTGGTTATTATTGAAGACGGCGATAAAATCGTGGCGGACGGCAGGCTTTTATCGAGCGTTTCTCTGTCCGTAGACGAATCCGCGCTGACGGGCGAAAGCGTGAGCAGCAGAAAGGATTTTTCCGCGGTGCTTCCCGTCGGCACGCCGCTTGCCGAAAGAAAAAACTCCGTCTATTCCGGCACGTTCGTTTCGCAGGGCAGCGGAAAAATGCTCGTTACGGCGGTCGGCGACGATACGGAAATAGGCGTTATCGCGGGGGAGCTTTCCAAAGGGAAAGAAAAAGATACGCCGCTCAATCAGAAGCTCGCAAAGCTCGGCAAGGCGATTTCGCTTGTCGGCGTTATCGCGGCGGTACTCGTGTTCGCGCTGTCCGCGATAAGGCTCGCCGCTTCGGGAAGCTTTAATTTCGACAACGTGAGAGAGCTGTTTATTTCCTGTATAGTTCTCATCGTCGCCGCCGTGCCGGAAGGACTGCCTACCGTCGTGGCGATTTCGCTCGCGCTTAATATGATAAAGCTCGCGAGAGAAAACGCGCTGATAAAAAAATGACCGCGACCGAAACGACGGGCGCGGTAAGCGTTATATGCTCGGATAAAACGGGAACGCTCACGCAAAACAAAATGACGGTCAGGGGGGTGTGCGGCAGTAAGTTCTGCGTAAAGCCGGAAAAAATCACGTCGCCCGCTATTTTGCAGAATTTCGTTTGCAACTCTTCCGCGGAAGAAGTCTCCGAAAACGGAAAAACGCATATAAAAGGCAGCGGTACGGAACGCGCGCTTCTTGCCGCCGCGAAAAAAAGCGGGAACAAGTCCGCGGACTGCAAAAATTTGCCCGTAGTACATAAAATCCCTTTTACCAGCGACAGAAAATATATGATAACGGTTATAAAAACGGGCGAAACGTATCGCGAACTTATAAAAGGCGCGCCCGAAAAAGTCATAGCGCGTTGCGCTCTCGCGGAAAGTCAGCGCGCCGAACTCATTAAAGATATAGGCAATCACCAGCGCGCGGCGGGGCGGGTTATATGCGTGGCGCATAAAGACGTAAACAAATTTTCCGCGGAACTCGCGGACGGAAACGGTTACGAGTTCGACGGCTTCGCGGTTATTTCCGATCCCGTAAGACCGGAAGTAAAAGCCGCGGGGGCGGGTTGGAAGCGCGCGGGCATAAAGATAAAAATGCTTACGGGCGACGATAAAAGAACCGCTTACGCCGTGGCGGCTGAACTTAAAATAGCGAACTCGGAAAACGGGGTTATAACCGCTTCCGAAATAGAACGCCTCGACGACGCGGCTCTTAAAAAGGCATTGTCGGGCATAACGGTTATAGCGAGAAGCACGCCCGCGGTAAAACTCAGAGTTGTCCGTGCGCTTAAAGCCTCGGGCGAAGTGGTCGCGGTAACGGGCGACGGAATCAACGACGCGCCGGCAATAAAACACGCGGACGTGGGCATCGCTATGGGCAAATCGGGCAGCGAGATAACCAAGGAAGCCGCCGACGTGGTTTTATTGGACGACAGCTTCGCCACGGTGGTAAAAGCGATAGCGTTCGGCAGAAGCGTGTACAGAAACATTCAGCGGTTTATACTGTTTCAGCTTTCGGTAAACGTTTCCGCTCTGTTGTTTATAACGGTTACGGCGATACTCGGATTCGCTTCCCCGTTCAACACCTTACAGCTTTTGTGGATAAACGTTATTATGGACGGTCCGCCCGCGCTCACCCTGGGGTTAGAACCGGCAGGGGCTAATCTTATGACTCTCCCACCCGTGAAAAGAGAAGAAAGCATCGTCGATAAAAAGACCTTCCTTCGGATAGCGTTCAACGGCGTTTTTATAGGCGGCACGCTGATTATTCAGTTTCTGTATAATTTTCTCGGAGTATCGGAAGGCGAAAGAAGCGGCGCGACGTTTACGCTGTTTATAGCGTTTCAGCTCGCAAACGCGTTCAATTGCAGAGAGCTCGGCAGCAGAAGTATTTTTAAGGGTATAGGCAAAAACAAAATAATGGCGGCGACCTTCGCGGGGGTGTTTTTGCTACATTTCGTTATCACCACGTTCTTGCCGTCGGTGTTCGGCGTGTCGCCTCTTACCGCTTTGTCGTGGATAAAGTGCATTGCGACCGCTTTGTCGATAGTCGCCGCGTCGGAAGCGTATAAATTCGCGTACAGACTTATAAAGAAAGAAAAGACCGAACCGAGCCGGACGTTCGGCGGCGCGATAAAAAACGAAGCGGCGTAAATAAATTTTCAAGCGGAGCGTAAACTATAAAATATGACGAAAATAACGCTTTATGACAGCGATTGCAGAATAAACAACTTATTGTATATAAAAAATTCTTTGAGCGAACTGTTTTCTCACGCGGGCGCGACGGCGGAAACGTCTTCCGTCGATAAAAGGGCAAAGCTTTCCGTTGAGTTTCCCGATTATTACGAAGATATCGTCCGCGCGGAAATTTCCGATCGGCTCGGAGAAGTTATCGCGGTGAATTATAAATACGAATATTTTAAAAGCCTTATAAAAGTTTCGGGGCTGACCGCAACGGAAAACGAGATTCTGCTCGCAAGCCTTATCGCCGCGGATCTGCCCGAAGACGCCAGGTACGCCGCGGAAAGGTTCAAAGACGTCCGCGATACCGCGATAGACGGGATTTTCAACTTCCGTCTGCAACCTCTGAAAAACAAATGGAAAGACATCGCGTCTTATATGCCGGACGTGTTTATGAATTCGCAACTTAAAGATTTTATTTCGTATCTGCTCGAAAATAAGAAAAAACGCGTTTACGTGGATAACGGCAAGGTATACGATTCGCATTATCGCAGGTTAAAACGCTGCGAGCTGTTGTCGGGAAACGACGCGATAATCGTAAGAGAAGTTATCCTTTCTAATTGCGGAGAAGTCGAGCTTGCCGGCAAAGTGGACGAAACGGACGAGAAATACCTTAAAGAGTATTACGGCGATAAAATATTTTTTTCTACGGGATATTTGACCTAAACGGTTGACAAGTTTTAAGTTTTGGTATATGATAATGATAATCGAAAGTGAATATGCCGAAGAGAAAGGACAAGTAGAACGATAAGTATTGCGGCACAGAGAGCGAAGACAAGGTGAAAGCTTCGCCCGCGTGTATCGGACGAAACCGCCTTTTCAGGCAAGGGAAACCGCTAACCTTAAAGCGGGAGAGAGGTCGCGCGGATTTTCGGCGCGGCAAATAAGGTGGAAACGCGGAATAGATATTTCGTCCTTATGACCGAGCGGTCATAAGGCGTTTTTTTTATTAAATAAAAAGTTTAGCAGAAAACGGAGGATTTATTATGAAAATCACATTAAAAGACGGCAGCGCGCTTAATTTCGACGCGCCCGTCACGGCTATGGAAATAACCAAAAGCATTTCCGAAGGGCTTGCGAGAAACGCGGTCTGCGTTAAAATAAACGGCGAGCTTAAAGACCTTTCTACCGTGGTAGACGGCGATTGCGACTTTACCGTAATAACTCTTAAAGACCCCGAAGGCTTGCAGGTATACCGTCATACCGCTTCGCACGTGCTTGCGCAGGCGATAAAGAATATTTTTCCCACGAGCAAGCTCGCTATAGGTCCTACCGTAGAAACGGGTTTTTACTACGACGTGGAATTCAAAACGCCCGTTAGCCGCGACGATCTCGCTAAACTCGAAAACGAGATGAAAGAAATCATAAAGAGCGATTTCCCGATAGAAAGAATCGTTTACGGCAAGAAGGAAGCCGTAAAAATGTTCAAGGACTTCGGTGAGCCTTATAAGGTAGAGCTTATCAACGACCTGCCCGCAGGCAGCGTTATTTCCTGCTATAAGCAAGGCGATTTCATCGACCTTTGCCGCGGACCGCATTTGCCTTCTACGGGCAGAATCAAAGCGTTTAAGCTTACTTCCGTTACGGGCGCGTACTGGCGCGGCGACGAGAAGAACAAAATGCTTACCCGTATTTACGGCACGGCTTTCGAGAAAAAATCCGAACTCGAAGATTATCTCAAGCGTTTAGAAGAGGCAAAGCTCAAGGATCACAATAAGCTCGGCAGAGATCTGGGACTCTTTATGACGGAAGAGGTTATCGGTCAGGGACTTCCCATTCTTATGCCCAAGGGCGCAAAGATTATTCAGATTCTTTCCCGTTTCGTAGAAGACGAAGAAGAGCGTCGCGGTTTTATGATAACCAAAACGCCGAATATGGCAAAGAACGACCTTTACCGCATATCGGGACACTGGGATCATTACAGAGATAAAATGTTTATTATCGGCGACGAGAATTCGCCGGAAGCCATGGCTCTCCGTCCGATGACTTGTCCGTTCCAGTATCAGATTTACAAAAACGGTCTTAAGAGTTATCGCGATCTGCCCGTCAGATATTGCGAAACCGCTACCGAATTCCGCAACGAAGCGAGCGGCGAAATGCACGGGCTTATCCGTATCCGTCAGTTCACGCTGTCGGACGGGCATCTTATCGTTCGACCCGATCAGGTAGAAGAAGAATTCAAACGTTGCCTTGACCTTTCTTATTATTTCCTCGAATGTCTCGGAATGAGAGAAGACGTTACGTTCCGTTTCAGCAAACGCGGAAAAGATAAAGTCAAATATATAGACAACGACAAAGCCTGGAACGAAACGGAAGCTCTGATGAAAAAGATTCTGGACGATATAGGTCTCGATTACGTAGAAGCCGACGACGAAGCGGCGTTCTACGGACCTAAGCTCGACGTGCAGATTAAAAACGTTTACGGCAAGGAAGATACTCTCATCACGATTCAGCTGGACTTTGCCGCGGCGCATTCTTTCGATATGACTTATATAGACGAAAACGGAGAAAAACAATATCCGTTCGTCATTCACAGAAGCTCTATCGGCTGTTACGAAAGAACGCTCGCGCTCCTTATAGAAAAATACGGCGGCGCATTCCCGTTCTGGATTTGCCCCGTACAGGTAAAGGTTATGAGCCTTACCGACAGAACCGCGGACTACGCCAAAGAGGTAACCGAAAAGTTAAAACTTGCGGGCATTCGCGCGGAAGCGGATTTGAGAAACGAAAAGATAGGTTACAAGATAAGAGAAGCGCAGCTTGAAAAAGTGCCGTATATGTTCGTTGTGGGCGATAAAGAAGCGGAAGAAAAAACCGTGTCGGTGCGTTCCAGAAAAGAAGGCGATCTCGGCGCGATGAAGTTTGATGACGTTTGCGCAAGACTCGTAGAGGAAGACAGAAGCAAAAAAGTTTAATATTTCGGTAAAAACTGCAGATTCGCTCGTTCTGAGCGAGTCTGCTGCCGATAATGACAATTGAGTCACGGAGGGATGTATGAAACATTATTTATTGCCCGAAAAGGGTAAGTTTTACAAGGCAAATCTGCATATGCACACAACCGTATCCGACGGCAAAGAAACGCCGGAGGAAACCAAAGCCGCATATATGAAAGCCGGTTATTCTGTGGTGGCGTTTTCAGACCACGATGTATTGCTGTCGCACGAGGATCTGACCGACGAAAACTTCGTTGCGATAACCTCGTTCGAAAAGACGATAAACTGTCCGCCGCCCATCGAAAGGCAAAGTTTTATGAAAACCGCGCATATGAACTTTTTTGCGCTCGACCCGAAAAACATTTCCTGCCCGGTGCTTAATCCTGCAACCGCGTGGGGCAATGCGAAACGGTACATAACCGAAGAGATGAAAAAACTGTCGTACAAGGCTACGTATTCAACCGAAGGACTTAACGACGTAATAAAAAAGGCGACCGCCGCCGGCTATCTGGTGACGCTCAATCATCCGGTGTGGTCGATGGAAAACCACGATGACTATTCGGGACTTAAAGGACTGTGGGGCATAGAGGTATACAACACCGGCTGCGTGCGCGAGGGTTATCCCGACACCGTTCAGCCGTTTGAAGATCTCTTACGCGAAGGCAATCGCATTTTCCCCGTCGCCACCGACGACGCCCATTCCGAAATAGACCATTTCGGCGGCTTTGTCATGATTAAGTCCGAAAAACTGGACTACGCAAGCATTATGACCGCGCTCAAAAACGGCGATTTTTACGCTTCCAGCGGTCCCGAAATCCGCGAATTATATATCGAGGACGGTAAACTCGTGGTTGAATGTTCGGCTGCACGCTCGGTTACGATAAGCACCGAACGCAGAGACAATCTCAAAAATTACGCTACCGGCGAAGAACACATGACGAGAACGGAATTCGATTTAAGCAAGTTCCTTACCGACCCCGACAACGGCAAGCGCGGTATGTTCTCGTATTTCCGCGTGACAGTCACCGGTTTCGACGGCAGCGAAGCGTACACGCGCGCCTTCTTCATGGATGAATTCGATAAGTTGGCAAAATAGTTAAATAACGCGCCTATAATAACGAGAGAAGCACTTCTGAAAAAGAGTGCTTTTTCTTACTCAAATTGTTTCAGCTTTTTTGGCGTAACAATATCATTGAAATTATATTGAGATATAATAACAATTTTATCAGAAGGAAAAGAATTCTGATATGCATTTCCGGTAACCAGTATTGTCAGTGAAGTAATTCCTATAGAGTTATTTTATACTGAAGGCACTCATGTTCATAAGGAAGAAGAATACGGCTTTGTTATGATGACTTATTATAATTTTGTCGGAAGCCGAAAAAGTCCCGGGAAAAGAAAAAGACGAACTCCGATTTGTTTTCAGGGTTCGTATTATTTGCATATGGTGGAGATAGTCGGGGTCGAACCGGCGACCTCTTGAATGCCATTCAAGCGCTCTACCAACTGAGCTATACCCCCACGGCGGATTCAATCATATCATATTTTCTCGTTTCACGCAAGCGTTTTAGGCTTATATTACGGCAAAATTTACTCGTTTATTAAAATTTTTGAGTTGCTTGCTCTCCGATTGACATACTTCGTCCGATTTGCTATACTTAGATACGATAATAGCCGTATTGCAGGCAAAAATAACACAGGTCGCGATTATGAAAGAAAAAATCGAAGAGATCAGAGCGAGGCTCGCGGAGTCCGTCGCTCACGCAAAATCAAGCAAAGAGTTATTCGAACTCAAAGCGAAATACGTACTCGGTAAAGCAGGCGAAATTCCCGCGCTTATGAAAGAACTCGGTAAAGCCGAAAAGGAAGAACGTCCTCGTCTGGGGCAACTTATCAACGGACTTAAAGATTGGGCAAACGAAATTTTCGAGAAAAAAACCGAAGAAATCGAAAAACTCGAGAGCGAAAAGCGTTATGCCGACGAAAAAATCGATATTACTCTTCCCGCAAAAAAGAGCGAAGAAGGCTCGCTTCATCCCGTAACGTTGGTTAAAAACGAACTCGTGGACATATTTGCGGGTATGGGATTTACGGTACTCGAAACGCAGGAAATCGAAGACGATTTCCATAATTTTACCGCGCTTAACACCCCGCAGGAACACCCGGCGCGCGACAAACAGGACACTTTCTATATCACCGACGACTATATGCTTCGCACGCACACTTCGCCGGGGCAGATAAGGAGTCTTACCACTCTTAAACCGCCGTTCAAAGTGCTTATTCCCGGCAGAGTGTATAGGGCTGACGACGATGCCACACATTCCCCGATGTTCCACCAGATGGAAGGGTTGGTCATCGATAAAAAAGTCACTCTCTGCGATTTGCAGGGTATGCTCGACGTACTCGTAAAGCGTATGTTTTCAAAAGACGTGAAAACCCGTTTCCGTCCGTCGTTCTTTCCGTTTACCGAACCGTCGGTAGAAGTGGACGTAAGTTGTTTCGAGTGCGGCGGCAAAGGTTGCAAACTCTGCAAAGGAACGGGGTGGATCGAAATACTCGGCGGCGGAATAGTCAATCGCAGGGTATTGCAAAACTGCGACGTAGACCCGAACGAATGGACGGGTTTCGCGTTCGGTTTCGGGCTGGACCGTATCGCAATGCTCAAAAACGGAATCAATAACATCCGCGTGCTTTACGAGGGCGACCTTCGCGCTCTTAAACAATTCAAAGATTAAGGAGGCGAAAGATTATGTTGGCGCCTTTAAGTTGGCTTAAAGAATTCGTAGATATAGACGTAACGCCCGAAGAACTCGAAAAAAGACTCTTCGACAGCGGTTTCGAAGTGGAGCAGGTTATACCTTACGGCGACAAACTCGATAAAGTCGTAACCTGCAGGATAAAAGAGATAACCGGGCACCCAAACGCCGAAAGATTGCGCGTTTGTCAGGTAGACGCCGGCAAATACGGCGTGTTGCAGATAATAACCAACGCAACTAACGTTAAAGTCGGCGATATCGTTCCCGTCGCGGTAGACGGAGCGACTCTCGCTACGGGCGACCGTATTTTCAACGGCAAACTTCGCGGAGAGCCGTCTTACGGAATGTTCTGCGGCGGCGAAGAACTCGGTATAAACGACGATATATACGAGGGCGCGTCGGGCGACAGCGTGCTTATTTTTCACGACGAGTTTCCGCTCGGCGAAGAAGTGAGAGATTTGCTTAACCTCAGAGATTACGTCTTCGATATCTCGGTACTTGCAAACCGTCCGGACTGTCAGAGCGTACTCGGCATAGCGAGAGAAATCGCGTGCGCGCTCGGCAAACCTCTCAAAGAACCGTCTTACGACTATGCGGTCGTGGCGGTAAAAGGCGACGAAGACGTCAAGGTGAAAGTTTACGACGGCGAACTTTGTCCGAGATACATCGCGCATCTCGTAAAGGATATTAAAATAGAAAAATCTCCGAAGTGGATGTCGAGAAGACTTAACCTTTGCGGGCTTAATTCCGTAAACAATATCGTTGATATAACGAATTACGTGCTTCTCGAACTCGGGCAGCCGATGCACGCTTTCGACCTTAAAGACCTTGCGGGAAACGAAATCAACGTAAGAAGGGCGAAAGACGGCGAAAAGATAGTGACTCTCGACGAAAAAGAAGTTGAACTTACCCACGATAACCTGCTTATTTGCGACGGCGAAAAAGGAGTCGCGCTGGCCGGTATAATGGGCGGACTTAACAGCGAAATCAAACCGGATACCAAAGCCGTTTTGTTCGAATGCGCTAAATTCAAACGCGATAACGTAAGGCGTTCTTCGAGAATGCTCGGCAAGTCGAGCGATTCGTCAAAACGCTTTGAAAAAGGCGTAGACGAATACACGACCGAAAGGGCGATTAAAAGGGCTTTGCACCTTATAGACGAACTCGGCGCCGGCAGAGTTACCGCCGTGCATAAAGACGTTTCGGCGGGCGCAAAGCAAGAAAACGCCGTCGTTGAAACCACGTTTGACAAAATCAACGGCGTGCTTGGTATAAGAGTGCCGAAAGACGCAGTAATCGATATTCTGAAACGCCTCGATTTCGGCGTAGAAGTCAACGGGAATAAAATTAAAACCGTCGCTCCGCCGTACAGAGAAGACGTAGAAGGTTACGCCGATCTCGCGGAAGAAGTCATAAGAGTTTACGGCTACGGGCATATCGCGCCGACTCTTCTGAAAGACGCTTCTATAACCGACGGCGGTTACGATAAAAAACAAAAGGACGAAAACAAGGTAAAACGTTCTCTTGCCGCATGCGGTTACAGTGAAATAATGACCTATTCGTTCTATTCCAAAAAGGACGTTGCGTCGCTTCGTTTGTCCGACGGCGACGAAGAAGGTAAAGTAATCGTTCTCGAACATCCGCTCAGCGATAATTACGAAGTGTTGCGCCGTTCGCTCGTTCCGTCTTTCCTTTCGGTAATTTCGCGTAACGTAAAACGCGGTAACGCCGACGGCAAAATTTTCGAAATCGCGCGTACTTACGCTCCGAAAAATCTGCCGCTTACCGAATTTCCGACCGAAACGAAAAAACTGTGCATAGCGGTATTCGGCGCGGATAACGACTTCTTTACGTTAAAAGGAGCGATAGAGCGGATAGGAAACTCTTTCGGGCTTGAATTCGACCTGACGAAACGCGCCGAAAAGACTTATCTGCACCCCGGAGTTTCCGCTAAAATAATACTCGACGGAGAAGAAATCGGCTGCTACGGTCAGATTCGCTACGAAGTCGCGGCGGACTACGATCTGGAATGTAAAGTTTACGTCGCCGAAATCGACTACGATAAACTTTCGGATAAATTCGATAAAGTATTCAGATTCGTTCCGTTGCCGAAATTTCCGAGCGTTGAAAGAGATCTCGCGTTCGTCTGCGACGAAAATCTTACCTGCGACGAAATCGCCACCGCCATAAAGCAGGCGGCTAAAGGTTCGGTCGAAAAAATCGAACTCTTCGACGTGTACACGGGTTCGCAGGTAGAAAAGGGCAAAAAGAGTATGGCTTATACCGTTACTTTCAAGGCGGGCGAAGATAAACCGCTTGCCGCCGAAGACGTAGACGCGCTCGTAAAGAGAATACTCGGCAGCCTTAAACACAGATTGAATATCGAATTAAGGTAAAGAAATGGTTGATATAGACAGAATAAATTTTTTGGCAAGAAAGCAGAGAAGCGAAGGCTTGACCGAGGAAGAAAAAGCCGAGCAGGACAAACTTCGTAAGGAATATATAGCGAGCGTTACGGGCAATTTGCGCGCTCAACTCGACAACACTTACGTTATCGACGAAAACGGCGAACACAAACTCGAAAAGAAGTCGTAATGGAATATACGCTTATAACGGGCGCGACGGGTGGCTTGGGCAAGGAATTCTGCCGTCAACTCGTCGCGACCGACAATCTGTTTCTGACGGGCAGAAACAAAGAAAAACTCGAAGATCTGCGTTTGGAACTGCTTAAAATAAACCCGAACGCCGAAATAGAGATTTTCCCCGCCGACGTAACGAGCGAAGACGGAAGAAAAGCCCTTTTCGATTACGCGACGGAAAAAAACGCGGTTTTTTCGGGGCTTATGAACGTCGCGGGCGTAGATACGCAAAAGGCGTTCGATAAGTATACGCAGGAAAAACTCGTTTTTCAGGTTCGCGTGAACGTGGAAGCGACTCTTTCGATAACCCGTTTCGTGATAGAACGCCGCACCGAAAAACTGAAAATTCTCACCGTAGGCAGTATGAGCGGAACGACGCCCATGCCGTACTTCGCGATATATTCGGCTTCGAAGGCGTTTTTGCTCAACTTTTTTACGTCGCTTCGGTACGAAGTAAAAAACGCGAAAATCACGACTTTGGTACCGGGCGGTATTCCGACCCGACCCGACGTTATAAACGATATACGGGTTCAGGGCATAACGGGTAAAATGTCGTCGAAGCCGGCAGACTTCGTCGTGAAAAAAGCGCTTAAAGCCTTAAATAAAAACAAACGGAAAGTTATTCCGGGCGCGTTCAACAAGTTCGTGTATTTTTTGGAAAAAACGACTCCGCTTTCCGTCAGATGTCGTTATATCGCCGGAAAGTGGAGCAAAAAAGAAAAAGACCATTTTTGAACAAATATTCATCCCGAATAAGCGCGTTTCCGACTTTTGCGTAAGACTTCGACGACCGCAAAGGTCTGTCGAATCCTTTCGCGCAAGTCGAGCCTTCTTCTTCGGGCGACTATTTGCTTAAAAGACAGAAATATCGTATACCGTCGTTCGGATAAAAGCCGTCTTGCCTTCTCTTTGCAGAGAAGGTGGCGCGCGAAGCGCGACGGATGAGTCCCGTCAGGAGCGTAAAAATTAACTAAAATCGGAGATAAAATAAAAAAATGAAATCCGTATTACTCATAGGTTTAGGTAGGTACGGCTATAACGTATCGGTCAAACTTCACGATTTGGGGCACGACGTGCTTGCAATCGACAAATCCGAAAAACGCGTAAACGCCGCTTTGCCGGTCGTAACGGACGCGCAGATAGGCGACGCTACCGACCTCGATTTATTGAAAAGTTTAGGCATTAAAAATTTCGAGGTGTGTATAGTCGCGATAGGCAACGACTTCCAGAGTTCGTTGGAGATCACTTCGCTCTTAAAAGAACTCGGCGCGTCGCTCGTCGTTGCGAGGGCAAGCAGCGATTTGCAGGAAAAGTTGCTTAAAAAGATCGGCGCAGACGAAGTCGTATATCCCGAAAAGCAACTCGGCGACTGGACGGCTATAAGGTATACTTCCGACCACGTTACCGACTATATCGAAATCGACAGCGACCACTCTATATTCGAAGTTACCGTTCCCGACGCGTGGAAGGGTAAAACTCTCGGCGAACTCGACGTTCGTAAAAAGTACGGTATCAACGTACTCGGCGTAAAAGAAAACGGCAAAATAGATTTCGCCATAAGCGCGGGTTGTAAACTCGACGGCGAAAAAACGCTTATGGTTCTCGGTAAATTCAAAGACCTTAAAAAGTGTTTTAAGATTTGACGTGTGGATATTATTTGCATTAGGCTCCGCGTTTTTCGCGGGGCTTACGTCTATCACCGCCAAATGCGGCATAAAAAAAACCGATTCTACGGTCGCTACCGCAATACGGACGGGCGTGGTATTGCTTTGTTCGGCGGTTATGGTAACGATCGTCGGCTCGTGGGGCGGAATAACGAATATCGATACGAAAAGTCGGATATTTCTCGTCTTATCGGGTATTACCACGGGCGCGTCATGGCTGTGTTACTTTAAGGCTATTTCGATAGGCGACGTAAATAAAGTCGTGCCGCTCGATAAGTCGAGTACCGTTCTGGCGGCGGTCATAGCCGTTATTTTCCTGGGCGAAAGCGTAACCGCGCCTAAAATTACGGGGCTTATCGCCGTTACCGTCGGTACCTATATGATGATAGGTAAAAAAGACGGCGCGGGCGAAAAAAAGAGGGGTTTGGGCTGGTTTTTCTACGGCAGCCTGTCGGCGGTATTCGCAGCTTTGACGAGCGTTCTCGCAAAAGTCGGTATAGAAAACGTCGATTCGAACCTTGCTACGACCGTAAGGACGGCTGTCGTTCTCGTAATGGCGTGGCTCACCGTTCTGGTTACGGGCAAAGGTAAACTCGTAAAAGAAACCACTAAAAAAGAATTGCTGTTTATAGTAATTTCGGGTATTCTGACGGGCGCGTCGTGGCTGTGTTATTACAGGGCGCTGCAACTCGGCGAAGTCAGCGTCGTCGTTCCGATAGATAAACTTTCGATACTCGTAAGCGTAGCGTTTTCGTATATAGTTTTCAAAGAAAAACTTACGCTTAAATCGTTTATGGGGCTTATGATAATCGTAGTCGGAACTCTTTGTCTGTTACTTTAATTCAATAAAAAATATGCGGCGGCAACTTGAAAAAGTTGCCGCCGCGTGTTTTACGGATAAAATTATTTTACGATCAAGTTAAGCAGTCTGCCTTTTACGTAGATGACTTTTACTATCTGTTTGCCTTCGACGGCTTTCGCCACCGATGCGTCGGTCAAAGCGATTGCCTTCGCTTCTTCGTCGGTCGATTCGGTCGGGACGTCGATTTTCGCTTTCATCTTGCTGTTTACCTGTACCGCGATTTCGATTTCGTCTTTAACGAGCGCGTTTTCGTCGCATACGGGGTAGTCGGTCAAGAATACCGATTTTTTGTAACCGCGCATCGACCATAATTCTTCCGCGAAGTGAGGAGCGCACGGCGCAAGCAACAAAATTAACGTATCCACGCATTTTTTGAATACGAAGCCGGATTCGTTTTCGCTCGCGTCGTATTTGTAAAGCGCGTTGACGTATTCCATAAGCCTTGCGATTGCCGTGTTGAACGAGAAGTTGTTCATATCCCGGTCCACGCATTTAACGGCGTATGCCTCGGCGTATAAAAGTTCTTTGTCTGCGTGCGTCGGTTCGGAGTGTTTGTTTGAACGGAGTTCGTTCGCCCGCACTACCAATCTTTCGATACGGTCGGCGAATTTGGCGATAGATTTGATTCCGTTATCGTCCCACGGACCGCCTTCGGTGTAGTTAAACCCGAACATAAGGTACATTCTGAAAACGTCCGAGCCGTATTGTTCGATATATTGATCGGGCGAAACGACGTTGCCGCGCGATTTGCTCATTCTGTTTCCGTCGGGGCCCAGAATAATGCCCTGATGGGTGAGCGATTTGAACGGTTCGTCGAAATTAAGATAGCCCATATCCCGCAACGCTTTGGTTATGAACCTCGCGTATAAGAGGTGCATGCACGCGTGTTCCGGGCCGCCGACGTATTTGTCCACGGGGAGCATTTTGTTTATTATTTCGGGGTCGAACGGAGCGTTGGCGTTTTTATTGTCGGGATAGCGGAGATAATACCAACTCGAACATACGAACGTGTCGAGCGTATCTGGATCTCTCGTTGCTTTTCCGCCGCATACCGGGCACGTCGTGTTCATAAACGATTCGCACTTCGCAAGCGGAGATTTTCCGTCGGGCTTAAATTCCACGTTTCTCGGAAGTTCTACGGGTAAGTCCTTATACGGAACGGGTACCGTGCCGCATTTCGGGCAGTAGATTATCGGAATGGGCGCGCCCCAGTATCTCTGACGGGAAACGAGCCAGTCGCGGAGTCTGTAATTTATTCTGTGCTGTCCTTTTTCTTCGGAGGCGAGTTTGCCTAAAATAGCCTTTCTTGCTTCGTCGGACGAAAGTCCGTCAAAGCCCAGACTGTTTACCAGCATGCCGTCTTCTGTGTAGGGCAGTTCGGTGGTCGTGCTGTCGGGGTCGCGGATTACCTGATTGACGGGCAAGCCGTATTTTTTGGCGAACGCGAAATCTCTCGCGTCGTGAGCGGGTACGCCCATTACCGCCCCCGTGCCGTAAGAATACAGTACGTAGTCTGCGGCGTAAACGGGTACTTTTTTGCCGTTGATCGGGTTTACGGCGTACGCGCCGATAAATACGCCGGTTTTCTCTCTCGACGTCGATAAACGCTCTATTTCGTCGCGTTTGGAAGTTTCTTCTATATAGGCGTCGACCGCCGCTTTGCATTTTTCGTCGGTCAATTTTTTAACGAGCGGGTGTTCGGGCGCGAGCGCGACGAACGAAACTCCGAATAGGGTGTCGGCGCGGGTGGTGAACACTTTGAACGCGTCGCCGCTTTCGGTCGTGAAGATGATTTCTCCGCCGCTCGATTTGCCTATCCAGTTTTTCTGCATAAGTTTGGTCTTTTCGGGCCAGTCGAGATCGTCGAGTTTGTCTAAAAGTTCTTCCGCGTAATCGGTGATTCTGAAAAACCATTGCGTAAGATTTCGCTTGACCACCTGCGTTCCGCAACGCTCGCAGCAGCCGTCCGTAACCTGCTCGTTGGCAAGAACTGTATTGCAACTCGGGCACCAGTTTACGGGCGCTTCTTTGCGATACGCAAGATTCTTATCGTAGAGTTTCAGAAAGAGCCATTGCGTCCATTTGTAATAGTCGGGCAGACAGGTTTTGATTTCGGCGTTCCAGTCGAACATTGCGCCCATTGCTTTAAGTTGCTTTTCCATGGTGGCGATATTCTGAAGAGTGGAGTCTTCGGGGTGAACGCCCGTTTTGATTGCGTAATTTTCTGCGGGCAGACCGAAAGCGTCGAATCCCATCGGCTCGAACACCTCGAAGCCCTTCATCTTTTTATAACGAGCGAAACTGTCGGTTAAACCGTAGTTGTACCAATGCCCCAGATGCAGTTTCGAAGCCGACGGATAAGAAAACATTTCAAGACAATAGAACTTTTTGTCGATATTCTTCTTGTTAAAAGAATACAATTTGTCTTTTTCCCATTTTTGTTGCCATTTGGGTTCGATAGATTTCATGTCCATATAATCTGGCGTCCTCCTGAATTGAGCCGAATGCGGTCGGCCGGGTCGCAGGCGATTATGCGCGCGACCAAAGAAACAATTACCGCCATTCTAACACATTTTTTGAAAATATCCTAATAAAATAAAGGCAACGAGAAAAATAGTATTAAAAATATTTTTTTTGCCACGGTTAAAACGCTTTTGTTTTTGGTTGAAATATGCTAATATAGTTGCGTTTTCGGAGATATGTTTACTATGGAAGAATTAGAACCCGTTGCGCCCGGTGTTAAAACGGAAAGCGAAAAAGAGTACGGAGTAAAAAAAGACTACTTTATAACTCCGGTAAATAAAAAGAAAGATATTTTAAGAAGCGCGATTTATATCTTCTTGTCCGCGTTTTTCTATTCGGTGTCGTTTCATTATTTCGTAACGACGTGTAACTTTGCTCCAGGAGGAGTCGGCGGCGTCGTTGCGATAGTAAAAAAACTTCTCGGCATAGGCGAAACGCAAAACAGCGGCCTTGATTACAGTTCGTTGTTGTTTTTGGTGGTTAACGTTCCGCTTCTTGCGGTTGCGTGGAAAAGGCTCGGCAAGGATTTTTGCGTAAAGACTTGTATTGCGACTATTATAATAACCGTTACGATGTTTCTGCTCGATAATTTTATCGATCCGAATTATAAATTCAGTATCACGCAAAAAATATTGACTAAAACCGAAAGTGAAGAAAATATCGGTATACGACTTTTATCGGCTTTTGTCGGCGGGGCTGCCGCGGGTATTTCGCTTGCGTTTTCGCTTAAAGTAAATTCTTCGACGGGCGGCGCGGATATCGTAGGAGCAATGATACAGAAAAAATATCCTCATAAGAGCGTCGCTTCCATGATATTCGGCGTAAACGGCGTTATTATGCTGTCGTCCATACCCGTATATAAAGAAAATCTTATACCCGTATTTTTGTCGTTGGTGTTCATCTGCGCAACCACGGTTATTTGCGACAGAATGATGATTTCGAGTAAGTCTGCGCTTAAATTCGAAGTCGTTACCGAATACGCGGAAGAAATATCGAAAGATATAATCGAAAAACTCGGGCACGGCGTTACGGTTACGCCCGCCGTCGGAATGTTCGAACACCATAACAAACAACTTTTGATTTGCGTAATAAGCCCGAGGCAGGTAAGTAAGTTCCAGGCGATTATACGTAACTATCCCGATACTTTCGCTTACGTCGGGTCGGTGAGCGAGGTTATCGGTAAGTTTAACGACGATAAAAAGAAGTAACAGGCTTAAAACGCTTGATAAAAGCCGAAAAATATAGTAGAATATAGACGAACGCGGGATAGTTCGTTTATACGCGGGCATAGTTTAGTGGTAAAACCCCAGTCTTCCAAACTGGTGATGTCGGTTCGATTCCGTCTGCCCGCACCAATCCGGCCGACGCGCGCGGCGCGCGGGCGGCAGTCCGAACGGCGTTTTCGCGGCTGCGCGGAAATGCGTTTTTTTTGCGGAAAACGGCGCGCCGAAATCCAAAAACATATAAAATACCGTGAGCACTCCACTTATAATGATAGGCCTTCCCAAGGGCAGCCTTGAAGAATCAACGATAGCGCTTTTTGCCAAGGCGGGCTGGCGAATCTCC
>CAJLXC010000013.1 GCA_905210545.1 uncultured Eubacteriales bacterium | reverse complement strand
TGATACGCCTGAAACGCAAGGACAGTTCCGGGTTGGTGCGCTGGGAAAACTGCAAAATAGCGCGGATATTGCATAATTCTACCTATAAGGGGTACCCTGCGTATCTGAAATCGCGCAGAAACAATTTCCTCGACCAGAAAATCATAAGAAACCGCGACGAAGATACATATCTGTATGTAAAAGGCGATTTCGAGCCGATTATAAGCGAGGAACAGTGGGACAGATGCCGTCAGATACGGGAACAGCGCATCCGTCGCAATAAAATTCTTACGGAAAACGGAGAAAAGAGTCATCTTACGGGCGTTCATACAAGCGACGACGTCTGGACGAAAAAACTCAGATGCCGTTGCGGTTATCGTATGCGCAGAAATAAGTGGCGGAAGAACAGAAACGGCGAGTTGATTTACGGATATAAGTGCTATAACCAGTTGAATAACGGCACAAAAACCACAAGACAACAGGCGGGTGTGGACGATGCCGGGTTCTGCGACCTGAAAGAAATCTGCGATTGGAAACTTGAAATGGTGGCAAGGCGTATTTTTTCGAGTTCAAAAGCGAAATAGAGAGAGAAAAACTCGATTTGCGAATCGGACTTTGGCGTTTTTTATGATAATAAGATATTTAATGATAATATGAGTTTTTTAGAAAAAACACTTGACAACATAAAAACATTATATACGCAAATCAAGAACAGATGGAGAAATAATGAGTAATAACGACGGGTTAATATTGGAACTTTTTCAAAGAATTCAAAAATTAGAAAAAGAAGTTTTTGAAATTAAAAGGGAAATCGACGGGAAACGGCGTATAGAAGATACAGAGGACATCTTTAATCCCGATGACCGTTTTTTCTTGACGTTTCCACGTGAGCAGGTTCGAAAGCGTGATACGACCAGGTATATTTACAAAGGAAATGTTTATCCCAAAAATAGGTTGGTGTTAGCGATTGTTTCGGATTATGCGGAAAATAAAAAAGATATTACTTGCTATGAATTAAAAAATATATTTCCTAAATCTTTGCAAGGATCTATTGGGGTTGTGGAATATGCTGACATTGCCATTAAACGATATGATTATAAGGTTCGGTTTTTTGCTGATGACAACGAGGTTATTCATCTTTCGGACGGCGATATGTTTGTGTGTTCGCAATGGGGGATTCTTAATATCGGAAATTTTATTGCAAGGGCAGAAGAATTAGGTTTCGAGATAAAAGAAATAAAATAAGGGGGATTGATTTTTATGTATTAGTATTATTATGTCGGAGAGGCATACTTTGATAAGTATGAAAGTGATTTTGTTGGATGGTCTGTCGAATAGGGGTATAAAGATATACGCCTCATGGGGAAAGGGGTACAGTGTTTCATGCCGACGAAGTAGAAAAAGTAAGACAGATAGAAAGATCTGCCGAAACCGAGATGACTAATAATATAGGCAGCCTATAAAAAATATGATATCGGCGGAGCAGATAGTAAATTCGGAAGCATGTGACATCGAGCTATAATTAATATGTCGAAAAGATATAGTTAGTTTATACTATAAAATGGAGATATGAAATAAAATGGATGCAGCAGTAGAAAGAAAAAGATTCTGGAGGATTTTTGAAGAAATTTTGACAGAAAACGGTAACCCGTTTAGTATCGCATATATGAAAAACGGGAAAGAAACGAGTTGGGCAGACGTTAACAAAAATAAAGCTTTGAATGAAAATGCCTTAGATTTATCTTTTTTGGTTACAAAAAAATTGTTAAGGATAAATTTATATGTTCGTTCCGGAGCCGATTCTTTTTTGGGAAGAAAAATTCTTATGGCAAAAGAAGAAATAGAGAAGATGATTTCAGTACCCATAATATGGGAAAACGGTACAAGAAACGAAAAAACGTTAAGACCATCGTATTATCTGAATATCAGACCTCAGTTTTCGGGGGATTACACCGAAGAGTACAGGCGGGTAATCGAGGAAAGTTTACCTATAATAATGGAATTTATTGCAGTTGCGAAAAGGTATGGCGAAAGGGAGTTTTTTGATTTTTAATATGATAGGAAGAAAGGTTTTGGAAGAAAAAATAACTTGTAGGTGTTGTGATTGCGGAGAAAATATCCACTTTTGTGTACCGCAACATATATATGAGTGGGAAATTAAAAGTTATGCGAAAGCAATAAAGGAAAATTTGAAAAAAGGAATATATGGCGTTGAGTTAAAAAAAAGGCGTTATCGTAAAAATTTTTTCATGGGTGAAGCAAAATTATTTGTTTGTGATAAATGTAAAAAAACAACAGCATATCCGGAATTAGAATTATATGATAAAAAAAAGAATGTTTGGTTTAAACCTTCTCCGGTTTGTGAGATTTGCGGGAACCCTTTGGAAGAAGTAGAATTTGATAGTTTCTTTTCAGACACGTTTACAGAAAGGTCATATAAAGGATTTTATAAAAATGCAGGGAAAAGAAGCTATTGTTATTGCAATAAATGCGACAGCGAGAAAGTGATGCCTCAAATGGAAAGGAGTTATTTATGGGATTAGTAATATCTTGTAAATGTCTTGACTGTGGTGAAATTTTTTCTTTTCAAGTAGGACAAGGAATGTGGGATAGCAGATACGGAACTTTTGAAATAAAAGTTATGAGGAAGATGCGAGAAGGGGTGTTTGGAGAAAAAATGAAAAAAACCGCATTTCAAAAAAAATTGGTGGGTTGCGATGAAGGTATTTATTCTTGCGCTAAGTGTAGAAAAACAATAACGTGTGAAAATATATATTTTAAAAAAAGGAAAAAAAATATATGTACCGAGCATAAGTGCGAGACATGTGGAACGGTGTTAACGCAAATTAAAAGTACCAGAGGTATTGCAGAATTATCATATCAAGAATTAAAGAAAAACATTAAAGGAGAATATTCATTAGAAAATATTAACGAATATTTATATAAGTATCACAGGGAATTATATCCATATTCCGACTATAAAAATATATATTGTGAAAAGTGCGGGAGCGAAAATGTACAAGCATTTGATAGTTATCTGTTTGATTAGAAATTTATAATATAAATTTGGAGAAGTTTATAGTGATATGTAAATAAATCTCGGGATAACGGTTTAGTCGAGGAGACGGCTGCGATTATACCGCTTAACGAAAGTTATGAGGAAGGCGGGTTTTGACAAAAGAGGAGGGGCGTTAAGTCGGTCTTGTCGGTTTGACGATAAGATAATAAAAAAAATTTTTTAAAATGTGCTTAAATATGCTTTTTCTTTTTGAAAAAATCCTATATAATAGTATTTGTGAAAGGTTAAGGTATTTTTATTTTGCTTAAAAACGCAGGATTAAAAAAGGCGTTGACCGAGAAGTTTTTACTTTGCAAAACGGAATCGGACGAAAATCGGCGGATTAAATATCGCGAAGTTCGGGTTTTTGCATAAACTGTAAATAACTATATATAATAATCTACGGAAAAAACCAAAAAAGAGGTATATTTATGAAAAAAATCGATTTGAGCAAGTACGGCATCACGGGAACTACCGAGATAGTTTACAATCCTTCTTACGACGTTCTGTTCGCAGAAGAAACCAAGCCCGAGCTTCAGGGTTATGAAAAAGGGCAGGTAAGCGAACTCGGCGCGGTAAACGTTATGACGGGTATTTATACCGGTCGTTCGCCCAAGGATAAATTTATCGTTAAAGACGAAAATTCCGAAAACACCGTCTGGTGGACCAGCGAAGGATATAAAAACGACAACCATCCCGCAACGAAAGAAGCGTGGAAAGCGGTTAAAGATATCGCGATTAAAGAACTTTCCGATAAGCGTTTGTTCGTGGTAGACGCGTTCTGCGGCGCGAACAAGGATACGCGTATGGCTATTCGCTTTATAGTGGAAGTCGCGTGGCAGGCTCATTTCGTTACGAATATGTTTATAAAGCCCACAAAAGAAGAGCTTGAAAATTTCGAGCCGGATTTCGTGGTTTACAATGCTTCCAAGGCGAAAGTCGAAAACTACAAGGAATTAGGTCTTAACAGCGAAACCGCGGTTATGTTCAACATTACCAGCCGCGAGCAGGTTATCGTAAACACCTGGTACGGCGGCGAAATGAAGAAAGGTATGTTCTCTATGATGAACTACTATCTCCCGCTTAAAGGTATCGCTTCTATGCACTGCTCCGCAAATACCGATAAGGAAGGCAAAAATACCGCTATCTTCTTTGGACTTTCCGGAACGGGCAAAACCACTCTTTCTACCGACCCGAAAAGACTTCTTATCGGCGACGACGAACACGGTTGGGACGATAACGGCGTATTCAACTTCGAGGGCGGTTGCTATGCAAAGGTAATAAATCTCGACAAAGATTCCGAACCCGATATTTATAACGCGATAAAGAAGAACGCGCTTTTAGAAAACGTAACGCTGGACAAAGACGGCAAGATCGATTTTGCTGACAAGAGCGTGACGGAAAATACCCGCGTTTCTTATCCGATAGACCATATAAAGAACATAGTTCGTCCCATTTCCGCCGCGCCCGCGGCAAAGGACGTTATATTCCTTTCGGCAGACGCGTTCGGCGTGCTTCCGCCCGTATCCGTACTCACTCCGGAACAGACGCAGTATTACTTCTTGTCCGGCTTTACGGCTAAACTTGCGGGAACGGAGCGCGGCATAACCGAGCCGACCCCGACTTTCTCTGCGTGCTTCGGTCAGGCATTCCTTGAATTGCACCCCACCAAATATGCGGAAGAACTCGTTAAAAAGATGGAAAAGAGCGGCGCGAAAGCGTACCTCGTCAATACCGGCTGGAACGGTACGGGCAAACGTATCTCCATTAAAGATACCCGCGGCATTATAGACGCTATCTTAAACGGCGATATCGAAAAAGCTCCTACCAAAAAGATACCGTTTTTTAATTTCGAAGTTCCTACCGAATTGCCCGGAGTCGATAAAAACATTCTCGATCCCCGCGATACTTATGCGGACGCTTCCGTTTGGGAAGAAAAGGCGAAAGACCTTGCGGGAAGATTTGTTAAAAACTTCGCGAAATACGAAACCAACGCGGCAGGCAAGGCTCTCGTTGCGGCAGGTCCCGTTCTCGACAAATAATTTTTATCGGAAACGAAAATACAGATGAAACAATCCCGCAGGGAAAAAGCTTTTCGGCTTTTTCCCTGCGGGATTATTGTTTTTTGGTTGTAATATGCCGTTGCAGGTGACGGAACGGGGTTATCGCTGTAAATCGACACCGTATAGTCGTTGAGAGGTTTTTGAAAAACCTCGCGGCAATCTCATATTGTGATTGCAAGATAGAAAAAGGGATTCCCGCGTCAAGGGGAAATTTGCAGGGGAAAGGGACTGTTTTCCGAGTCCGTCCCTATTCCCCCGCGCCCCCGTTACCCTGAAAACTCCTCAAAACCCCCAACCCCCTTAATCTTTAAGGGGGGGGGGAGTACTCCTTGTCATTGCGGACGCCTTTTCTCGGAATGACAGCGCGGGGTGTGTGGCCGCGGAAACTCTCGGAATGGCAGAGCAGGGTGTGTAGTCGCGGAAACTCTCGGAATGACAGCGCGGGGTGTGTGGTTGCGGAAACTCTCGGAATGACAAAACGGAGGTTATTTGAGGGAAAGGACGTTGATACTGCTTCCGCTAAAACCTATCTCGACCGTTTCGGGAGAATCGAAAGGCTCGCCGTCTATACTCCATTTCCCGAGCGGGTTTTTAATAGTAAAATTTTCGCCTTCCAGATAAAAAATCTTTTTCTTTTTTATCGATTTTTCAACACCGTGCAAGAAAAAGTAAACGATGTTTTTTATGCCGAAAAGCTTATCGTTTTTTATGATTACGAGATAATATTTACCGCCCGAAGAAGAAAATTTCTCGTTTATTTTAAACGACGCGATTTCTTTCGAGTTAGAAACCAACAGGAGCGGAGTTACGTATTTTTCTCCGTTCACGTATATTTCGTTAAGAGCGAAAGAGCTTTTTAAGTTCGATAAAATATGCAAGGCGTAAGCCGTTTTGCCGAAATGCTTTTTCAGTTTGTCGGGCGTATCGTAAACCGCTTGCGAGCAAGAACCGAGATTTGCGACGTAGACGAAATTTTCGTTTCCCGCACGCCCGATATTTAACGTTTTTTCTTTAGCGGAAAAAATTTGCCTGATCCCTTTTTTTATGTTTTTCGATATGCCTAAATTATACGCCATATCGCACGTCGTGCCGGACGGGAGATATGCAAAAGTCGGCAATTTTTCGAGGTCCTTTATCGCGTTTGCCGCAAGATTAAAAGTGCCGTCTCCGCCGGAAAAAATAATCAAGTCGTATAAAGCGCAGGCTTTGCGGACTTCCGATAAGAAAAATTCGCGGGATTTCGATTTTACCGTAACGTATTCGTTGCAGTGTTTAGCGATTTCTTTTTCTATAACGGGCAAACGGCGCGTCAGATTTTTCTTCCCGCTGGACGGGTTGTAGATAAAAAAAATTTTGTCGTATTTCATTTTTTACCGTTTTTACGACGGCGTTGCCGTCGAAGCTAAATATTGTTTTCTTTTGTCGTCCGGCAGCACAAGCGACTCTTTTTTGCCGTTATCTTTTAAAAATTCCGGCGCAAAAGTTTCGATATAAAAATCGGACTTTTTCGCAAGCTGCTCGTTCAGCGTGTCGAAAGACAAAGCTTCGGATAAAGTGCTTCTCGAAGAAAACAAGTCCACGCCCAAGCCGAGCTGGTCGCCGGATATTTCGTAACCGAGCGCGGAAAGCGTGGTGGGAAACATATCGAGCGAGGTAAACACTCTGTTTTTAAGGTTAAGGCTTTCTTTTTCGGTGTAGACCGTGTTTATAAAGCAGTTATAAGGGTGTCTTTTGCCTTCGGGCGCGTCTCCGACTATCACCGTATCCATTCTCAGATGGTCGCCCGTGATGATTATCGTAGTGTTCTCGTAAAAGGGCTGCGCCTGTATCCACTGCACGAAGTCGTATATCTGTTTGTCCGCGCAGGCGAAAACGTTGGCGTAGTAATTAGTTCCGTAAGTGTCGGGGCAATGCGGGCAGACGTAACCGCCGACGGGGTGGGTGTCTATTGTCGCCATAGTAAAATTGAAAGGCTTGTCGCCGGAAGCTAATTCGTTAAGTTCGTCTTTTGCGATGTCGTAAAGGATATAATCCTCAAAACCCCACCAGACGTAATAGTCTTCCGCAATATATCCGCGTTCTATCGCCGTATAATAATCGAACAGCTTGTAATTTCCGTGCGATCTGAAAAATTTATCCGTTCCCGCAAATCTCACGTCAGAGCCGCATAAAAACTCCTGCGAGTAGCCTTCCGATTCCAGAATGTCGCCGAGGGCGGTTATTCCCGAAGCGAATTCGTAATCGACTTCTCCGAAATCGTTGCCGCCGATGGGGAACGCCCAGGGAACGCCCGTTGCGTTTGAAAACATCGCCGCCATTGTCCAGCCCGTTCCGTCCAGCTGCATTGCCCCGCCGAGTTTATCGCCGTCGGAAAAAGAAATGTTTTCGTTTGCGAGTTTTGTCAGATTAGGAATATAATTAACGCCCGTCACGCCGCCGCCCTCTTCCGCGGAAGCCAGAGTCGATTCTATGCTTTCTAAATAAATATAGACGAGATTTCGTTTTTTATCCGATTTAAGGCTTATGCTTACGTTGTCGGGGTTAGCGTAATAATTTTCGTAAAAATCCGTTTTCTGATTGCGGGTTTTAAAAAAGTCGATTACCCCGAATTTGGTATCTATGTACACCAGATTGAAAACGAAGAAGAAAACGAGCAGAAAAATCATCACGCCGCGTTCTATCGCGAAGATTTTAGAAAAAGTCGCGGCAGAAGTGAGTTTTTTCGATAAGAACACGTTAAACACGATAAAGCCCGCGCCGAAAAACAAAGCGAGAGCAATAAACGGCAGGCAGAACAACACCGCCGGTTCTATCGTTCCTCTTCCGTTGCCCTGATTGTTGCCGAAAATGCTGTAAACGATGGCGGTTAAGCTTACGGTAAAAGTCTTTCTTATCCAGTAAACAGCCGTTAAAAGAGCGGTGTTTAATGCAAGAAAGATTATATTCAGAATATAAAAAAGAGTGTGTTTTTCTCTTCTTGTCGATTCGTTTTTCATTTTCTTCCGTTGAAAGGTTTATTTAACGTTATAAAGTTTTCCTGCGGGCATTAAGCCGTAACGTTTTTAAATATTATACACTAAATAAAGTTGTTCGTCAATACAAAACGCCGCTGCCGCCAAAAAGACGCGGCGAATCCCGAATCGCAGATGAAAAAATGCTGAAAAACGCGGCGGAGCTTAACTGTCTTAAACCCGTTTTGTCCGCAGCGCGGCAAGCTAAATAAAATACAGACCGAATAAAATTTGACAATTTTTAAATAAAGTTGTATACTTATTTTTGAAAAACGGCTTATGGTTCGTTTGAAAAAAATTCAAGGAGTAAAAATTATGGCAAACAGATTTGTTTTGAACGAAACAAGTTATCACGGCAAGGGCGCGATTAAAGAAATCGCTACCGAAATCAAAGGCAGAGGCTTTAAAAAGGCTTTCGTTTGTTCCGACCCCGATCTTATAAAGTTCGGCGTTACTAAAAAAGTAACCGATATTCTGGACGAAAACAAAATCGATTACGTCATATACAGCGAGATAAAGCCTAATCCTACTATAGAAAACGTGCAGCACGGCGTTGAATCTTTCAAAAAAAGCGGCGCGGATTGTCTTGTAGCTATCGGCGGCGGTTCTTCTATGGATACCTCCAAGGCTATAGGCATTATCGTGGCAAACCCCGAATTCGAAGACGTTCGTTCTCTCGAGGGCGTTGCTCCCACTAAAAATAAATGCGTTCCGATAATCGCGGTTCCCACCACTGCGGGTACTGCGGCGGAAGTTACCATCAACTACGTTATTACCGACGTGGAAAGAAAACGTAAATTCGTTTGCGTAGACCCCAAAGATATCCCCGTCGTGGCGATAGTCGATCCCGATATGATGAGCTCTATGCCCAAAGGTCTTACCGCCGCAACCGGTATGGACGCGCTCACTCACGCGATAGAAGGTTATATCACCAAGGGCGCGTGGGAGCTTTCCGATATGTTCCATATCAAAGCGATAGAAATTATAGCGAGATCGTTAAGAGCTGCCGTAGAAGGCACGCCCGAAGGCAGAGAGGGTATGGCTCTCGGTCAATACGTTGCCGGCATGGGATTTTCTAACGTCGGACTCGGCGTAGACCATTCTATGGCACACACGCTTTCCGCTTATTACGATACGCCGCACGGCAAGGCTTGCGCGATACTGCTTCCTACCGTAATGGCTTATAACGCGGACTACACCGGCACCAAATATCGCGACATCGCAATCGCTATGGGGGTTAAAGGCGTTGAAAAAATGAGTCAGGCGGAATACAGAAAAGCCGCGGTAGACGCAGTGAGAAAACTTTCCGAAGACGTAGGTATTCCTACTTCGCTCAAAGGTATCGTTAAAGAAGAAGATATTCAGGCTCTTGCGGAATCGGCTTATGCGGACGCGTGCCGTCCCGGAAATCCGAGAGAAACTTCCGTAGAAGACATCAAAGAACTTTATAAATCTTTGCTGTAAAAGCAAAAACGACGCGCTTCCGGGGATATATTACCCGGAAGCGTTTTGCCGTAATCTCACGTAAAAGAGGATACGGATTTAACAGATATACGAAAACAGAGGGATACGCGATGGATAATATAAAAAACAACAAAAATATGAACGTTGCGGCGTTTTACGGCGGTTCTCACGAATATCTCGTTATGCAGAATCTTTATGAATCGGCGGTAAAACAGCTGAAGCTTAAACTCGAAGTGTTAAACGACGAATTTAACGTTCTTTACGCGAGAAATCCTATTCATCATATAGAAAGCAGGGTAAAATCTCCCGACGGGATAATCGCAAAACTGTTAAAAAAGAATTATCCCGTGTCTATCGAATCCGCGATGAAAAACGTGAACGACATAGCGGGCGTGAGAGTGGTTTGCAACTATATAGACGACGTGTACAGCGTAGAAGAAATGCTTTTAAGACAGGCGGATTTAGAACTCGTCAAACGACAGGACTATATCGCCACGCCTAATTACAACGGTTACAGATCTTTGCATCTCGATATAAAAGTCCCCGTATATCTGTCCGACAGAACGGAATACGTCGTGGCGGAAGTGCAGATTCGTACCATCGCGATGGATTTCTGGGCGAGTTTAGAACACGACCTGAGATATAAAGCGGATAAAAGCAAACTGCCCAAGGGCATCAACGAAGAAATGCTCGACTGCTCCAACAAGATTGCGGAAATAGACCTTAAAATGCAGGATATGTATAAACGAATACAAAAATCCGAAGCGGAATAGTTCTGACCCGCGCTGTCATTCCGAGGAGCGTAGCGACGTGGGAATCTCATAATAATTATAGAAAAGAGATTGCCACGGCTTTTGACAAAGCCTCGCAATGACAATATAAGAAATACTCTCCCCTTAAAGAATAAGGGGGTAAGGGGGAAATGAGGAGTTTTCAGGGTAACGGGGGTGCGGGGGAATAGGGACGGACTCGGAAAACAGTCCCTTTCCCCTGCAAATTTACCCTTGACGCGGGTAGCTCTTTTCTCTGTATTCCGTGGGCGAAAGCCCCGTTGCTTTCTTGAAAAAAGCCGTAAAATAATGTATGCTCGTAAAGTTGAGCCTGTCGGCAATTTCCGTTATCGTATCGTCGGTGTCTTTTAAAAGCTTTTGCGCCTCGCAAAGCTTTTTTTCTATAACGTAGCCGTTAAGGCTTTTTCCCGTACGCTTTTTAAAGTCCTTGCACAACGAAGAACGGTTAGTGCCGAATATAAACGACAACTCGTCTATCGTGATTTTTTCCTTGAAATTCTCGTTTACGTATTTTACTACCTCGTCTGCGTCGAACGCGCCGACGGGCAAGTCCTCTTTAAAAGAACTTCCGCCTGTTCGCCGCGCAAGGCTTATCATCAAAAGCTCTATACAATTTTTTAAATTCTGTTCCGCGCCGAACGGAATATTTTTTTTCTTTTGCATGTCATAAGTCGGCACGTCGTAAGGCGGGGCAAAAACGCTTCTGCCTTCTTTGATAACCGCGGATAACAGCCCCGTTTCATAAGCTGAAAGCGCGGTCGCCTTGCCCGTAACGGTTCTCGGCAGACCGTTACACGTAAAGCCGACTATGATAACCGTAGGCGCGTTGCCTTTAACGCACGACAAAGAGTGTTTTTCGTCCGAAGAATGTATGACCGCTTCGTTTTTTTTCAGTTTTCCGTTAAAACTGTCCGACCGAATGTTAAGCACCCCCGAAGAAACGTAAACCATTTCGTAAAACGGGTGGTGATCGAAACCCGTATAAAAGTCTTCGGGAAATTCAAAGAAGTGAACGTTTGCTATTTCTCCGACCGAAACCGAGTCGGAAAGCCTTTTTAATTTGTATTGCATAACAAAATAATATCACGCATTTTATTTTTTGTCAATAAATTTACGATTTCTTAAAAATGATTTACGATTTTGTAAAGACAGGCGAGTATCGGCGTGTTAAAATTAAAGCGTAAACAAAATAATTATAATAAGGAGAAAAAACCATGCAAAGAATATGTATTCCCGATCACGAATATCAGGAAAGAATCCAAAAAGCGGCTAAAATGCTGAGAGAGAGAAATCTCGACGTAATGGTGGTCGCTTCTACCGAAAGCGACTACGCAAACGCGAGATATTTCTCGGGCTTCTGGCCGCTGTTTGAAAGAGCTGGCGTTGCGATTTCCGCAAAAGGGGACGCCGCGCTGTTGGTCGGCCCCGAATCCGCCATCTTCGGCAGAGATATGGGCAAGCTCGACAAGGTTTTCGTGCTGAAAGAATTCAGAGAATCCGCAGACCCCGCGTATCCCGAGCTTCAGGCAAGCACGTTTAACGACGTGTTTAAAGCTATCGGCGTAACGGGCGAAAATATCAAAATCGGTCTTGGTTCTTACGTAGAATGCACTCTTCCCATTTACGAAGGACTTAAAAACGCGTTCCCGAAAGCGGAAATAATAAAGTGCAACGACATTATGGTAAACCTTCGCAAAATCAAGAGCGAAAATGAACTCGCCTGCATTAAAGAAGGCTTCAGAATCATAGAACTCGCCACCGACGAGGTTATAAAGAACTTAAAGCCGGGCGTAACCGAATTGCAGATGGTAGGCGTTGCGCAGAGAGTTATTTACGAAAACGGCGCGGAATACGAAGGTCTTCCTATGTACGTGTTCAGCGAAGAAAGCACCCGCCACGCGATTTCCCGTTCCAGATACAGAGAAATCAAGAAAGGCGATATCGTTCAGCTTAACCTTTCCGCCAAGATAGACGGCTATTCTCCCGCGATCGGTATTCCCGTGGTAATGGGCAAGTTAGAGGGCGAACGCCGCGAACTCGTGGAATTCTGCCGCAAAATGCACGAATGGACTTGCGAACAGATTAAAGCCGGCGTAATCGCGAGCGACGTAGCGAAACGTTTCTATCAGATGTTCAAAGATAACGGTTACGAAAAGAACTTCGTATACGGTCCTTGCCACGGCACGGGTATGATAGAGGTCGAAGCCCCCTGGATGGAAACGACTTCCGACTATCCGCTCGAAAAGAATATGACCTTCCAGGTAGACACTTTCATTTCCGGTCCCACTTTCGGCTGCCGTTGGGAAAAGGGTATCGCCGTTAAAGAAAACGGTTACGAGAGTTATACAGACTATCTTAAAAAGGGCATAATAGAGTTAGAGTTTTAAAAGCGATATAGCGCTGCGTCTTGCGGCTACGCGCTCACGCCGCCTCAGTCGCGTACGTCATTGTACGCTCGTTTCGGACGGGTTCGCCTGTTGCCGGAATCCGCGGCACTCTCTCGCTTTTAAGAAGGTGAGAGTTGCGACATAGCGCTGCGTCTTACGGCTACGCGCTCACGCCGAAACAAACGGCTGTCCGTTCTTTTACGGACGGCGACGCTTAAAACAAAACTTGTCTGCGATTCCTGTTTCTTCGGCGCAACCGCCGAAGAAACAGGATTGCGTTATAAATCTACTTAAAGGAGTTTGAATTATGGCTTTAGGAAAGAAAAACTGGATAATTCCCGATTGCGAGCTTCCCGCAGAAGGCGAAGGCGTTTTAAAGGGACACGAAAGCGTTATCGTCGTAAACGATAACGAAAAAGACGTAAAAATAAAAGTAACTCTTTACTTTACGGAAAAACCGTGTTATGATAAAATAGAATGGACGGTGAAAGCCAAAACCGTGAGATGCTTCCGTATGAACGTTTTAAGCGATATGTGCGGCTATGCCGTTCCGCTCGAAACTCAATACGCGATGAAGCTGGAATCGGACGGAAATATCGTCGTTCAGTACGGCAGACTGGATAACCGTCAGGTAAATCTCGCTTATTATACCACGCTCGGTTATTCCGAATAAAAAGAAAAGGAGAAAAATATATGATACTCGACAAATCGTTTCCGAGAGAAGTAAAATACGTTCAGGACAACAACATTCCGCTCGTAATCGCGGGCGGCACGGTAGAATACCACGGTCCGCACTGCTCTTACGGGTGCGATACGCTCGTTGTGCAGGGACTTATCGACAAGCTTGCCGAACGCAAAGAAATTATGATTGCTCCGGCAATTTCTTACAGTCCTTCGAGCTATGCCGTGGGCGATAAAAAGAGCGGCACGGTGCATATCCCCGAACGCGCTTTCGAAGACTACGTTTATTACGTTTTCAAAAGCCTTTTGTACGCGGGCTTTAAAAACATATACGTCGTGATACATCACCAGTTCGAACAGGAAAGCGAAATGCCTATGACGCTTTGCTACAGAACCGCCGCAAAACGCGCCACAATGGAATACCTCGAGGAAACGCTCGGAGAAGGCTGGTGGGGCAGCGAAAGCTACGCGAACTATTACGAGCAGTTAGAAGGGGCGAACAACCCGTTCACCTGGATAAAAGTTATTCCCACAATGACGACCGAAGTGCAGAACGCCACGGGTTACGATCACGCGGGCGAATTCGAAAGCAGCATTCTGATGGCGCTTTATCCCGATTGCGTCAAGCTTGACAGAATAGACGACAAAAAGCACTGGTTTACCGAAAGCGCGAGAAAAGCGAACGCGAAGCTCGGCGAAAAAATGGTAGAACTTTCGCTTAAATCGCTCGAAGAGAGAATTAAGTAATGGCGGCTTACGATTTTTTGAAAGAGCTTTCCGACCCGCACGGCAAAATAATAAAATCAGCCGTCGGATTAAAGAAAAACGAACTGTCTTTGCCGAAAGAGCCGATAATAAACAAAGCCGGCGCGGGAGAAGTTACTTTAACCGCGCTCAAGGACTTTGCGGCGTTTCTTAAAGAAGGGTTCGGCATAAACGCGAAGCTCGCGGAAACGGGCAACGCGTTTATGAGTTTTTCCGTCGAACAGTCGGCGTTTTCTCTTCCCGAAGCGGAGAAAGAAACGGCTATCGCGTTCGAAACGAAAATAAACGATAAAATCCGTATCGTCGGCGCGAACGACAGAAGCGTTGCGCAAGCGATTTATTATCTCGAATTCTGCCTTAAAGAACGCGGACTTGCCGCGCTTAAAAAGGGCGCGGAAAAGAGGAGTATGCCTTTTACGCCGAGAATGGTGCATTCCGCATACGGACTTGACGAATTCCCCGACGCATATTTATCGATACTCGCGCATTACGGCTATAACGCGATACTTATATTCGTAAAAGGCGTAAACCGCACGGAGCTGGGAGAACTCGATTTCAACGAGCTTATTTCGCGGGCGAAAAAATTCGGTATAGACGTTTACGCGTATTGCGATATAGTGAACTTTCTTAATCCCCGCGCGGAAAACGCGGAAAAGGTTTACGACGAATTATACGGTTCGCTATTTAAAGCCTGCCAGGGGCTTAAAGGAATGGTTTTCGTGGGAGAGTCGGTTGAGTTTTTAAGCGACGACGAACACGTCGTAAGACACAGATATAACGAATATCCCAAAGAGGGTATTCCCGAAAACAAGCCGTCGCCCGGGTGGTGGCCCTGCAAGGATTATTCGGAATGGATTTCGCTTGTAAGGGACAGCATAAGACGTTATAAGAAAGACGCGGACGTCGTGTTCTGGACGTATAACTGGGGTTGGGCGCCCGCAAAAGACAGGCTCGCTCTTATCGAAAAGCTTCCTACGGATATAACTCTTCTCGTCACTTTCGAGATGTTCGAAAGATACGAGATAATGGGCGTGGAAGAACGCGTTTCGGATTATTCGCTTACGCGCCCGACTGCCGGCTCGTATTTTCTGAGCGAAGCGGAAGCGGCAAAAAAACGCGGAATAAAGCTGTATTCTATGGTAAACACCGCGGGCAGAACGTGGGATTTCGGCACGGTGCCGTATCTTCCTATGCCTTACGCCTGGATAGAACGCTATAAATCTATACGCGAAGCGAACGAAAAATACGGCTTGTGCGGACTTATGGAAGGACATCACTACGGAATGTATCCGAGCTTTATCGCAAGGCTTTGTTATTTATCGTATTACTCCGCGGATTACGGCAAAAATCTCGACCGCGCGCTGAAAGCGGAATACGGAGTGTGTTCCGCGGAGCTTAAGCGCGGGCTTAAATTGTGGAGCGAAGCGATTAAATATCTGCCGCCCACGATAGAGGAGCAATACGGTCCGTTAAGAGTAGGCACGGTATATCCGCTGTGTCTTATTAAAGGCGTATGGCCGCCGGAAAACCCCGGAGCGCATTTCGGCAACAGAATATGGTCGCCGCTTTACGGTCAGTTTGAAAACGGACTTTGTCTCGGTTTCGGAGATAACGGCACGCCTTATTGCGTGAGAGAAAAAGCCGAAATGAAAATGCTCGATAAAATGTCGGAGCTTATGGAACGCGGCGTTTCGGAAATGGAAAAGGTGACGGGCGGCGACGTTTCGCGGCTCATCAATCTCGGCAAGTATATAAATTGCTGCGTTAAAACGGTAAGAAACGTTAAAGAATTTTATCGTTATAAAATGATTTTAAGAATCGGTTGCGACAAAAACAAAATGCAAGCCTGCGTAAAGGGCATAAAACAGGTTGCCGCCCGCGAAAAGAAAAACGCTTTGGAGAGCATTGCGTATCTCGAAAACGATTCTTCGCTCGGCTTTGAACCGTCTATGCTGTACGCCGCGAGCAAAGAACGCGTCGAATGGAAAGTCGCACAGATAGACTATATGCTCGATAACGAGCTGACTTTCTACGAAGTATAAAAATTAAAGACGCATAAAATAAACTGCCCCGCAGACGGGATTTTCGCCGTCGGCGGGGCAGTTTATTGTTTTATCGTTTATCACGCTTTTTTTACGGAAGCGGTTTTTAAGAGCATATCTTCCATCGCTTGCATACAAGCGGTGTGGTCGAATTTTTCTTTAGAAATTTCCGCGTATTTTGCGGAATATTCTTCTTTTTCTTTCGGGTGTTCTATCCACCAGTCTATTTTTGCCGCAAGATCTTTGGCGTCGTTGCATTTAAAAAGACTTTTTTCGTCCAGCGCGTAATACTTGGTCGCGCTTTTGGGAGAATCGGAAATTATCGGAACGACTCCGCAGGCGAGAGCTTCGAGACAGCCTATGCCTTCCGCTTCGTATTCGGCGGCGTGAACGTAAAGGTCGGCGGAATTATCCACGTTTACCATTTCTTCCCGCGAAAAGAATCTGAACTCCGGCGGAACGGGCAGGCTTTGCGCCTGTTTTTTAAGCGTTTCTTTAAGCGGTCCGTCACCCGCGAGAACAAGCTTGATTTTGTCTTTATAACGGGAAAGTCCTGCCGCCGCGATCGTAGTTCCGTTGTTCTCTTTGCCCAAAACGTCACACACTACCGTTATCGTCATCTTTGCTGTTCTCCTTTACGTATTTTATGTATTCGTAACTTTTTTCTTTTATTGTCGTTTCTACCATAAAGTCATATATTCTGTCGCGTAACGCTTTTTTGTCCGTAAACTCTTCCGGCATAACGGGATCGGATACGGTGATCGTAATGCAGGGCGGAAGGTTTTTAAATATTTTTCTCTGACGATAGGTTACCGTATATCCGACCGCGGGAACGCCGAACTTTATGGGATAATAAAAAGACGCGTCCTTAAAATTTCTTATTCCGTTATAATAAGGCCAGATGTGCGCTTCCGGGTAAACGATAAACACGCGCTTATGTTTTAACATAACTTTCATCGCTTTTAAAAGATTTCTCGTCGCCGCAACGTCGGAGGGCACGGGCATCGCGCCCATAAGCGGCACGATATGTCGCACTACGGGGATAGAAACCGCGTCGGGATGCACGAGAATTTCCGCCCGTTTGGGAAAGGTTACGATAGAAGGGGAAAACGCGTCGGCACAGATCTGAGTATGGTTGGCGTATAAAAAATACCCGCCTTTGACTTTTTTTAAGACTTTGCGGTTTTTAACGCGCAACCCGCGGAACAGATACATATAAACGAATACTACGGGCGTTGCGATGAGTCTGTACAAAATAAAACCGAAAAAATGTTTAAAAACGTTTTTCCCGAACAGGTACTTGTAATCTCCCGTAATTTTTCTCGGTTCAACTTTAAGATCTTTGGAAAAATCGTCGTTAAGCTCGTCTTTATAGTATATTACTTTTTGCTTTTTCATCTGCGTCGGCTCCGTGCTTTTCGGTTTTTATAAAATCGTCGTAAAAAGCGTAATCCTCGTCGAAAACGCGAATTTTCAGTTTATCGCGTACTGCTTTTCTGTCCCATTGTTTTACGTTGAAAAAATGCGGAAACGGCAACCATTTTATGCCGCGGTTAAAGTGCTTTATAACCGTATCGGGCTTTACGGAACGTTGTTCGTTGAACCTTGTGTCTAAATACAGTCGCGCCGTTGCGGAACGGTGTATCGCCGTCTGATCGGGCATAAAAAACCGCTTGGTTTTTATCAATTTTCTGCACTTAACGAACATTCCCGTTTCGCGTATTTTTTTAAGGTTAAGAAGAAGCACTCCCGAATTGCAATAATTTCTCGCCACCCAGAATTTGCCCAACCGGTCGAGGGCGGCGGCGTATTCGTAATCGCTTACGTCCGTGTTCCATAACTCTTCTATATCGCCGCACGCCATCGTGTCCGCGTCGAGATAAATCGCCTTATCGCAGGGCGCGACTTTTTCGTCGTCGGCAAGCAGTCTTAAAAGGGCGTACGGAGTAAATTCGTTTTTAAGATTTTTGCCCCCGCCGAACGCCTTTTCGAACTGTTCCGTAAGGTCGTAAACCGCGGCTTCGTTACGCTCGTCAAAGGTTTTTATCGCGGCGTTTATAATCGACGCGTGGTCTTTGGAAAAGGGAACGTAACTTAAATTTTCGTCTCTCCCGTCCATAGTGAAAACGCTTATACGGACGGGCGCGCCGCTTCTTCTCGCAACGCTCGTTGCCGAAAGGAACACTCCTTCGAAAAGCTAGCTTATCGTTGCAACAGTAAATAACGTTTATCATATCGGTTTGCTCTCCTGTGCGTTTTCTTCGTTTGCGGCGGCGGGAGCTTTTCCCGAAGTTTCCGTTTCGGCGGATATATCCTCGAATCTCTTGCGGTCGCGCTTAACCCGCGCTTCGAAAACGAGATAAAACGCAAGACTTATGAGCATCGTGAGGTAATAGGTGATAAGCCGCCATAAAAGCATGCCGCCGTAACCCGTGGCGGCGTCCGCACCCAAAGCCAGCGCGGAAAAAATACCGGAAAACGCGAACTCTATTCCGCCGCTGCTCCCGGGAGTCGGCAGAAATACCACCGTAGTCACCGCAAAAGCCGTGCCGCATACCGTGAAAAACAGTTTGTCGTAGGTTATATTTACGTTTAACGCTTTTATAATGTAAAAAGTCAGAGAATAATAAACGAACATTGTTATAAGTCGCGTTACGTAGCACAAAAGAAAGGTTTTTTTGTTCTTGTTAAGCTCTTTAAAAGCCGCCTGCGTGTTTTTGGTGTATTCGTTGAACGCTTCCGTCTTGTTTCCGAGCAGTTTTTTCAGAATTTTTATTTCAGAAAGAGCGGTGAGGATTTTAACTATGCCTTTTCTTAGTTTGTCGCTCGCGCCGAGCATAAAAATGAAAACGAAAACCAAAAAGTTCATCGTAAACCCGATAATCGCGATAACCGTCATGGCGGTTGTTTTTATCAAGTCCTTAAAATATATAAGAGAAACGATGGCAAACGTGTTGGTTGCCGCCATAAAAATAAGAAAGTTCATAATAAGAAGCCCCGTAGAAGTTGCCGCCGGAACTTTCTTTTGCGAAAGCGCGTAAACCTGAAAAGGCTGTCCGCCCGTGGCGAACGGAGTTATGCCGTTGAAAAAATGCTCCGTCATGCCGATAAAATACACGTCTGACCGTTTTACGTTCACACCTTTGGCTTTTGCGAGAAAGCAAAGGGTGAGCGGATATAGCGCGAGATAAATTAAAAGCAGCAAAAGCGCGACGAGAATATACCGCGCGTTTGCGGTTTTAAGCACGCCGAAAATTTCCCCCAGATCGTTCATCGAGAGAATAAAAAACAGTATTCCGACCGTAAGCAAACCGTAAAAAACGTAAAGCCAAGTCTTTTTTTTGGGTTTTGCGGGTTTTGTTTCCGACATAACCTTCTTAATATATCCGTTTTTTTAAAACATTTTAGCATATAAAGAGAGTTATGGCAACCATAAACGCGGATTTCTCGCAGAATAAAAGAGTTTAAACGCCGCCTGTCTGCGATAAAACGCAAAAAACTGATTTTTTTGCGAATTTTCGCTGAAAAACGATTGACAAGTTCTTTCTAAAATACTATACTGCAAATTGTAGAGGAAATTTTTATGTTGAATCTCACCGTTAAAAACTTTTATTACGCATATTACTTTAAACCGTATTGACAGATATCGGTTATTTTGCGATTGCGTGAAAATTTATTGAAACGTATTGAAATGGCCGATCGGGTAAACCGCGTCGGTCGTTTTTTTTAGCTTAAGGAGCGCAGCTTATGATTATTATAGTAAAAAAAGATTGCGAACAAAAACAGCTCGACCATCTTATCGACTGGGTGAAAGAACAGGGACTTAAAGTGGATTTAAGCAAGGGCGATCACTCGACCATTTTAGGACTCGTGGGCGATACCAGCAAAGTGGATATAGATCTCGTAAGGTCTTTGGATATCGTAGAAAACGTTAAAAGAATACAAGAACCGTTCAAGCTCGCAAACCGCAAATTCCACCCCGAAGACACCGTCGTAAACGTGGGCGGCGTTGAAATCGGCGGCGATAATTTCGCCGTTATCGCGGGGCCGTGCTCGGTAGAAACCGAAAAACAGATAATCGGCGTTGCGGAAGCGGTTAAAAAAGCGGGTGCGAAAATTTTGCGCGGCGGCGCGTTCAAACCGAGAACTTCGCCTTATTCCTTTCAGGGACTTAGAGAAACGGGACTCGAACTGCTGCTTAAAGCCAAAAAAGAAACGGGGCTTCCCATCGTTACGGAAATTATGAGCGTAAGACACATAGATCTTTTCCGCGACGTGGATCTTATTCAGATAGGCGCGCGCGATATGCAGAACTACGAGCTTTTAAAAGAGGTGGGCAAAACAGGCAAGCCCGTGCTGTTAAAGCGCGGCTTCTGCAATACGATAGAAGAATGGCTTATGAGCGCGGAATACGTTATGAGCGAAGGCTCTAAAGACGTTATTTTGTGCGAGCGCGGGATAAGAACTTTCGAGCCGTACACGAGAAACACGCTCGATTTGTCGGCAATCCCCGTGCTTAAAGAACTGACGCATCTGCCCGTTATCGTAGATCCGTCGCACGCGTCGGGGCTTGCCAGACTCGTAAAACCTTTGTCGCTCGCGGCGGTGGGCGCGGGTTCGGACGGACTAATGATAGAAGTGCATAACGATCCGCCGCACGCGTTGTGCGACGGCGCGCAATCCGTTCGCCCAGAACAGTTCGAAGACATCGCCGGAGCCGTCAACTCGATGCTGCACCTTTGCGGCAAGAAAAATTTTCTGTGAGGAAGAAAGCGGTTATGAAAACGGGAATTGTCGGAATAGGTCTTATAGGCGGTTCGTTCGGCAGAGCGGCGATAAAAAACGCGGGGGCGGAAGTTTTCGGTTACGACGTATCCGAAAAGGTAATACTAAAAGCGAAAGAGCTTAACGCGATAAGCGGAACTCTCACGACGGATACCGCGGCAGAGGTCGATATGTTGGTTATAGCGGTAACGCCCGACAATTTCGAAAACGCACTCGACAGATTTTTGCCGTATCTGAAAAAAGGCGCGATCGTAGTCGATTTCTGCGGTATAAAGAGAATGCCTGCGGAGGTTATGCGCCGCCGCGCGGAAAAATATTCCGGAATAAACTTTATCGGCGGGCATCCCATGGCGGGGAGAGAAGTTTCCGGCGTGGAAAATTCTTTTGCGGAACTTTTTTCGGGCGCGCCTATGATTCTTTCAAACGTGAACGCCGACGAAACCGCATTTAAAAAAGCGGCGGAGTTTTTTCTCGCGGCGGGCTTTAAGAGCATAGAAGTCGCCACGCCCGAAGATCACGACAGAAAAATCGCTTATACCTCGCAGCTGTGCCACGTCGTTTCCAACGCGTTTATAAAGAACGAAACCGCCGCAAAGCACGAAGGCTATTCGGCGGGCAGCTATAAAGACCTTACGCGCGTCGCTCGGCTCGACCCCGAAATGTGGAGCGCGCTTATGACGGAAAACGCGGATTATCTCGAAAAAGAATTGCAGGAGTTTTCGGATAACCTTTCGGAATATCTCGCCGCCATAAAAAACAAAGACAGAGAACGGCTTAAATCGCTGTTGAAAGCAGGTAACGACAGAAAAATCGCGTTGGACGAAAAAGGAGAAAAATAATATGCGCGAGCTTACGGTAAGAGCTTCTAAAAAATATAAAATATTCGTTTCGGAAAAGGCGGAAGGGTTTTCCCGTTGCGTGCTTCCGCTGATTAAGGGCGATAAGGTAGCCGTCATTGCGGATTCCGAAGCGTTCCGCCTGCACGGCGAAACGATAAAAGCGTTGCTTGCGGATAAAACCACCTTTTTTCATATAGTCAAAAACGGAGAAGAGAGCAAAAACCTTATGAATTACGGCGCGCTGTTAAACGCGCTTGCGGACGACGGACTTACCCGAAACGACTGCGTGGTAACGTTCGGCGGCGGTATGGTCGGGGATCTCGGCGCGTTCGTCGCTTCTACGTATATGCGGGGCATAGGTCTTTTTGCCGTCCCCACGACGCTTCTTTCTATGGTAGATTCGTCTGTCGGCGGCAAAACCGCGGTGAATTTAAGTCGCGGCAAAAATCTATGCGGAACCTTCTATCAGCCGGACGCCGTTTATATAAACTTAGGTTTTTTAAAAACTCTGCCTGTCACGGAAACGGAAAGCGGCATGGGAGAAGTAATCAAATATTCTTATCTTCCGCGCGGCGAGAATATCTGCGTTAAAAACAGAATTACCGAAAAACTCGTTTCCGATTGCCTTAAAATTAAAGCGGAAATAGTTTCCGAAGACGAGCGGGAAAGCGGCAGAAGAAAGCTTCTTAATTTCGGTCATACCGTGGGGCATGCGATAGAAAGACTGTCCGAATTTACCGTTCCGCACGGAATATGCGTCGCTAAAGGAATCCGTTACGCACTCGCTTTGTCCCGCGCGTATTACGGTTACGGCGAAGAAATTACCGCAAAGCTCGAAAAAAGGCTGGATTTTTTCTCCGACCTGTCGTGCGAGTTTTCGCCCGAAGAGCTGTATCGGGCGATTTTATCCGATAAAAAAAGCGACGGCGTCGGCGTGACGTTCGTGCTTATAAACGGCGATCTTAACGCCGAAACGGTCAAAATTCCCGTATCGGACTTAAAAGAATTTCTTAAAAAAGGCGAAGCGTTGTTATGATTGCAAAAATTTCTCCCGCGCCGCTGTGCGGCGAAATAATCGCGCCGCCGTCTAAATCGTTCGCGCACAGACTGATGATTGCGGCGAGCTTGTCGGGCGGCGAAAAAACGGTACGTTCCGTCGGGGAATCGAAAGACGTTCTCGCAACGGCGCGCGTTCTCAAAAGTCTCGGCGCGGATTGCGGAATAATAAACGGAGATTTCGTTTCGCGCGGGTTCAGTCTTAATAAAAACGCGGTCTTAGATTGCGGAGAAAGCGGTTCTACGCTGCGGTTCTTTATACCGATCGCCGCCGCGCTCGGCGCGGACGCGACTTTTACGGGAACAAAAAAGCTTTTGTCGAGACCGTGCCTGCCGCTTATAGAATGCCTTGAACGCGGGGGCGTTCGCGAAAAGAATTTTTCGTTCCGCGGCAAGCTTAAAGGCGGCAATCTCGTAGCCGACGCGAGCGTAAGCTCGCAATACGTGACGGGACTTCTCCTCGCTTCGCCGCTTATCGGAGAAGACTGCGAGATAACAGTCACGGGGCGTGAAGTGAGCAAGCCGTATATAGAAATAACTCTTTCCGTCTTAAAGGATAGCGGAATCGCCGTAGAAAAAACCGAAAACGGTTTCTTTATAAAAGGCGGGCAGAAATACGACCTTTCCGATAATACGCGGGCGGAAGGCGACTGGTCGGGCGCGGCTTTCGCGCTTGCCGCGGGCGCGATAGGCGGTTCGGTCACGGTATCGGGATTAAATCCGAAGTCGTTGCAGGGAGACGCCGCCGTCGCGGAGATATTAAAACGCTTCGGCGCGGAAGTAACGTTCGGCAAAGACTCGGTGTCGGCGGCAAAACCGCGGCTCGGCAAACTGACGGCGCAGACGATAGATTGCGAAAACGTTCCCGATCTCGCGCAGATAATATCCGTGGTAGCCGCGTTTGCGGAAGGCAGAACGGAGCTTCGCGGGGTAGAAAACCTTAAATATAAAGAAAGCGACAGAATCGCCGCGATAATAAACACTCTGGCCGCTGCCGGAATAAAAGCGGAAACGGACGGCAAATCGCTATACGTTTACGGCGGCAGCCCGAAAGGTTTTCGTATCGACAGCGGAAACGATCACAGAACGGCTATGTCGGCGGCGGTGCTTGCTTGTTACGCCGTGGGCGAAAGCACGATTTCTGCCGCGGAAGCCGTAGAAAAGTCTTATCCTCGCTTTTATGAGGACGTGAAAAAACTCGGAGGTAAAGTATATGTCGGCTTTTAAAGGAAAGCTTCTCGAAATAGATATTTTCGGGGAATCGCATTCGGAAAGAATAGGCGCGACGGTGAAAAATATGCCCGAAACGCATATCACGAAAGAAGAGCTCGGCGCGTTTCTTGCCCGCAGACGGGCAAGCTCGGGCGTTTTTTCCACGGCGAGAAAAGAAGACGACGTTCCCGTGTTCGACAAGCCGTTTGACGGAACGATCGGCGGCGATTTTTCCTTTTATATATTGAATAAAGACGTAAAAAGTTCCGATTATAACGAGCTTTACGGCAAGCCGCGCCCGTCGCACGCCGATTATTGCAGGTATCTTAAAGACGGCGCGCTCGATTTTACGGGCGGCGGCAGATTTTCCGGCAGACTGACCGCGCCGTTTTGCGTGGTGGGCGGAATCTGCAAAAAAAGACTTTCCGACAAGGGCGTGAAAATTTGCGCTTACGTTTCGCAGACGGGCAAGGTCTTCGGCAAAAACTATAAGACCTCCGATTTAAGTTACGAAGAAATAGTGCGTTTAAGGGATAACGGCTACCCTTCGCTCGATAAAAAAGAAGAGATGCTCGCGGAAATAGCCGGAGCGAAAAGCGAGCGCGATTCCGTCGGCGGGAGAATTGACTGCGTGGTTTTCGGATTGCCTAAGGGGATAGGCGACAGTCTGTTCGAGGGGTTAGAAGGCAAACTTTCATCTTTGCTTTTTGCCGTTCCCGCGGTAAAGGGCGTAGAGTTCGGCAGAGGCTTCGACCTGTGCGGAATGCGGGGCGGCAAAGCCAACGACGAGCTTTATTATAAAGACGGCGAAGTCGGGTTTTATTCCAACGCCGCGGGCGGTATAAACGGCGGAATAACCAACGGCGCGCCCGTGACCTTGAGCGTTGCCGTAAGACCTACCCCGTCCGTGGGAAGACTTCAACGCACCGTGGATCTCGTGAAAAAAGAGAATTGCGAAATAGAGATAAAAGGCAGACACGACGCCTGCATAGTTCCGAGGGCGGTGCCTTGTATAGAAAGCGCGGTCGCGATCGCGCTGACGGACGAAGGCGTGTAAAAATAAAAATTACCGGAAAACGGAGAGTTATATGAAAGACGTAAACGAAATAAGAAAAGCGATAGACTCGACGGACGACGTTATTAAAGACGCGTTCGTAAAAAGAATGGAAATATGCAAAGAGATTGCGGAAGCAAAGAAAAATTCCGCTTCCCCCGTGAGCGACCCCGCGAGAGAAAACGCCGTGTTGTTCCGTCTGACCGAAGGACTGCCGGAAAATTACGCCAAGTACTTAAAGGAATTGTATTCCGTTATTTTTTCCGTGAGCAAGGCGTATCAGTCGGAGATTATCGGCAGAACTTCTTCTACGGTAGAAGAAATCAACCGGCTGATAAAAAACGGGCTTAAAAACGCGCCCGCGCGGGCTGCGGTCGCGTGTCAGGGCGTAAACGGCGCGTACGGCGGCGCGGCGGCTAAAAAGATTTTCCCTATATGCGACGTAACGTACTTTAAGAATTTCGACGGAGTATTCTCGGCGGTAGAAAGAGGTCTGTGCGAATACGGCGTTCTGCCCATAGAAAACAGCACCGCGGGGTCTGTGACCGAGGTTTACGACCTTATGAAAAAGCACGATTTTCATATAGTGCGCGCGGCGAAAGTAAAGATAGAGCATTGTCTTGCATCCGTAAACGGCGCGGAGTTTAAAGATATAAAACGCATCGTTTCGCACCCGCAAGCTTTAAGACAGAGCGAAAAACTGCTTAAATCGCGCGATTTCGTCGTGGAAGAAGAAACGAACACCGCCGTGGCGGCAAAGTGCGTTGCGGAAGAAAAAGACAAGACGCTCGCCGTCATCTGTTCGACCGATTGCGCGGAAGCTTACGGTCTTAAAATTCTGCAGAGAAACGTTCAGGACGAAGCAAGCAATTACACCCGCTTTATATGCATAGGCAAGCGGCTCGAAATTTTTAAGGGAAGCGATAAAATAAGCGTTATGACCACGTTGCCGCACAAACCCGGCGGGCTTGCGGGCGTGCTTAACGGCTTTGCCGCGCAGGGGCTTAATCTTACCAAGATAGAAAGCCGCCCCGTTCCCAACACCGACTTCGAGTTTATGTTCTACTTCGATTTCGAGGGCGAAATAACCGACAAGGTCGTTACCGACGCGATCGCTTCGCTCGAAAACGACTCCGATAAGTTCGTGTTTCTGGGCGCGTATAAAGAATTGTCTTAAAATCGGCGGAGCGGATTATGAAATATTGTCTGATAGGCAAAAAACTGTCGCACAGCTATTCCTGCGACGTTCATTGCGGGCGCGGCTTCGATTATACTCTTAAAGAACTTGACGAAGAACAGGTAAGTCCGTTTTTCGTCGCGGGCGGTTACGACGGCTTTAACGTTACCATACCTTATAAAAAGAACGCCGCCGCGCTTTCGGACGTTCTCTCGCGTGAAGCTTGCGAAACGGGCAGCGTTAATACGGTAAAGCGTGAGAACGGAAAGCTTTACGGTTATAACACGGATATAGGCGGCGTTTATTATATGCTTAAAAGAAAGGGCGTGTCTTTCCGCGATAAGTCGGTGCTTATAGGCGGAACGGGCGGCGCGGCGCAAACAGTTTTTTATTGCGCGAAAAACGGCGGGGCGAAATCCGTGCGCTTTCTCAGCCGTTCGGGCGGGATAAACTATAACAATTATCCGCAGCTTGCGGGCGACACGCAGATATTTATCAACGCAACGCCCGTGGGTATGTATCCCGAAACGGACGTCGCGCCCGTAGACCTTGCGGCGTTTAAGAACGCGGAAGCGGTTTTCGACCTTATTTATAACCCGTTTCTTACCAAACTTTTAAGACAGGCGGAAAAACTGAAGCTCGTTTATTCGAACGGTCTTTCTATGCTGGCGGAACAAGCTCTTCTCGCGGAAGATATCTGGACGGGCGGCGCGCATAAAGAGAGCGAAACGGAAGAAGTTATACGCGGAATCGTAAAGCGGCGCGGCAATATCGTTCTGTTCGGAATGCCTTCCGCAGGGAAAACCGTTTTGGGAAAACTCGTAGCAGGTGTCGCGGGCAGAAAATTTATCGATACCGACGAAGAGATAGAGAAAGCTATCGGCAGAACTCCCGCCGAAATAATAAAAACCGACGGGGAAGCAAAGTTCAGAGAAATTGAAACGGCGGTTATAAAAACCGTCGCGAAAACGAGCGGCGCGGTGATCGCGTTAGGCGGCGGCGCGCCGATAAGAGAAGAAAACGTTGACGCGCTTAAAAGCAACGGCGTGCTTATAAGGATAGACAGAGATTTATCCGAGCTTATTACCGACGGCAGACCGATGTCGCAGAAAAAAGGCGTTCTCGCTTTGTACGAAGAACGAAAAGAAGCTTACGAACGGGCAACCGACACGGTCGTAAAAAACGACCGCTCCGCGGAAGTCGTCGCAAAGGAGATATTAAAGGCTTATGAAGATACTTGTTATAAACGGTGTTAATCTTAATATGCTCGGCGTGAGAGAGCCGGAGCTTTACGGCGACAAGTCGTATAAGGCTCTCGTAAAAAAAATCAAAGCCGACGCAAAAGTTCTCGGGGTAAAGGTTAAATGCGTGCAGTCCAACTATGAAGGCAAAATCGTGGAATATATACAGAAAGCGTATAATCGTTACGACGGTATCGTGATAAACCCCGGGGCGTTCACGCATACGAGCGTGGCGATTTTAGACGCGCTTAAAGCGGTGAATATCTTAACCGCGGAGGTTCACATAACCGACGTGAACGACAGGGAAGAGTTCCGTAAAATAAGTTACGTAAAAAAATTCGCGTTTACGACCATCGTAGGCAAAGGTTTTGACGGCTATACCGAAGCGTTGAAAAAAATAAAAACCGCAAAAACCGCCCTTAATGACGAAAACGCGGGTCGATAATCGTTTATAGATTCACAGAAGAGATAATTTTTAACATTTTTTGGTAAATACAAACAATAAAAGGCGTATATCGAAAAAATGTGAAAAAATTTTTCAAAAAAAATTTAAAAACAGGTTAAAAACGCTTTACAAAAATTGTCGAAAGTTATATAGTATCATTGTCGAAAGGGAAAAACCCCTTGGTACAAAAAATGCTCATCATTTTCCCCCTTATCATATATTATTCAGGAAGCAGTAAACCAAGTTTATTGCTTTTTGAATTTTAAAAGAGAAATGCGGCAAAAACAGAGATGAGATTACCACGCTACGCTCGTAATGACAAAGAAAAATGCCCCCCTTAAAGAATAAGAGGCAGGGGGATATGAGGAGTTTTCAGGGTAACGGGGTGCAGGGGAATAGGGGCGGACTCGGAAAACAGTCTCTTTCCCTTGCAAAATAACCCCTTGACGTTATATAATGATAATAACTAAAAAAGAAGATAAAAATTAAAGGAGATATTTTTTATGGAATACATGATTGACAGTGCGGACTTAAAAGAAATAAAACGCATCAACGAATTTTACCCCATCGCGGGCGTTACTACAAACCCGCTTATACTTTCCCGTTGCGGAATAGACGTGGTTTCCGCGGTTAAGGGCATAAGGGAAATAATCGGAGATAAAATGCTTCACGTTCAGGTTATATCGGAAGATTATAAAGGTATCGTTTCCGATGCGGAAAAACTCGTTAAACTCGGCGGCGAAAACACTTTTATTAAAATTCCCGTGACCGAAAACGGTATTAAGGCTATAAAATGTCTTTCTGCAAACGGCTATAATATCACCGCTACCGCGATTTTCACGCCGCAACAGGCGTTGCTTGCGGCTTCCGCCGGCGCGAAATACGTTGCGCCTTACGTCAACAGACTCGACAACATAGCGATAAACGGCGTTGAAATCGCAGCCAACATTCACAGACTTCTTACCGAAGCTCAGGTAAACTGTAAAGTTCTTGCGGCAAGCTTTTCAAACGTAGAGCAGATTCACATGGTTTCTATGAAAGGTATTCAGAGTCTGACGATACCCGTAAATCTGTTCCCCAAGATGATTTATCATCCGCTTACCGACCGCGCGATAAACGAATTCGTGCAGGAAGGAAAGAAATATTACAATATCTGACCGATTTCGATAATCGTGCGACGATACGGAAAAGAAAAAATGAAAACAGCCGTTATACTGAATTGTCCCGACCTTAAAGACGAGGTAAAAGAGTTATCAGTTATTTACGCGGACGGCGCGTACAGGTTCAAAGACAGACTGAAAGACAAAAAAACTTTGGCTATAGTCGGCGATTTCGACAGTCTGGGGTACGTTCCGTGCGTGGATAAGGTTTTGCGTTTAGAACCGGAAAAAAATCTTACCGACGGCGAACGTGCCGTCCGTCTCGCTTATGAAACGGGAGTAAAAGAAATAGCGATTTACGGCGCGTACGGCGGCAAAACGGAGCATATCCTCGGCAATATCGCGTTACTTAAAATCGCAAATAATCTCGGGCTTAATGCCGAGATAATAGACGGGGCGTTCGTTACCGAACTGATAAGCGGCGAATGGCGTAAAAAAATGAAAAAAGGAGGCGCGTTGTCGCTGATTCCTTACGGCGGCGATTGTTCCTTTGCGGGGAGCGAGGGACTGTATTATCCGCTGGAAAATCTTACGCTTACCTCCGGAGATACGCGCGGTATAAGCAACGTTTCCGTAACGGAAACGGTTGCGCTTAAAATAAATAGCGGAGAAGCTCTCGTTATTTACGAAACGGAAAATCTATAAAA
>CAJLXC010000012.1 GCA_905210545.1 uncultured Eubacteriales bacterium | reverse complement strand
TTTTTGCAAATAGGGATTGAAGCGGGTTTTTTATAATGATATAATTTTTTTACAAAATTTAATTTTATGAGGTGCGCTCATAAAAAGGGAGGTAAAAAATGAAAAAAGCATCAAGGTTTTTCGGTCTGATGTTGTGCGGGATAACCGTATTCGGTTCCGTAGCGTGCGGAGGTAAGGTTATCGACAAGGTCAGAACCGACAGAGAGCAGATATACGTCAACGTATATAACGGCGGCGTCGGTACGGAATGGTTCGATAACCTGAAAAACGAATGGAACGCTCAAAACGAGAAATACGAAATAATAGCCGAAATGCAGAAGAAAGAGGAATCGGATATCAGAGCGGAGATAGAAACGGGAGTGTCTTCTCAATCAAAAAGCCCGTTATGCTATTTTTCGATTTCTTCGAGTTTTAAAAGGGTTATCAACGCCGACAGTCTTCTCGATTTAACCGACTTTATGGAAATGAAACCGGACGGAGAGGACGGAATGACGGTAAAAGAAAAGTTATCCGGTTATTATGACGACTGGCAGAAAATCGCGTCGAACGATACAAAAGGCGGAATTTATATGCTCCCCTGGAACGAATCTATGAACGGCTTCGTTTATAATCACGACGACTTTTTGTCTGCGGGGTGGTTATATTATGCGGAAAACACTCAGGAAGTAAAAGACGCGCTTACAAAACAGGGTATCGCGTTTGAAGAAAGCGGAGAAAGATTGACTTTCGTCAGTTCGGAAAATCCGACCAACTATAAAGAAGGCGGTTATATTCTGAGAGCGGGAAAAGACGGCAAATACGGTACTTATGACGACGGACAGCCGATAACGGAGTCCGAATGGTCGGCAATGCTTAAGAAAATCGCGACGATTCCTACGAGTCAGTTCGGATCGGCAAGACCGTTTATCTGGACGGGTTATTACGAGTCGGCATATACCTCTTATTTGAAATGGGCAATGATGGCTCAGCATTCGGGCGCTCAATTCGTAAAAGATTATTGCTCGCACGACAGCGAAGGCAGAACCTATAAAATGCACGACGGAACGACGACTTCCTGGACGATAGACGACGGCTATAAAGCTTATAGTGCGGAAGCTTCGTATCGCGCGATGAAGTTTTATTCCGATTATATTATGCCCAACGGATACAGACACCCCGCCGCAGACGATAACTCCGTAGATCACGGTACGGCGCAAAGCAAGTTTATATACGGCAACAGAAAAGAAAAATCTAATCCTTACAGCGCAATGATTGTAGAGGGCTCCTGGTGGGAAAACGAAGCGCGTCCTTCGTTTGCGGCAAACGACAGGCTTTATCCCGAAAGATCTTTCGGTAAATGCGATTACAGATATATGCTGCTTCCGTATTTTGACGACGGCGTTCAGGCGTTCGGCAACGGAAAAGGCACGGCGGTCGCTATTTCCGAAGCAAGCTCTTTCTTTGTCGTAAAGCCGACCGATTACGAGACTCAGGCTGCAAAGGATAAAATAGAAGCGTTAAAAGATTTTCTGCTTTATACGCTTAAAGAAGAGAGCCTCAGAAAAACCACGGTTTTAACCGGCGTAGTCAGACCTTATAAATATACTCTTACTCCGGAAGACAGAGCAAAAATGACTCCTTTCGCGAGAAACAACTACGACGTGTATATGGACCAAGAAAACATTTCGAGAATAAGATCGAGCGTATATTCCAACGTTCCTATCTCTTACGCGACGACGGGCTTTGACCAATATCCCATATATACCGAGATCTCTTACAGCTGTATTATTAAGGGGTTGCGCGGCACTAAAAACGACTTAGACGGGTTGTTCGACGCTTCTTCTAAATATGTTACGGCGGAAAGCTGGTCTACTCTCGTAAAACAGGCGCGCGCAAACGGATTTTATACTACTAAATAAAGGAAAACGGCAAACAAGATGGAAAAAATTGTGGCAAAGAACAAAAACAAAAGAAATAACTACTTGTTTGTATTTCTCTGTTTGCTTTATCCGGTAGGCGTATGGTTGTTCTTTTTTGTAACGGTAAATGCGTCTTCGATAATAATGTCTTTTCAGAGTATAGACTATTACGGAAACACCACCTGGGTAGGTTTAGCGAATTTTAAGGAATTTATAAAACAGTCGTTCAATAACGGCGGAATAGTTTATATCAGTATTATAAATTCTATCGTGCGCTGGGCGTTATGTCTTGTAATATGCTTACCGTTATATTTGATTTTTGCATATTACATTTTCAAAAAGACGCCGGGCGCGGGATGGGTGAGAAACATATCGATGGTTACCAAGCTGATACCCGGTATGGTTATGTCGCTCTTATTTAAAAACTTTATTTCTAACGCGCTTCCCGGTATTGCGGCGGACTTCTTCGGAAAAGAAATAGGAAATTTGTTTTCGGAGAGCGGACATCCTTTTGCGGTTTCGTTGTTCTACGATATATGGCTTTCGTTTGCGACCAGCCTTATAGTATATCCTAACGCGATGAACGCGATAGGCGACGAAATTTTCGAAAGCGCGCAATTAGATGGCGTGGATAATATTTTCACGGAGATGTGGTATATAATTCTTCCGCTGATATTTCCGACGATTTCTACCTTTCTGATTACCGGCTTTGCGGGAATATTTACCGAGAGCGGTTCTCTCGTAACGTTCTGGATGAACGACGCGCCTTCCGCCACTTATAATATGGGATATTATTATTACGTTCAGGTTATGAAAAATACGGACAATCAGATGGGATATCCTTTGCTTGCTGCGGGCGGTTTTCTGATGACGTTGCTTATCGCTCCGTTGACGAACCTGCTTAAATATCTGCTCGAAAAATACGGACCCGGGGAGGACTGAAATATGAAATTTATCAGAAATAAGGCGACGGAAAGTTCGCTTAAAAAGATTTCGAGAGTTTTCGGCGTAATCATTATGGTGATAATGGTGATTTATTGCATAAGTTTGCTGATTCCGCTCGTCTGGATGATTATATCGAGCTTGAAAGCTCAGGACGATTTCATTTTGCACGCATATCAGTTGCCTGTGGAGTGGAAATTCTCCAACTACGCCGAGCTGTTTGACAAGTTCCGTATGCGCGTTACCAAATGGGGCGTGGGAACGGTCGAATACGGTCTGCCGGATATGTTGTTTTATTCTTTGGCGTATTCGACATGCTGGCCGTTGATTCAGGTGTTCTTTTATACGCTTTGCGCTTACGTAATATCGAGATTCGATTTCCCGGGGAAAAATTTTATCTATGCGTTCGGTATTTTCCTTATGATAACTCCGATTATAGGTACGTTCCCCGCGTCGATGAAGATAAACAAGGCTTTGGGGCTATACGATAATTTCCTGGGAAGAATGCTGATTCAGGGCAGCGGAACGTTTTACGGATTTAACTTTATTCTTATGTACGGAGCCTGGAAGAGTATACCGTGGGCGTATGCGGAAGCGGCGTATATAGACGGAGCTTCTAACTTCAAGGTATATACGCACGTTATGTTCCCGCTGATAATTCCGACAGCCGCCGTATTGTTCGTTCTTTCGTTTTTAAGCTACTGGACGAATTATATCGACTTTCTCGTATGGTTTCCGTCGTATCCGAACCTCGCGTTAGGAATGTATCTGTTCCAGTATAACGCAAGTTTATATATGGTAGGAACGCCTATAGTGCTTGCGGGATTTACGGTGCTGGCTATTCCGACCACGATATTATATTTGCTTTCTCAAAAACTGATTATGTCCAAATTCAACGTTGGCGGATTGAAAGGTTAAAAAATTATAAAGGAGAGGAAAATGAAAACATTTTTAAAAAGAAGTACTGTTTTATTGTTGATTCTCGCTTCTCTCGCCGTAACCGTATTTACGGGCTGCGGCGAGAAGAAAAAGGAAATAAACTATGATCTAAAGCACGACGTTACGGATAAAACGGAAGCGTTTTTTATCGACGCGGACGAGGTGTCCGCCGTTAGTATAGACGGAACACCGTTATCGGCAGAAGATTATATGCTTAAAAACGGTTATATTTTGTTTAACGACGGTTTGTATTCTACGCTCGGCAAAGGCGACCACACGATAGTTTTAACTTCCGGCGAAAAGACGTCGTCTTTCAAGCTGACCGTCACGGACGAAGCCGATATCGACTACGTTCTGCCCGAAGTGGAAGAGCTTTTATTCGTAGGTTCGGACCTTCCCAAAGTGACTTTTTCTAACGATATACAGGCAAAAGAGGTCGATTATTCGTTGACGATAAACGGAGAGGAATGCGAACTATCCGATAACGGAAGATATAACCGAATCGAAAGCGACGTTGCCGGGGATTGTAAATATACGATAAAAATCACAAGAAACGGCAAAGAGGTCGAAAATAAAGTTTATAACTTTAAAACGACTAATAACGTTGTCGAGCTTTCGAGCGGCGCGGGAATCTATTTCGGAGCGAAAGCTCTTTCCGTAGCAAAATCCGTCGACTCTAAAAACGATAACGTTCCTTGTATGATATTACAAAGATTATCCTGGGATTCGGCTGAGTTTCATTTTAACAACGACTTTATTTTGGATTGTTTAAATAAAGGATTGAACAAGGTCACCGTCGAATACAGACTCGATTACATTCACCCAAACGCCAGCCCTACGTATGAGTGCCCGTTTAACCCGCGGATATACGATCAGGTGTTAGACGATTATGTGGGTGATGCTTTAGGAGAAGGTTCGTGGATGGTGACCGCTTCGTCGGATTATACCGTTAAGAGCTTTACGTTCGAGAAAGATTTTAAGTTTAAAGAAAACGAGTCTTTTTGTTTTGCTAATTTAAGAAACACGGCGGTTTTCTACGTGAAAGGAATAATTTTTTCAAAGGGGTAAGAGGATATGAAACATAGAAAAACACTTATTATTTGTCTGTTGTTGGTATTAGCTGTTTCGCTTATCGGCGCGTTTTCCGTTGCATCCGCAGAAGAGTTGCCGGCGGTCAAAGGTCAGGATTACGCAATAGTCCTCGAAGATTACGAAATCGCTAATTATAATAATGGCGTAACCGTTATCAATCCTAACGGAAAAACCGAAGAAGTTGCCGACGGAAAATTCTTGCCGCGCATTATAGGCGATTATTCGATAAAATATCCGAACGGGATTACCAAACTTACGGTTTTAAAAACCAGACCGGAAATTACGTTTAATATCGACGGAGAAGTTAAAACGGAATATAAAGCCGGCGATCTGCTTGAAATAACCAGAGCGACCGTAAGCGGCGGCGTAGGCGGGTATAGTCAATATCAGATAGAACTTAAAAAGAACAACAAACAGGTTTTTATTGTCAACGGTTCTAAAAACGTAAGTTATATGTTCAAAGAAAGCGGCGTTTACGTGCTTTCTTACGTGTATAACGATATATATGCTACAAAATGCACCGCGACAAAGACGTTTATTCTTCTCGTTTTCGACGAAAAGAGAATAGTCGCAAACGATTTGCCCGAGCAGGTAGATTTCGGCAGCACGATAAACATAGGTACGGTTTTCGGTATAAGCGGCGGTAAAATTTATTCCGGCACGGTTACCGTGGACTCGCCCGACGGAACGGAAGTCGTTTCCGATATCAATTATTACCCGCAAAAAACCGGTAAGTATACTTTTAACTATTCGGTTGATATAGACGGTCAGACGCTGTCAGAGCAAAAGGTAGTAAACGTTACCGCTTCTTACGCGGGGTTGTTCGGCAAAAGCAATATGATAAACAAGATTTCTCCCGACGTGGATTTGCCTTCTTATTCTTTTGACAAGGGAAAGTCTATTTATGTAGAAGCTCAGCCGTACACCACGGGAAGCAGCCTTTATTTCGGCAAAATCATAGACCTGAGAACTTTGGATAAAGAAACGCCTATAGTAAGCTTTATACCGTATTCCGACGAATTTTCTTATATGAGCAATTTCAGAATCACGCTCGAAGACGTTTATGATTCGTCCAACTATTTTTCGGTATATTACTGGTACAGCAAAAGCGTTTCCGCACATTCGTATACTTCGGTTTATCTTAAAGGAAGAGAACTCGGCGCGTTATGCAACGAGTCGTATTTGGAAGATTATAATAAAATAAGAAAGACTTACGGCTCGGTCAACTGGGAAGGGTATTTTAATGCCTTTAAAGAAGGTCAGACGTGCAGAGATTTCAACATATCCTACGATATCGGAGAGAACGCTTTATACGCGAGAAGGCTCGGCTCTTTGGAAAAACTCATCGATTTCGACGACGCCGGAGCTTTGGGTTACTCCAACATCTGGTCGGGATTCACTACGGGCGAAGTATATCTTAAATTCGAATTTACGAACAGCGCGAAAACCGAAGCGATTTATATAGAAAAAATCGCGGGAAAAAGCGCGGCGGATTTTGCCTCGGAAGAACTTAAAAACGAAACCTGCTTTATCGTTGTAAGCGATTACGCGCCTGACGCTATGCCGGACGGTGTGGTAAATTGCGCTTATCCCATACCCGAATACCTGGTAAACAGCAAGATAAGCGACGTAAAAGTAGACGTTAAACTTTACTGCGGCAGTCAGGATATAACCGACGCGATAAAAAACAATTCGTTTGTTCCCGATAAAACGGGTAACTATTCTATAGTATACAGCGCGACTGATAATCTCGGTAAAGATATAATAAAGACTTACACCTTTAAGGTGTCGGAAACCAAAACCCCGATAGAAGTGACCATAGGCGATTGCGAATCAAAACTTTTCGAATACTTTACTTTGCCCGATATAAATATAACGGGCGGCAACGGAAACGTGTCTTACGTCGCAACGCTGTTATACGAAGGCAATGCCCTTCCTTCTTCTGAAAGTTACCTTATAGACAAGACGGGTTCTTACGAGTTGCAGGTCGTTGCCACCGACTATGTGGGTAACACCGTAACCGCGAAGAAAAAACTTACGATAGATAAAAAAGGTCTTCTTTCTATAAAATTATCTGCTCCGGTAGACGTAGTGAGGGCGGGAAAAGTCCTTAATCTGCCCGAATTCGAAGCAATCGATTACGAAACGGACAAGTCGCTTGTAAAAACCATAGAAATCGTTTCTAACGGTACGGTAATAAAGAAAATCGACGCGAGCGACAGTTATAGCTATACCGTTCCGAACGACGTCGACAGATTGACTTTCAATTTCTACGGCGGAAAAGGAACGGAAAAACAAGTTCTTTACAGCGTAGAAAGAAAAGTTCTGCCCGCAAAGATAACGAACACCTCGGATTTATTCGATTACGATAATAAGTCCGTATCTTCGGAATTGCTTTACGAGGGGCTTGTGTTCTCTTCGGTCAACAATAAGACGATTTCTTATCCGTCGGTATTGCCTGTTTCCGGACTGGAATTTTCTATAGGCGTACTCGAAACCGAAAAGATGCCCGAAAAATTAACGATACGCTTTACGGACGCGTCTGACAGTTCCGTAAGCGCAGACTTCGTCGTAACGAATCTGAAAACGTCGCCCGTTGTAGAAGTCAACGGAGACGGAAAAAATTATACCGCGCCCGTCACGACTGAAAAATTCAGCGCAAACTGCGGCGGCAACAACTCCGCTTTATCAAGCAAATACGGAAGAACGAATTATTATAATCTTGAAGGTTATTACGATTCCACGCTTAACAGATTATGCACGCTGTCCGGCGAAATGATTGCGACAATCGGTCAGTTAAAGAACGGTTTAAGCTTTACCGACTTCCCGAGCGGACTGGTTTACGTTTCGGTCATAGCCGAAGGAGCAAGCAGCGATTCCAAGATTATAATCAAAAAACTCGGAAATCAAAGTTTCAGCAATCTTATAGAAGAAATCGGATATTCCGATTTTGACACTGCCGGACCGAATTTCTGGTTTGAAGAAACTATGAAAGACCGTAATATGAACGAAAACGACAAATTCGTTTCTTCGGTTGCCAAAGCGTATGACGTTATTACCGGACAAAGCAAAGTAACGATCAAAGTCGTTTCTCCGTCCGGAAAAACGGTGGTAAACGGCGACGCGAGCGGTAAAAAAGAAGTAGTCCTTAGCGAGTTCGGAACGTACGAGGTGATCTATTCCGCTCTGGATAAAAATAATAACGAGTCCGTCGTGAAGTATTCCGTGATAGTAACGGATAAAGAAAAACCCGTACTCACCGTAAACGGAAACTTAAACGGCGAGTATAACGTCGGCGACGAGATAACTATACCTTCCGCAACGGCAACCGATAATCAGGATTCCTCCGTAAACATTTCAGCTTACGTAAAAAATCCTTACGGAGAACTGCAACGCGTACAAACGTCGGAGAGTTATAAGTTTACCGAAAAGGGTACGTATATAATTTCCGTCGTGGCAACGGACTCGTCAAGCAATTCATCGAGAAAGACATTTAAAATAACGGTAAAATAAGGGAGAGTAGAAAATGAAAAAATTAGTATTGATATTGTTAGTCGTTTGTTTAACTCTCGGAACGTTAGGCGCGTGCAAAAAAGACGACGTAAAACCGCCCGCCGACAACGTTATACAGATAGACACGACTGATAAAATATCCGACCTTGTGGCTAACGGAAAGACGGATTACGTAATCGTGACGAACAACATTTGTTCCGATACGGAATACTTTGCCGCTACCGAAATGAGCAATTTCGTTAAAGAAATAACCGGCGTTTCTGTTCCCGTTATTTCCGAAATAGCCATAGATTACAGCGACGATGCAAAGATTATTTCCGTCGGAGAAACGGACGTTCTGGAAGACGCAATCGGTACGATAGACAAAACCGAATTGAAAGAAGACGGTTTTATCGTAAAAACCGCAGGCAAAAGCTTGTTTATCGTAGGCGCAAACGACAGAGGCACTTTATACGGCGTATACGATTATCTCGAAAAAGCGTTCGGAGTAAAGTTTTTGTCGGAAGATTATACTTACGTTCCCAAAAATAATACCCTGACCGTTTATAAAACGGAAATTAAGGAAATCCCGGCGTTTAATATCAGAATTCTTCTTACCGGAATGTTATATGAAGATTCGCTCTTTTTGGCGAGAATGCGAATGAGCAGCGAAATGACTCCCGCTTCGGAAAGATACGGCGGAAAAGTCAAATGGAACACCACTGCTCCGCATACGACTCTTTATTACGTGCCGACTTCTGTATACTATACCGCCGCCAACAGAGACGAAAACGCCCATATGTATTATACGGACGATAACGGAACGCCTTTGGATATTTGTATGAGCGACGGCATTACGGAAGACGAAAACGGCAATCCTATGATTGACGAAAGCATGAAATTAAGCGCGATTAAGGTCGCTATAGAAAACCTTAAAGAAAGAGTTCTGGACGCAGACGAAGAATGTACCAACTTTATATTCTCGCAAATGGACACGACGAAATACTGTACCTGTGAAAGATGCGTAAGAAATGCGGAAAAATATAAACGCTCCGGCATAATGATCAGATTCACGAATATATTATCCCGCGAAATTAACAAATGGGCAGAGAACGAGCTGAACGGAAGAGAGATAAACCTTATAACGTTTGCTTACAATTACACGACCGACGCACCTATCGATAAAGAGGGTAACGTTTTGCATTCGTCCTGCAAACCCGACGAGAACGTATTTATAAGAATAGCTCCTATCGGCGCGAATTATTATTATTCTTTCGAAAGCAGTAAAAATCAGGCGTTAGGCAATACTATTAAAAGCTGGGGAAAGATAACGAAAAACCTTATGATATGGTCTTACGAAACGAATTATTCCGGGTTTTTGACCTATTACCCCACGATGCATATCTGCAAGGAAAATCTGAAGTTATACAGAGATCTGGGCGCGGAATACGTGCTTATGCAGAGCGATCATAAAAACTTTTACGACTGGCAGGACAGAATAGACTGTTACGTGACGAGCAAAATGCTCTGGAATCCCGACAGGGACGTGACGGAACTTCAGGAAGAATTCGTAAATTTATACTATGGTCCGGCGGCAAGCGAAGTTAAAGAAGTAATAAGTCTGTTAGACGAAAAAACGTTGGAAATATCCGAAGAACCCGGCATCTATTTCAATATTTACAACAAAAATCTTATGAAAACGGATTATTATCCTTTGGAGTTCGTAAATAACCTGATAAGTATTTTAGATGACGGCATTAAGAAAATAAACGATTCCGGATTGAGCGAAGAAGAGAAAACCGCTTTCATAAAGAGGGTTAAGGGCGTAAAACTCACGCCTCTTTACGTGACTGTTTCAAACGCAAGCGCTTATTATTCGACGGATTCGCAGAAAAGGTTAGAAATCGTAAAAGAGTTTGTCGAAACCTGTGAATACGTTAATTTTACGATGTTGAACGAAAGCGAAGCCGTTTCGGATTTAAGAGCAAAATACGGTATATGATTCAGGAAAAACAAAGAATAAAAATTCTCTGTGAAAAAAAACTTATAGTATAGGAGGGAAAATGAAAAAATTAACAAAACTCTTGGCGTTTTTATTGTTGATTACTATGGCTTGCGCGTTTTTCGCCTGCAAAGGCAACGAAACGGTTAAGGCGTATTTTTACAGCAATAACGAACTTATCGCGGAGTTTGACGTAAAATCCGGCGAAGCTCCGGACGTCAGCTCCATAAAGACCCCCGTGAAAGCGGAAACCGAAACGAGTACTTATACTTTCGTCGGCTGGATGCCCGAAATAGGAAAGATTACGGAAGATACCGTTTACGCCGCGATTTTTAAGGAAGAGAAAAAACCGGAGACGGAAAAAGAGACCGTGACCGCAAGCTTCTATAACGGAGACGAGCTTGTTACTACGATAAAAGTAAAATCGGGCGAAACTCCCGACGTAAGCAAGATAACCACGCCCGTTAAAGCCGATACGGAATCTCATACGTTTGAATTTACGGGCTGGTCTCCCGAAGTCGGCGCGATTACGCAGGATACGAAATACACCGCGACTTTCAAAGAAAAGGTAAAACAATTCAACGTCGTTTTCTATTCGGCAGATTCGGTTTACAGCGAAGCGAAAGTAGAATACGATCAGACCGCGACCGCTCCTGCCGAAGAACCGAAGTATACGGACACAACCAAAAAATTCGCAGGCTGGTCGCTCGATAAAAAGACTGCCATAGACTTATCGACCTATAAAATTACGGAAAATACGGATTTTTACGCGCTCTTCGTTCTGGCAGATTACAGCGAAATGCTGAAATCGAATTTTAACCTTGTGAAAATCGATACCGATATGTCGATCCTTTACGGAGCTATAGAAGCGGGCGCGGGGCAGTATTCTCATGCGACCGTAAACGACGAAGAAGTCTTGTATCTGCAAAGATTGAACTGGGACGATTATGAGCTTAAATTTGCAAACGACTTTATAAAAGCCGCGCAGGACGCGGGTAAAATATACGTAAAAGTTACGTATGCGCATATAAAACATGCTAACGGTTCTAAGTCGGAGTTCAAGCCTTTTTATACGGCGGACGGAACGAGCAATCAGGCTTGTACGGCAACCGGATTTGACGCAACCGTAGGAACGCAAACGGCAGAATACGTTACGGGTTGGTTTACGCTCGATAAAAAGATTGTCGACGAAAACTGCGCATACGGCTTCGGAAGTCTGACCCCTGAACACAAATTCTATATAAAAGAGATATCTTTTCACTCTTCTATGAGCTGAAAATACCGCTTTGTAACTTAAAATTATAAAAAAGTTATAGTATTCCCGTCATTTAAAGACGGGAATACTGTAATTTTCGTTTTTGGAGAATTCAATGTCTGACAATAAAAAAGTACTAACTTCTAAAAACTATTACATAACCGTAAACCAAACCGAAGAAGTGGATTATTATGCCGCAAAAGAACTAAATAAATATATATTGTCTTCTACGGGAGAGAATATCGAAATAAACCCGAACGCCGCGTATGACAGAAACGAAATAATAATCGGCGGAGATTATATTAAAGACGCCGATTCCGACGGGTTTTACGTCGAGGCGGACGAAACGATACGAATCAAGGGCGATAACGCGAGAGGAACTCTTTACGGGGTATATGATTTTCTCGAGAAATTTTTCGGTATAAGGTTTCTGACGAGAGATTATACGTATATTCCGCGCAGGGCTTGTCCGATAATAGAAAAAATCAGCTATAGATCCGTTCCGGATTTCAGGCTGAGAACGTATCTCTTTGTCGGAATGGAGGGGGAGTTTTCCGCAAAAGTAAGAATGTACAACGAGGTTTTTCCTACGCCCTCGTATTGCGGCGGAAGCATTAAATGGAACTGTACTTACGCGCAGAACCACAATATGCTTTATTACGTGCGACCCGACGTTTATTATACCGAAGAGAACAAAGAACAGAACAAGCGTATGTTTTGTCTTGACGAGAAAGGCAAACCCGTAGACGTCTGTTATACGGACGGTCTGACCGAAGCGGGCGAAAAGGATAAATCCGTTGAAACAAGCGTGTTCGGCATAACTCTCGAAAAACTGAAGAAATTACTGACGGACGATAAAGACTCGGTATATTTTCCGGTAGAGCAGATGGATACGCTTATCGCGTGCGGTTGCGAAAGGTGCAAAAAGGCGGAAGAAAAATATCGCCGAAGCGGAATGAACGTAAGATTTGCCAACGCATTATCGAGAGAACTTAAAAAATGGCTTAAAGAGCAAGGAATAGAAAGAAAGTTTTATCTTGTGATTTTTGCTTATAATTATTCTTTGAATCCCCCCGTGAAATGGGAAAACGGGAAATACGTGCCGTTAGACGATTCCGTGGTTGCGGACGACAACGTAGTCGTAAGGATTGCGCCTATAAGAGAAAATTGCTACTATCCTATGCAATCGAATATGCATTTTATTCCCATAGAAAAACAAATCGAGGGTTGGAAAACCGTTTGCAAAAACGTTATGATCTGGACGTATCACACGAATTTCAAATGCTTTTTATGGTATTTCCCGACGATGCAACACTGGCAGCGCGATGCGGTTTTTCTTAAAGAGAATAACGTGTTCTATAATTTTATGCAGTCTAATCACATAGAAAAAACAGACTGGAAATCGGAAATGGAGCTTTACGTCGCGTCTAAAATTTTATGGGACGTAAACAGCGACGTTTTCGCCGTCCGTAATGAGTTTATCGACCTGTTTTACGGGGTTGCGGCTCCTTACGTAAAGGAAATAATATTCGAATTTGAAGAGAACTATAAACGCATTGCGAAAGACGCGGAGAAATTACGGAAAGAGTTTTTCCTTAAAGTAAACGGAGTCGATTTGCAGGAAGCGTATGAGAACGTTCACGATATAGAGAAACTGGAAGAAATGTTGTCTGCCGAGGCTAAAGAAGAGTGGACGCATAACGTTTATTTTTCTCTTTATCACAAGGAAATCATGTGGGCAAAAGTCTGGCCTTTGAATCTGCTCGAAAAACTGCTTCGTCTTATTTTCGAGGCAAAAGAAAAAGTCGCTTTATGCGATTGTTCCGCAGAAGATAAAGAAAGAATCGTTCGCGGGTTGGAAAAAATAGAATTATCCGTCAGGTTTATGATACTGTACAACTTTTCTTCGTATTACGGGGATAAAGACAACACGGAGTTAAAAGAGGGATTTTTAAATCTTTGCGACAAGTTCGGATATAAAACGATAGGCGAAGTTCATATCGATTCGTTTTCGGATTTTGTCGATAAGGGGTGCGATTTATGTTAATTCAGCGTTTAGGCAACAACAATCAGAAAAATCAGGATTATATCGATGAATTTATCGGTATGGTAAAAAACAACCAAGGCTGTTGCGACGAGGTCTGGTTATCTACGTTATACGGCTTTCCGCCCGTAAAAGAACACGTCAGAACCGCGGAAATACTTGCCGTTTCGGCAAAGAAATTAAAAGAAAACGGAATTAAAGTTTCTTTACAGATTAGCAATACGATAGGTCACGGCGCATATATTTCGTATCTCGATTGTTCGGCTCTGGCGGGCGAAGGTTCGGTTGCCGAAAAAATGGTCGGCATAGACGGGGAAGTTGCAGATTACTGCTTTTGCTGGAACGGAGAAAATTTCAGAAAATATACGATAGAAAGCATTCTCGCCTATACCGTGATAAACCCCGAAAACGTTTGGATAGACGACGACCTTCGCGTGTTTAATCATTCCCCTGTGAATTTCGGGTGTTTCTGCGACGATTGTATTAAAAAATTCAACGTAAAATATCGTCATAATTTCACGAGAGAACAATTAAAAGACAAAATTCTTTATTCCGATATGCAGGTAAGAAGAGAATACGTCGAGTTTACAAAGCAGTCGCTCGGAAAGTTCGTTTACGATATATGCAAAGCGTTTCACGATAAATGTCCCGACGCAAGTTTCGGGTATCAATACGGCGACTTGAAAACGGAACTTCTTTTCGGTTCGGAGTTTGTCTTCGAAAATATGTATAAGGCGTCCGGGAAAAAACCGAAAGCGCGCCCGGGCGGCGGAAATTATAACGATTACGAGCCTATGTTAATCGTTAATAAATGTATGCATATAAACTATCTCAACGCAAATCTTCCCGATTACGTAGAGGTCAGATGCCCCGAAATAGAGAACACTCCCGACGTGGTTTTCGGAAAGAGCGTCAACGGAACTTGTCTGGAAACGTCGCTTTATCTTGCATACGGCAACAACGAAATGAGTTATGCGGCTATGATGAGGTCTTATGAGCCGATGTCTTTTTATAACGAGTTGCTGGCGGAATTTTCAAAGCAGAGAAGTTACTGGGAAACGTTGATTAAGCTTAATAAAAACACTCGTCAGAGCGGTTTGCGTTATATTTTAGCTAAATCGAACGCAGGAAAAAAGTTTCTGCCCGGCGAGGGCGTAGGCGGTTTTCACGCAAACGTCTATATGAAGCTTAACGGTTTTTGCAGAACGGCTATACCCGTTTCGTTTGAAAAATGCGGAGACGTTTATTTGTTGGATAACGTCAACGCGGGTATTTTAGACGAAGAAGAGCTTAAAGGCTTATTGAATAAAAACGTTATTATGGATTCCGAAGCCTTTGGTATAGTAAATTCCCGATTGAAAGCTTTTGATATAAAAGTCGAAAAAATGGATTCCGACCTGAGCCTTACGGTTCACGAAAACGCCGTTGATCACGTAGTAAACGAAAACGCGTTTTGCAGAAGGTGGGCGCCGTCTTGTTGGACGGGCGTGCTTAAACCGGATATTCTCTTTAATACGGACGGGGCGGAGATTGTTTCGGAATACGTGAGCGACAAAGACGAGAATAAAAAAGTCGGAGCGGCTACCTGTATAATTAAAACGGGAAATTATAAGTGGGCGATTTTTGCCGACGATTTGTGGAACTGCACTATAAGCAAGGATAAACGGAATCAGATAGTGAACGTAGCGAATTATCTTTGCGACGAATCGATAAAAGTGTTCGTTAATTCTAATCATCAGGGAATACTGATGCCTCGGGAAAACGAAAACGGCGAAATAACGAGCGTATCGTTTTTTAACTATACCGTAGGTTGCGAAAGAAAGATAGAGTTTAAAATCAGACGCCCCGCGGGAAGCAAATTCTTCTTTATTTCTCAGGAACAGGAAAAAACCGAACTTAAAGCTGTGAAAGACAAAGATTCGGTAACGGTCTGCGCGGACAAATTGTCCGCATTTACCGTCGGCACGATCTGTATCGAGTAAAAACGGAAATCGGGCTTTTTGAACGAAAAAACAACAAAACAATATCAAAAACGGGAATGACGAAAAACGATGAAACGTATCGCGCATAACAACTTGAAAATAAATATCGGCAGCAAAGGACACTTTTTTTTATCTACGGAGAAAACAAATGCCGGGGATTACGTTTACGGTTATATAAATACTAATCTTGCCTTCGGCGCGGGCGCGGAAACCGAATACGAAGGGCAGATGATTATGCCCACCGCCGATTTTTTCAGCCATAAAAAAACGTGCGTAAACGGCAATAACGTAGATATATCTTATTGCGTAAACGATAAGAACGTTTGTCTGACGGAAAGGCTGAACGCGATTGACGGGCTGAACGTTATAAGACAAAGAACAGAAATCGTAAATAACGGCAATAAAACGGAACGGATTTCGCGCTTATCGAGCGCATGCGTAACCGGCATCGGACAAGACGGCGATAAATATTTCGAAAACCCCGACAGATTTATCGTTTATTACTCGCTGAACAGAATGCAGGGCGAAGGTCAGTGGCAGAAGAAGACGCTTAAAGAGCTGGGTTTGTATCCCGCAAGCAAGCACCCTTGGGAGAAATGTACTTTCAGAATTCAGTCTGTCGGCTCGTGGGCGACGAAAGAGTATTATCCGCTTTTGATTATCGAAGATACCGAAAAGAACGAATGTTGGTTTTTTGAAAGAGAGGGAGCGTTTAACTGGTATATCGAAATAAACGTTTTTGAAGGCTACGGCGCGCCGTTTATCAACGTTTCCGTGGGCGGCGCGGATGAGAAAACGGGGTGGACTTACGATCTTAAACCTGCCGAAAAGTACGTTACGAACGATTGCTTTTACGGCGTGGTTAAAGGAGGTTTTACGCAAGCCGTAAGAGAGCTTACCGCGTATAAAAGAAAATGTCAGGCAGTAAAACCGAAAACGGAAGTCGTTTTTAACGATTTTATGAATTGTTACTGGGGGCAGCCGAATAAAGAAAGGCTTATACCGTTGATAGACAAAGCAAGCGAGATAGGTTGCGAATGTTTTTGCATAGACGACGGCTGGGCGGTAGCCGGGGAATGGGATCCGACGGAAAGCCTTTTTCCCGACGGCGGATTAGAAAGCGTAATAAAATATATCTCGGACAAAGGTATGCGCCCGGGGTTGTGGTTCGAGTTTGAAAAAACCACGTATAAAGTCGCGGAAGAATTAGGCGAAGACGTTATTCTTAAAAGAAACGGATACGTGATCGCACCAAACAGACCGAAACTCGATCTGAGAAACGAAAAAGCAAGAAAATGGTTGCTTTCCAAAATAGACAACGTTTATAAAATGGGCGTTCGGTATATAAAAAACGACCATAACAACGACGAATTTCTCGGCACTAATTACGAGGGTGAAAATCCTGCGGAAGGTTTAAGAAAAAAACACGAGGCGTTTATTTCGTTTATAAAAGAGTTATACGAAAAATACCCCGACCTCGTTATAGAAAACTGTTCTGCCGGCGGCGGCAGGTCGGAATACGGAACGCTTAAATACTGTTCTTTGCAGTCGATAACCGATCAGGAGGATTATAAGCTTATGCCCTCCGTGATAAGCGGTTGTATGGCGCAGCTTCAGCCGGAAAAAGCAGGAATCTGGGCTTATCCTTATCCGCTGTTGTTTAAGGATATGGCTGCTTTCGTAAAGCCGACGAGCGAAATCGAAGAGTGTGCCGACGGAAGAGAAACGATTTTTAATATGATAAGCGGTATGTGCGGATATTTATATTTGTCGGGCAGGTTGGATTTAGCCGATAAAACGAATACCGGACTTATCAAAGAAGCTATAAAAGTATATAAAACGTATCGTAACGATATATCGTACAGATATCCGGTGTTTCCGTTCGGCTTAAAAAATATGTGCGAAACGGATAAAAACGCTTTTGGATTGATAAGCGAGAAATCCGACGACGTTATTTTGTTCGTGTGGGCGTTGCGAGAAAAAGACTTCGTTATCGATTTAAGCGAATACGGGTTTAATTCCGTAGAAAAGCTGTACGGAGATAATATAAGCTTCGCATTGTCCGACGGGAAAATAAAAATATCGGCGGATAAAGAATACAGCGCGATAATATTGAAAGCGGAGGTTTGAGTTGGAAGGGTTTTTGTATTGCCTCCCGTCGGTTTTCGCGATAGAAAACAGGTACGAGATATTAGTTTTCGCAAAGGAAAACGGGATTATAAAGATAAGAACGGGAAATTCCGTTTTTTACGAAGAAAACAACGGAACTTTGAGTTCGGAGAAAAGATTTGCAAAAATAAGCGTTCCGCAGAGCGTTCTCAACGAGAATAAAAGCTATACCGTTCTTTACAGAAAAACGATAGACAGGAAAATTTATTACCCGACCTTTGAAGAAGAAGAAAGCCTGACGTTTGCGTTCCGCCCGTTGGAAAAAACCGAAAACATAAACGTTTATCATATAGCGGATATTCACAGAGCGTTTTGTTCCGCGTTGAAAACGGCTGATTTTTTCGGCGACGATACCGACTTGTATATAATAAACGGCGATATAGGCGAAGTGAGAAACGAGCAGGATTATTGCGACGTGGCTAACCTGACGGGCGAAATTTCCAAAGGCGAAATTCCCGTGATTTTTTCAAGAGGCAATCACGACGCGCGGGGCAAATGTGCGGACAGATTCACCGAGTTTTTTCCCGCTGACGGCAAAAACACTTATTACACGTTTGATTTAGGCGTTTTAAGCGGCATAGTTCTGGATTGCGGAGAAGACAAGCTCGACAATCATCGGGAGTATAACGGCGTAAACGTTTTCGAGCGGTTCAGAGAGCGGGAAACGGAATTTATAAGCGGCGCAAAGTTAAATAACGACAAAATAAACTTTGCCGTTTGTCATATTTGTCCGGTTTTCCCCACCGAAAATCAAGGCGACTGCTTCGATATAGAAAGGGAAACTTATAAAGTATGGAACGATAATTTAAAGCGTATGGGAATACGCTTTATGCTGACGGGGCATATTCATAAAGAATTCGTGATAGAAAAGCACAGCGCAAAATGTTTTTGCGACAACGATTATACGATTATAGTCGGGTCTGCCGTCGATTACGATACGGAATACGTCGCGGGGGCGGCTCTTACCGTTTCAAAAACCGATTTGCGAGTCAGGTTTACCGATACGGAACACAAGGTTTTGTTTGATAAAACGTATGATATCCGCTCGGATTGAACGATAAGGCGACGCCGACCGAAAAAATCGGGTTCAGGTTTTATGATAGAGATAAAAGATATAAAAAGCGATAGCGGAAACATAAAACGGTTTATATTAAAGAGCGAAGAACTGACCGTAAGCATTATAAATTACGGCGCAACCGTCACAGACGTGATATACGACGGGCGCGACGTCGTTCTCGGTTGCGCTGCCGCGGAAGAGTATCCGCATTCCGGTTATTATTTCGGCGCGACGATAGGCCGCGTTTGCAACAGAATAGGCAAAGGTCGTTTCGTTCTTAACGGGAAAGAGTACCGCGTAACGGTCAATCAGGGGAACAACTCGCTACACGGCGGAAAACGCGGCTTCGATAAACGGTTTTTCGATTATAGCGTAAAAGGCGATAAACTCGAGCTTTCGTATTTATCCGCAGACGGAGAAGAGGGGTATCCCGCAAATCTGTCGGTAAAAGCGGTTTACTACGTTAAAGGCGCGGATTTGCATATCGAGTACGAAGCGATTCCCGACGCGGATACCGTCTGCAATATGACTAATCACAGTTATTTTAATCTTAACGGACAAGGAGAAGGCGAAGTATTAAATCATTCGTTATACGTGAATGCCGATTATATCGTTCCGATAAACGAAGAAAAGCTTCCTACGGGTACGTTTTTAGCGGTTGACGGTACGCCTTTCGATTTCAGAACCCCGTCCGTAATAGCGGAAAGAATAAATAACGCTCACCCGCAGACAGTAAACGGCAAAGGACTCGATCACGCGTTTTTGTTGAACGGGAGCGGATTAAGAAAGGCTGCGACCGTCATCGGGGATAAATCGGGGATAAAGCTTGAAGTTATAACCGACCAGAAAGCGTTGCAGGTATATTGCGCCCGTTTTTCTAACGCGGTAGTCGGCAAAAACGGCAAAACGTATCGGGGTTATGCTGCTTTGTGCCTCGAAGCGGAAGGTCTGCCGGACGCGGCGAACAATCCGCGTTTTCCGGGTATCGCCGTTAAAAAGGGCGAGAAGTATGCTTATAAAACGATATACCGTTTCGGCAAAGACCAAAACGATAAAAATCGGTTTTAATAAACAAGGTATAAACACGCCGATAATAAAAAAATTCAAAACCGTCGGCAGTGTAAGATACAAAATACATAATAGGAGGGTAGTATTTTGAGAACCTAAACGATTATCAAAGAAGACGTGTTGTCTACATCGGGCGAAAAGTTGATACAAGACGGCATTTGGACTGAAGGAGGAGGAACAGGAGTATGACGGCAAGAAGAAAAAGCGTGCTGAACGCGATTATGGCGGCGATTGCTTTATTAGCGATAATCGTCGGAACGTCGTTTATAACTCAAACGGCAAAAGCCGCTTCCTCCGTAACTTTCGAGCAGGGCGCATATATAAGAATAGATACCGATCACGGCGCGGCGGAAAGCACCACGGGTATAAGATTCAAAGCAACGGCGGACAGCTCCGTATGGAACGCGGAAGAAGCGGGTATGATCATAATGCCGTCTTCCGTCGTGGCAAAGTTTGACGCGCAAACCGAAACCGGGATAAGCGATTTGTTTGAATATTGTTCCGTTAAATACGGCAAAACGAAAGACGATATTTCCAAACCGATAAGCCGCGAAGAATTAGAAGCTAAAAACGGCGAAATGGTCGCCTCGATAGTCGGAATTAAAGACGATAATTTCAAAAGCGGATATACGGCGATAGCTTATAGTTACGACGGTTCTGCGTATACGTATTACAGAAGCGGAATAGAAAGAACCATTATAGGAGTAGCAAACAAAGCGTTTGCCGCTAATTCCGCGCTTGCCGAATCCGACGAAAACAAATTGACCGCCGCCCAGAAAGAAGAACTGACCGAGATAATAAAAAGGGCGATAAAATTAGAACTCGGCGCGGACAAAATCAGCAAAACGCTTGCTATAGGCAAGACCGTAGATCTCGGAAAAGTATTCACCGACGCAGCTATAACGGAAGGCGTTGTAACCTATAGCGTAAAATCCGGCAACGAGACGGTTAAACTCGGAACGGACAACCTTCAGGCGATTGCAAGCGGCACGGCTGTTCTTTCGGTAAGCGCGTATAAGGGCGATCTTGCGTTCGAAGCGGAAATAGTCGGCAAAGAGGGGGCTTCGGTAGAAGAAATTTGCGATTTCGTAATAGAAGCGCCTGCCGGCAAAGACGTAAAGGTATTGCAGATAACCGATACCCAGTTCGAAAATTACGATAAGGTTTCGCACGATCCTGCAACGGCGGATAATTTATACGACGTTTATACCGAAGCGAATTTCGGCAAAAACGCTTTGGATTATATTCAGAAAGCATTCGACAGCGTTAAACCCGATTTTATAATAATGACGGGCGATAACGTGTTCGGTAGATTCGACCCCGACGGAACGGCTTTCCGCGCGCTCGTTGATAAGCTTGACAGTCTTAAAACTCCGTGGGCGGCGGTTTACGGCAACCACGACAACGAATCCGAAATGGGTGCGCTGTGGCAGAACGAACAGCTTTCAAACTCTCAATACGGTATGTTCTTGCAGGGCGTTACCGACGGAAACGGCAATTATACCGTAGGAATAAAATGCGGGGGGTAGTTAACCGTGTCTTCTGTATGATGGATACCAACGCTTGCTCTGCGGCATATAACGCGGCTGAAAATCACGTTACCACGACTACCGGTTTTACGGACGACCAGATAAGCTGGTTCAAGCGCACGATAGGCGCGATGAAAGCGGCAGACCCCTCCTTAAGCGTGAGTATGGCTTATCACGTGCCTAACTACGGCTATATGCAGGCAAAAAATCAATATGCGACAGAAGAAAGCAAGATCGATACCCATTACTATACTTTAGGCCTCGATATTGCCGCAAAAGCAGGAGATTTCGGCAGTTATAACGTTTTGACGAGCGGAACGTTCGATACGTTTGATTACGTGGACGGTAACGTAAAACTCTATGGCGGCGAAGAATTAGTAGATATATTCAAAAGTAATAACGTAGACAGCGTTTTCTGCGGACACGAACATCAGGTAAGCACGAGTATAAATTACGAGGGCATCAGATGGACTTTCGGTTTGAAAACGGGTATATACGACATTCCGGAATGGAAAAATCTCGGCGGAACGGCAATAACCTTAAACAGCGAAACGGGCGCGTTGTCCGTAAGCCACGTTTATTTCGATCCGACTTATCAGGCTTATAAAGATAGAGTAAACGCCGGCGAAATTACGGGCTTCGGCGTGAACGGGCTTGCGGTTATGAGCAAAACCGACAATAAAATCACCGTAGAAAATGCCCAGAAAGGAACGGTAACCAAAGAAGTGATAGGCGGTGAAAACGCTTATAAACTTTCTTCTGACAGACAGTGTAAGTTCACGCTCGATCCCGCTTTGATCGATGGCAATGAATCCGTTACTTTCTCTTATTACGTGCCTTCTACCACTAACGGATTCTACGGCGCGGGCTGGCGTTCGTTCGGTATAGGCAGAGGCTCGGCGAATGCGGCGTATTATTTCCTTAAACAAGGCGAAGGAACTTACGGCACGGACTATACTTATTATGAGAATTACGATACCTGGTATACGGCAACCGTTCCTTTGAGAATAAACGACGTAAAAATTCCCGAATTCAGCTGGTTGATAGCTAAAAACGGCGGAGAACTTTATATAAAAGATATCTCCGTCAGCAACTTCAGAACCACGGGCAACATTGCGCCTACTGCGGCAGACAAAAATATTGTTTCCTCTTATTCCTCCACCGGTTTTAGCCGTGTCAATAATGCTAACGAAGAATTGCATTTCTGGTCGCACTCAAACACCGTAAACCATATGGTTTTTGACAGTAATTTCGTTCAGAATTGCTATAACTCCGGATTAACAGAAATCACGTTCACTTTCTATATGGACAGCTCTTTTGTCAATGAAACCTGGTCAAGCGTTTATTTCGGTTACCTCGATAGCAGCAATACAATGCAGTATTTTAAGGATGGCGATACAGAATTAGGAAAGATAGCAATAAGAAAGAAAAACGTAGGGAAGGAAAACAGTGTTACCGCTTCGTTTACTTTAACGAAAGAAATGTACGATAAAATTGATTTTGCAAGCGGTGCAAGGTTTGTTCTCGGCAATTTAGAGGCAGGCTCTAATGACCCGCTCAAGATGATTATCACTCACCTTGAATTCAGCACACCTAAAGCGTAAAGCTTTATAAAAACCAAGTTTTATTCTGACCCGCCCCCCCCTGAAAGAAAATCTTTCAGGGGGGGCGATTTTTTAAAACGCAATCTGACCGAAACGTTAAAAAGACGAAAGCGGTAAAATATTAACCGACGAAAAGGTTGATTTTTTATTGATTCTCGGGTATAATAATAAAAAAACAATAAGCGATCGTCTTAAATCGAAAAACAACTTAAAAAAGGGTTATTGCGGCAGATAAATTTGTAATCGGGGTCGGAAGAAAATATTTGAATAAACGGACAAGACCGTTAAAATTATGGTTTTGCGCTTAAAAATTTTTAACAATCAAGAGGCTGTTATGAAAGTTTTATCTTTGAAAAACGTAAAAAAAGAATATCATACGGGTTCGTTTACCGTGCTTGCCCTCGACGACGTATCTTTTGATTTAAACGAGGGTGAGTTCGTAGTGATTCTCGGAGCGTCGGGCGCGGGAAAAACAACTTTGTTGAATCTTTTGGGCGGAATGGACACGGCAACGAGCGGAGAAATAGATCTCGACGGAGAAAACATAACGGCGTTTAACAAAAAGCGACTTACAAACTATCGCCGACACGACGTGGGTTTTGTCTTTCAATTTTATAATTTGATGCCAAACCTGACCGCTTTGGAAAACGTCGAAATTGCCGTTGAAATATGCAATAATCATCTTGACCCGCAAACCGTTCTCGAATCTGTCGGGCTGGCGGAGAGACTTAATAATTTTCCCGCCGAGCTTTCCGGAGGCGAACAGCAGAGGGTTTCGATTGCGCGGGCAATCGCAAAAAACCCGAAATTGATTTTATGCGACGAACCGACGGGGGCGCTCGATTACGTTACGGGCAAGAAAATACTGAAACTTTTGCAGGATTTGTCGCGGGAAAGAAAAAAACTCGTTATAGTCGTAACGCACAACGCCGCGCTGAAAGACATGGCGGACAAGGTGATAAGAATAAAAAGCGGTAAAATAGAAAGCGTAGAAACAAACGACAATCCGACCTCGGTCGAGGAGATAGAATGGTGAAAACGTATTTAAAGACGATTCGCAGGATGTTAAAAAAACATCTTATACGACTTCTTTCGCTTATGGGCATTGTCCTTATTTCTATAGGTTTTATATCGGGAATCGGCTCGCCGACCGATATGATTAAGGACGGTATAGAGAATTATTATAAAAAACAAAACGTAAGCGATTTTATCGTAAAAAACAAAACGGGCGGTTTTATCGACGAACAGATTTCCGAGATGAAAAATCGTTACGGAGAAAGCAACGTCGAAACGGGAATGTCCGTCGATATCCGGACGAGCGAAAAAAGATCTCTTCGGTTGTATTTTCTCGACCTTGAAAACGCAAAAATCAACGAGACAGAACTAATCGAAGGCGAAAAGATAACGAAAGACGATGAAAAATGCGTTTATGCCGAAGTAAAGGATAACGTGATAAAAGGGTATTCCGTCGGTGACAAGATAGAAATCGATCTTACTTCTGCGCTTAATCTGCCTTTTGAATATAAAGTCGTCGTTACGGTCAAAGGAATAGTGAAGAGTCCGCTTACTTTCGGTAATGACGGAGAACCCAGCTACAATAATCCCGAAGATACGGAAATTCCCGATAATCTTACGGATATAAACAAACTTGATCTGCTCGAAAACATTCTGTACTGCCCGACGGGAATTTGTCCGTTTATTCCCGAAGGCGATTTGTATATAAAGGCGGCAAATCGAAATATGTTCAAGTCTTTTTCTTCGGCATACGAAAAATACGTCGAAAAAGAAAAAGCCGAACTTGTACGTATTTTAGGCGAAGACGTGCGCATAATCACGCTTTATGACAATTATAGTTTCAAATCGATTATCGCAAGCGCAGACAAGGTTCGCGGAATAGGCAATATCTTATTGTTGATTTTTATCGCCGTGACTCTGCTTGTCGTATTGTCCTCTATGATGAGGCTTATGGATGAGGAACGCTCGCAAATCGCTTGTTTAAAAACGCTCGGATATAGCTCGATAAGCATTGTGACGAGATATATATTCTTTACGGTCGTTGCGCTTTCCGTCGGCGGCGGTATCGGCTTTTTTGTCGGATACGGCGTTTCGTGGCTAATGTGTTTTGTGTTCGGGTATGGTTATTCTATGCCGCCGGTATCCGTTGTGGTAAATCCGGGTTATTACTTTTTGTCGATCGGGGTAATAATCGTTATTACGCTTATCGCCGTATTCTCTCTCGGTATGCGGCTTGTCGACGACGCGCCCGCAAACCTTTTAAGACCTAAACCGCCGAAAAAAGGAAGAAGAATATTGCTTGAAAAGATTTCTTTTATCTGGAAACGGCTTTCGTTTAAGTATAAGTCGTCGTTGAGAAACGTTTTCAGATATAAAACGAGATTTTTTATGATGCTTGTTTCTATAGCGGTATCGACGGGGTTGGTTTTTGCAGGGCTTGCCCTTCTCGATATGTGTCTGTTCGATGATTTCGGCTCGCCCGCGATTATCGGAATAGCCGTCGTGGTTGTTGTTTTTGCGGGGCTTTTGACCGCTGTGGTGATAAATACGCTTACAACGATAAACATAAGCGAGAGGGAAAGAGAGATAGCCACTCTTATGGTGTTAGGCTATTATGACTCCGAAATATGCGGGTATATTTATCGCGAAATATATATCAGCGCGGTTTGCGGTATTCTTCTCGGCTATCCTGTCGGAATAGGTCTTGCAACGCTCATATTCAAAACGATAGGCTTTGGATCGGTAGCAAACGTCAGTTGGTTTATGTGGGTTTTAGTGCCGTGCGTCGTGCTTTTGTTTACTTTGCTGATAACGCTTATGCTGAGACCGAAAATCGTTAAGATAAAAATGAATGAAAGTCTGAAGGCGGTAGAATAATTAAATACCCCGAAAAAAATCTTTATTTCTTTCGGGGTATAATGCAAAACCAAAAGGCGGTTTCACGCTTAAAAAAGCCGCGCTTTTGGTTTTTTTTAGTTCCTTGCGCGAGGCGTAAGGAACTTTTTATGCGAATTTTCAGGCGCGGCAACGTTTCGGTATATCGAAAACGGCTGAAAAAAGATTATTTATCGTCGATAAAGTTATAAATGATTCGTCCGGTTTATACGTTATAGATTCTGAGTTTCTTGTTTCAGCAAAGTTGCATAACGCAACATTTGTTTACGCGAAGACACGCCGAGTTTTTCAAGAATATTGTGGTTATGGAATTTGAGCGTGCTTTCGCGGATATTAAGAATTTCTGCGATTTCGTCTGCGGTTTTGCCTTGTAAATAGAGATTAAAAACGGTTTTTTCCGTTTTCGTAAGTTCTTTCAGTCCGATCTTGAACGCTTGGTAGTTATCGGGATCGATCTCGGTTTTACGGGAATAAGCCAGCCGCTCGATTTCCGCTTGGCGCTTATCGATTTCGGCGGTTTGGGTTTCGGTTACGGTCGCAAGTTCGTCGTTGCGGCGTTTTAACTTGTCCGTTTCCTGATCGCGAAGCCTGTCCTGTTCGGCAAGATAGACAAACAAGTCGTCGATTTCGATGATGTCGGATTTTGTTCCGGCATGCTCCTGCATACGTATTTTTTCAAGACTTTTTATTACGGGAGCAACGAATTTTCGCGAAAAGATAACGCAAAGCGCAACGGCGGTAAAAACCAGCAAAAAGCATACCAGAACGATTTTTGTAACGTTGACCGCTATGGTTTTGTCTAATTCGCTTTTCGGTTGCATTGCTACAAGCGTGTAAGACGTATCGCAGACGGTAACTTCCTTTTTAACGGCAACGAAATTGTTTTCGCCGACGAATTCGATAAAACTGCCGTCCGTCTCTTTGGGTACGAGCGTGCCGCCGGGCATCAGGGAATAGCCGCTGATCGAACCTGCCCAAAAGATATTTTCGCAGTCGATTTTGCCGTCTTCGGTCGTTTTGGAAAAAGTGCAGATCAATTGTTTGAATATCGTCGGTTGAGCAAAGTAATCCTTAAAATAATTTTTTGAAATTTCAAAGCCGCAAATACCGTAATACGTGCCGTCCGCGCCGAACAGAGGAGTAAGGAACGCCATTGCTTCTTCGCTCGTTCCGCTAAGCGTAAAAACGTCGGTGAGTACCGATTTTTTTTCTTTGACGATTGTTTCGTTAAAGAATTTTTTTGTTTGCGGCAGATAGTCTGTTTTAAATTCCAGTCTCCATTTACGGTGCGGCATAATACCGTTTTTTCTTCCGAGTTCCGCTATGCCCCTGTATAACAACAACGTTTCGTCCGTGCGGTCAAGGGTGCTGCGCTGAAAGTATAATCCGGTTTTGGATTTGTCGGAGTTTGCTTTGCCCGTGTTTACGGTTGCGTTAAGCATAATAAACGCGCCCGACGCATCGGCTTTCAGCAGCTCCTCTTTAAGTTTGGGGTAAAGGGCTTTTTGCGCGCCCTCCGTGTATAATTGAGAATCGTTGAGCGCGCTTAAATGGATTCCGTTTTCGGTCAGGTAATTGTCTAATATAGCCGAAGAGTCGGTTGCGAGCATTTCGCTCATCATCGTAATATCGTCAAAATACTTTTCGATCTGTCTTGCGTAAAACTCATTCTGAAAGGAGAGGTTGTTTGAGTATTTTCCTTTCGTCGTCGAAAATTGCCCGACGAAAAACAAACCGACCCCGATGAAAACAACGATGACGAGAACGAGCGTAAGCATATAAAACAAAAGCTTACGATGCATAGAAGTTTTTTTGTTCTTGAAATCTATGATCTTCATAACTTTGTCGCTCCGATATTTTCTCGCTCAGCCTACGCTATAAAGCGCGGCTTTCATTTCGGTAACGATTTGTTCGCAGGTTTCGCCTTTCTCGTATCGGGATTCAAGGTCTTTTTGGATATTACGGATTTTATCGTATAAAGCGTATACTTTGTTGTAATAACCTTCAAAACTCGGTTCTTTCTTAAAAGAGCAGGTCGCAACGGTTGCAGACAAAGCCTTATAAAGGTTTTTGTACGCTTGCGAATTGAAAGAGTTGTCGCTTATTTTGTCGAAAGCTCCCGTTTTTACGGGCATATAACCCGTTGTCAGCACAAAATTCAGGTTGCGTTGTTCTTCGGTAAACCAGCGCGCGAAAACGGTTGCCGCTTCCGCTTTTACGTCTGTCGTTTTATAAGCGCAAAGCCCCACGCCCGCCTGAGTTGCAACCTTTTGTTTGTTCGTCTGCTGCGGCATAGGCAAAACTTTAAGATTCATTTTTTCGGAAGTATTGTCGGGGTAGGTGATTTCGTCGTTATAATAGAGTACGGAAGCCGAAGACCCGATACCCGCGCAGGTTTGTCCCGTCATAACCTGCGTGTTTGAATACATATCGGATACGACGATATGACCTTTGGCGATAGACGAGGCAAACGCTTCGTATGCTGCCGTGAATGCGGGGTTATCGTCGGCGTACCAGCCGTCTTTATAAGAAATATTCTCTCCGTCAGATATGGCGCACAGCTCGGCAAGTCTGATAAGAAAGTCTATTGCGCAGAACGGTTTACCTCCCGACCAGGCGTAATATTTTTCGGCAACGTCGAAAAAACCTTTCCAGGTTTCGAGATCGGAAAGGGAAACGTCCTTTTCTGCGGCGAACCTGTCAAACACTCCGCCCGCGACGAAAAGCAGATAAGTCGATTTTGAAACGGGAAAAACCGAAAGATTGTTATCTATCATTCCATCGCTTAAAAAGCTCGGGATAAAATCGTTGAGTTCTGTCTGAGAAAAATAATCGTTCCAGTCGAGAAGATTGTCCGCGCCGAGGTTACGCGCGTCGCTCGAATGACAAAAAAACAAATCCGGCAGATCCTTTGAACCGGCTTTGCCCGTTTGCGCGTCTTTTAGTTTTTTGCCTATTTGCGAGGCGTTGGACATCAGCGCAACGTTTATCACGACTCCTTTTTCTTTGCCGACCGTCGAGTTGAATTGTTCTATATATTCGTTCATCGGCGAACCGACCTGCTCGCCGTAAACGTGCCACATAGTAAGAGTCGTGGGTTTTTTGGGATTAAGCAAAGTTGCGTTTTTGTTACACGCAGTAAAAATAATAGAAGTTGCGACCATAATCGCAATTAAGATAAACGATGAAAGCGTTTTCTTTACTTTATAACTCATAATGATTCTCCGCTGTATGCGTTATCGTATCGTTTGCCCGCGCAATAAAAAAATTTTTGAAATTTTCATTTTTCCCCACCTTTCGGCGGTTTGGGTGGGGGAAATAAAAATTGTATTTATGATATACTTATCGATAAGTTAAATTCGAAGAAAGAGGATGATAGAAGATGGAAAATCCGTTTGAATTTCATGAAGAAGATACAATTATTGCATGCGTAGGTGACAATGGGGGAACTACCGATGAGGATATAAGAAATGGGTTCAAGCGTACCGTTGAACTTCTGACGGAATCATTGAAAACAGGTTCCGAAGTTGAAGATCTGTTAGTATATCCTATCGTTTATAACGCCAGACACAGCATTGAGCTATCTTTGAAGATTGTCATAAAAATGTTATGGCGAATAGAGGAAAAGAAAGGGATATGTTATTCTGAGGAAGTCTTAAAGGAAAGAAAAAAAGAATTACACACGCATAGTATTGAATGCCTATATAAATTAGCATGTGATAAGAAGAATATTGACAGAAGAATTCCTGCATATTTTGAGAATATAGAAGATATGATTTACTTTTATTATTTCGATGAAGAGGGGGATGCCTTCAAATATGAACTAAATAAAGAAGATGAACCACATATGATAAAAAACAAAATTTCTCATGTAAGTATTGAATTGTTAGAAACAGAATTTAAGGAAGTAATGAAAAAATTTGATGATTTGATATATTTTCTGGATAATTGTATCTTTGAATATTCGCTAGGAACATTTACCAAGAGCTTGTCGAGAGCAGATATATGGGATATTTCGAAGCGGCTTCCTGTATATGAAGAATGGAGAACAGAGAAATTCAAAGAAGTCAAAGATGAGATTAAGCAAGAATATCATCTCGGAAGTAAAGAATTTTCAGATGCTGTAAATCTAATTAAGGAAAATAG
>CAJLXC010000011.1 GCA_905210545.1 uncultured Eubacteriales bacterium | reverse complement strand
TTTCGGGATCGCCGAGAGTTTCGTCGTAAACGTATCCGCAAGGACAAACGTATTTTTTCATAAACCAAATCTCCTGTAAGTCGTATATCGTTATTTTACCGCTTCCGCGCCGTGCCTGTTCATTATCTCGGATATGGTATCCATAATCTTATCGTGGCACCCTCCGCAGCCCGTAGAGCACCCGGTTATTTTCTGCACGTCCGAAAAAGCCTTTTCCACGTTTTCGAACTTGGTTTCATTGCTGAGCGCACTCTCTACGTCCGCGTAACTGACGCGTTTACAATTACAAATAATATAGTTTTCCATATTCGTTTAAGTTTCTCTTATTATTTTCCGAAATATCTTTTTAACAATCCCGCGAACGCTTTGCCGTGGCGCGCTTCGTCGCGAGCCATTTCGTGAACGGTGTCGTGAATAGCGTCAAGCCCCTGCTCTTTGGCTTTTTTGGCAAGGTCGAACTTGCCCTGCGTCGCGCCGTTTTCCGCAGCAACGCGAAGTTCGAGATTCTTTTTGGTAGAATCGGTGACGACTTCGCCTAAAAGCTCCGCGAATTTGGCGGCGTGTTCCGCTTCTTCGTAAGCGGCTTTTTCCCAGTAAAGACCTATTTCGGGATAGCCCTCTCTGTGAGCGACTCTCGCCATTGCGAGATACATACCTACTTCGGTACATTCGCCCGTAAAGTTCATACGAAGTCCTTCTAAAATATCCTTATCGACGCCCTGCGCAACGCCTACCACGTGTTCTGCCGCCCAGCTTAAACCTTCTTTCTGCTCGGTAAACTTAGAAGCCGGCGCGCCGCACTGAGGGCATCTTTCGGGGGCGGAATCGCCTTCGTGAACGTATCCGCAAACACTGCAAACAAATTTTTTCATAATTTTATCTCCTTATTTAACGCGGTTTTCCGCTTTTTTACGATTTTTACATTTGTTACAAATTCCGTAATACACGCATTTCGCTTCCGCTACGGTAAAGCCGTTTGACGATAACTCTTCGGGAACGGACGGCTTTGCCCACACATCGTAAATAGCCCCGCATTCCGTGCATATAAAATGACCGTGTTTATTCACGTTGCCGTCGTAATGCAGTTTTTTATCGACCGTTTCGAGAGTATCTATTTCGCCGCTTTCCGCAAGGGTTTTAAGGTTTCGGTAAACCGTACCCAGACTTATCTGCGGCTCTCTTTCTCTCGCTGTGTCGTATACCATATCCGCCGTGGGATGGTCGCTTCTGTTTTTGAGTATTTCTTTTATCAATACCCTTTGATGTGAATATTTCATCGTTTCAGTCGATTTTTAATAAAACTTTCCGTATCATAATAAAATTTCTCGCGTATTATCTTTCGCAATATCATAATGATTTTTTTCGCACATTACCTTTCGCAATATCATAATGATTTTTTTCGCTCATTATCTTTCGCAATATCGTAATAGATTTTTTCGCTCATTATCTTTCGGAATTTTTATATAACAATAATGATTACTATTATTATATATTGCAAAAACCGTTTTGTCAAGAGAATTTTAAAACTTTTACGAAAATTTTTCCAACTGATTAAGCCAGAGCGACGCGACCGCGTCCGAAGGCATTTTGAGCCCTCCTCTCGGCGATAGCGAAATCGCGCTTATTTTCACGCCGTCGGGACAGCATGAACGTTTGAACTGCTGATTAAAGAAGCGGCGGAAAAAGGTATTAAGGTGCTTCAGTATTTCCGCTTTTTCGTAACTTCCTTCAAAAGCCTTACAGGCAAGGCGGTATATTTTTTCGGGAGAATAGCCGCGCTCCGCAAAATGATAAAGGAAAAAGTCGTGCAGAAGATAAGGACCGACTATCTCCTCCGTTTTCTGATCCGTTTCCGGTCCGTCGGACGGGAGAAGCTCCGGACTTACGGGCGTTGCGAGAATATCCAAAAGCACCGTTTTAAGCTTTCCTTTAACGTCCTGCGCGTATTTGCCGATTATATATCGGATAAGCGTTTTGGGAATACCCGCGTTTACGCCGTACATACTCATGTGGTCGCCGTTATACGTGGCAAACCCCAAAGCAAGCTCGGAAAGGTCGCCCGTTCCCACGACAAGCCCGTTTTCCATATTAGAAATATCCATAAGAATCTGCGTGCGCTCGCGTGCCTGTGTGTTTTCGTAAGCGGCGTCGTAAACGTTTTCTTCGTGACCGATATCCTTCAGGTGTCTTTTCACCGATTGACCGATATTGATTTTTTTAAGGGTTACGCCCAGCGCGTGCGCGAGCTTAACGGAATTATCAAAGGTTCTGCTTGTCGTTCCGAAGCACGGCATCGTGAGCGCGATAACGTCTTTGGGTCTTTTCCCCGCAAGCTGCACGGCTTTTACCGCCGCTATCGCCGCGAGCGTGGAATCGAGTCCGCCGGAAAGTCCTAAAACCACGGTCTTTGCGTGCGTGTGCAGAATTCTCTTTTTAAGTCCCTGCGCCTGCATGTTTATTATGAGATTATAATCGCAGCCTTCGGGCGTGAAGGGCGACTTATCGAAAACTCTTTGCGGCTCTTCGTCGCGGCAGGCGGAAAACCCTACCTGAAAATAATCGTCCTTGTTTACCTTGAATTCCTGATTGAACTGTTTGCTTCTCACGTAAGAAAGGTATTCGAGGTCTATCTCGCCCACCGTAAGTCCGTTATCGAAAAACGCGCTTTCCGCAAGAAGTTCGCCGTTTTCGGCAATCAGAGAATGTCCCGAAAACACGTTGTCGGTAGTGGATTCGCCGTCGCCGGAGTTTGCGTAAATATAACCGCAAACGAGCTTTGACGACTGATTTTTAACAAGCATTCTGCGTTGCTCCGCTTTGCCTGTCACCTCGTCGCTGCAAGAAAGGTTGGCAATCACCGTCGCCCCGTGAAGCGCGTGTGATACCGACGGCGGAACGGGCGTCCATAAATCTTCGCATATTTCCACCCCGACTTTAAAATCGGGATTTTCCGCATTAGAAAAAATAATGTTTTTTCCGAACGGAATAAAATCCTTTTCGGGCTCGTCTCCGAGGCGGCAATAGCTCACGCCTTCGGGCGCGGGCTTAAAGAATCTTTTATCGTAAAATTCGTTGTAGTCGGGCAAGAAAGACTTAGGCACGAGTCCTAAAATCGTTCCGTCGCAGATACCCGCGGCAACGTTGTAAATAAGACTGTCGGTTTTAATCGGCAACCCCACGAAAACGAGCATTTTTCTGCCGACCGTAAAGTTAGCAACGTCTTTCAGCGCAGCCTTTGCCCCGTCTAACAGCACGTCGGAAAAAAACAAATCTCCGCAGGTATAACCCGTTATGCACATTTCGGGGAAAACAAGCAGCTCCACGCCCGCCGCATCTGCCTGCTCTATGCCTTTTTTTATGCTTTCCGCATTGAACGCGGTGTCCGCAACTCTTATTTCCGGCGTATAAGTCGCCGTTCTGATAAATCCGTGATTCATAATATCTCCGTAACGTTTGTATAATGTTATTTTACACCGTTTTTACGTTTTTTGCAATTTTATACAAATAAAAAAACGGTATTTTGCAAATTTTTTGCAAAATACCGTTTCTATCATTCTTCGTTTTTTGTTTTTTTGCGTTTTTTTACTACTTTTCCCAAATAAAAACACAGCACGCATAAGACCGTCGCCGCCGCAAGCGAATAAAAAATAGTGGATATAACGGCGTTCCAGCCGAAATTATCCGCAATCACTCCGAAACCATAAGAGCTTAACGCGCTGCCGAGATAGCAAAACCCGTCGGTTATGCCGGCAACGAACCCCGCGTTTACGCCGCTTTTTGAATACATGGGAAATATGGCGGTAACCACGTTGTTTACGCCCGCCATAAGGCACGCGGTAATTGTAAAACAAGCTACGGCAAGAATTACGCCGCCCGGTTCGCAGAACGCTACGAATATTCCCATAGCCGCCGCGGAAACGAGATACAAAACGCCCGACAAAAGGACGAAATCCTTGATTTTTTTGTTCATCGCGATAGAAAGCGCGCTGCCGAACAATGCCGCTATCGGCAATAAAAGCGTGAGCAAAACGGAAAACCAGTTTTCCAGCCCGAATCTCTCTTTTAAGAATGTGGGCGTCCAGGTCGTAAGACCGTCTTTAACGAAATTGTTTATAACGGCAAGCAGACTCATCAGCGCAAACATATAAATAAATCCGACGGTAACGTTCTTCTTTTTCGCCTTTTCCCCGTTCTTTTTATCGTCCGCGACGGAAAAACCGTCCGCGCCGTCGTAAAACGCTTTGGATTCGAGATTCTTCGCGGTCAGCTTATCGTAAGTCAGAATCCATACCGCGGATATTGCGGCGAGACCGCCGAACGCCACGTAAAAAATCAGTCTGAACACGCCGAGATACGAAAACAAAGAACTTAAACCGTAAGCGAGAAATGTTCCGACGGAGTTAGGAAAACACATTATAAACAGCGCGAGCGCAGAATATCTCGACGCAAGCTTATCCTTGAAAATAAGAACGGTAGAAGACCACAACGCCGCCTGCGAAAAGCCGTTGACGCACCACACGAATTTAACCGCGGAAAAAGCCGATTGCGGCAAAACCGCAAGAATCAGGTTGCAGAACGCGCCCGTTATCGCCGCCAGAAGAATAGAATATTTGGGGTTATATTTAGTACACAACAACCCGTGAACGACCTGCCCTATTCCGTAAGAAACGAAAAAGAACGTTCCCGCAAGCCCAGCTGCCTCTTTGCTCACGGAGAAAAAACTCATTATTTCGTTAATGTTCGCGTCGTAAGACTTTCTTCCGACGTTAGAAAGCGCGTAAACCGCGGTAGTCAGCAGAATAAGAAGCACCGCGGTTTTTTTATCTTTTTTCTCGCGCGCGCAAAACTCGTTTTCGTTTTCCATCTTTCACCGTTTCCGTAAAAAAGTCCGACCGGGGGGGGGGTAAAAGTCGGACTTTTGCCTTTTAGTTCTGTTAAAAATCACTCGCCGTAACCGTCGGGATTCATCGTCTGCCAGCGCATAGCGTCTTTTACCATATCGTCTATGGTTTTGGTCGCTTTAAAGCCTATCGTTTTTTCCGCAAGCGCGGGGTCTGCATAGCACTCGTCTATATCCCCGGGGCGACGCGGCATAATCTTATAAGGAATAGGCTTGCCGACGACTTTTTCAAACGCTTTTACCATATCGAGAACGGAATAACCGTGTCCCGTACCGAGATTGAGAATAAGAAGTCCCGGCTTTTCCGCAAGTTTATTAACCGCAAGCACGTGTCCTTTTGCAAGATCCACAACGTGGATATAATCGCGGACGCCCGTTCCGTCGGGGGTGTCGTAGTCGTTGCCGAACACGCCGAGATATTCTCTCTTGCCTACGGCTACCTGCGTAATGTACGGGCAGAGATTGTTGGGAATTCCTTTGGGATCTTCTCCGATAAGTCCCGATTCGTGCGCGCCGACGGGGTTGAAATACCTTAAAATAGCTATATTAAAGCCGTTGTCCGCCTTATACAGGTCTTTAAGCATATACTCGATAAAAAGTTTGGTACTGCCGTAAGGATTAGAAGTAGAAAGCGGAAAATCCTCTCTTATAGGCACGCTTTTCGGCTTGCCGTAAACCGTTGCGGAAGACGAGAACACGAGATTTTTAACGCCGTGGTCGCGCATCGCAAACAACAGCACGAGCATTCCTTCTATATTGTTTTCGTAATATTCGAGCGGCTTAGCGCAGGATTCGCCCACCGCTTTAAGTCCCGCAAAGTTGATTACGGCATCTATTTTATTTTCTTCAAAAATCTTGTCGAGAATTTTTCTGTCCCTTATATCGCCTTCGTAAAACTTAACCTTTTTGCCGGTTATTTTTTCTACGCGCTTTACCGCTTCGTATTTGCTGTTTACGAGATTATCGACGCAAACCACGCCGTGTCCCGCGTTCAGAAGCTCCACGGTGGTGTGCGAGCCTATGTATCCCGCGCCGCCCGTTACCAAAACGTTCATATTATAAGTCTCCTTTTTTCGTTGTTTTTTATATTTTCGTTTACCCTGACGTTTTCCGTCGGATAAAACGTTTTTATTTTCTCTCTATTCCGACGGAAGCCAAAAACCCGTCGAACCCTTTAACGCCGTTTTCGTCCTTTTTAAATACCGCGGTATTTAAAAGAATGTTTCTGCACACGTCGTTCACTTTATCCGTAACGCGTTTTTCCGCTTCTTGTTCGTCTTTCGCGACGCCTGCCGATAAAAGCTCTTTTATCATAAAGCGGTGCGCGTATAAATAATTATCTTTATCCGCAAGCGCGGCTTCGTCGTAAGGCGTTTCTCCGCATAAAATCTTCGCGATTTCCGCAAGCTGTTTTTTAAGTCTGCCGGGCAGAATAAACAACCCCATAGCTTCTATAAGTCCGATACCCTCTTTTTTGATATTATGATACTCGGGGTGTGCGTGGAACACGCCGTCGGGATATTCTTCGCTCGTTACGTTGTTTCTTAAAATCATATCCACAACGTAAACGTCGCCGTTCTTTCTGCAAACGGGAGAAAGCGAATTGTGTTTTACGCCGTCCGTTTCCGCATAAATTCCGCACGGTTTGCAGGTAAAACCCGCCCAGCCTTTTACCACGTTTTTGGCAAGGTCGCCTATCTGTTTTCTGTCGGAAGATTCGAGCCTTATCACGCTGTTATACCAGTCCGCAACGCCGACTTTAACGTTCGGATATTTCGCGCAGACGTATTCGGTTTTAAGGAGCGGAGCTTTATGCATAGGCATAAGATGACCGCCGCCCTGAAAATGCTCGTGATTAAGAATCGAACCGCCGATAATAGGCAGCGCCGCGTTAGAACCGATCATATAGTTGGGGAAGAAATCCACAAAGTCCAGCACCTTGTCTATCGTATCGCTTTCTATATGCATGGGCGCGTGCTTTTCCGATATGGCTATCATATGCTCGTTATAATAAGCGTAAGGCGAATACTGCACGAACCAAGGCTCTCCGCCGAGCGTTAAAGAAACAGTTCTTATATTTTCTCTCGCGGGGTGAGTGGCAGTTCCCTCAAAGCCTTCGTTCTCTTTGCAAAGAAGGCACGCGGGATATTTCGCCTTTTTGGGCGCGGTCAGAAGTTTTGCGATTTCTTTATTATCCTTTTCGGGTTTGCTTAAGTTTATGGTAATTTCGAGCGTTCTGTCGCCGTCTTTATATTCCCATTTAAGGTTGCGCGAGATGGCGGTTTTCTGCACGTAATCGTTCTTTACGGAAAGATTATAAAAATACTCGCAAGCCTTTTCTATGCCCCGTTCGGCTTTGATTTTCATAAACGTTTCGTTCACTTCAGAGGGAAGCGGAGACAAAATTCCCATTATATAGGTGCAATAACGCCCTTCTTCTCCGTCTTTAACCAAACCGTTTTCGCGCGCGTAAGCCGCTATCTCGCCCACAAGCTCGTCCGGAACGTCGTAGTTTTTCACGAAAGACAAATCCCCCGCGTTTTCCGCAGGCTCGTCAAGCTTAAATTCTCTTAGCAAAAGATTACGGAAGTAAATTTCGTCCCTTTTATTAAGACTTAAAAACGTTTCCGCATATACGAGAAGTTTCTCTATAAGGATTTTTCCGTTTATCATATTCCTATCTCCGTTTTTTGATTTTTACGATAATAACGCGCTATCCGCGCGGAATTTATCGTCAATACTCTTTTTTCGGCTCGATTTTCTTGCCGTAATAGTAATAATACCTGCATTCCATATCGGAATTGTAAACTTTTCTGTTTCTGTCGGCGCGTTTGCCGAAGCTCTTTTCAAAGAACTTTGCGGCGGTGATAACGAAAACCGACCATTCGGGATACGATTTTAACGCCTTGCCGAGTTTTTTATAGCACTCTTCCGCTTCGTCTTTATCATAAACGCGCACGCCGTACGGAGGGTTGGTTACTATCGTGCCGAAGTCCGATTCCGGCTTCCATTTCCCTGCGTCGCAGACGAAAAACCTTATTTTATCGCCTATTCCCGCCCGTTCCGCGTGTCTTTTGGCAAGCTTTATCGCTTTGGGGTCTATATCCGAGCCGGAAAAATCTATCGCGCGATCTCTTTTTTCATTATCTCTCGCCTTTTCGACGGCGCGCTCGTAAAGTCTTTTGTCGAAATTTTCCCATTCGTTGAATGCGAAAGAACGGTTTATGCCGGGAGCTATGTCGAGAGCGATTTTCGCGCCCTCTATAACGAACGTACCCGATCCGCAGAACGGATCCGCGAACGGACGTTTGTAATAAACGTCGCTCATCAAAAGCAATGCGGAAGCAAGCGTTTCGCGGATAGGAGCTATCCCCACCATGTCGCGATAGCCGCGTTTATGCAGTCCCGCGCCGCTCGTATTCAATAAGAGCGTAAGCTTGTCTTTAAACATCGAAAACGCTATTTCGTAAAGCGTTCCGTCATCGGGAAGCCTCAGCACTCCGTATTTTTCGCAAAGTCTGTCGGCAACGGCTTTTTTTATAACGCGCTGGCAGTCCGCTATGGCGTAAATTTTACTTTTAACGCACTTACCGTTCACCGCGACGCTGCCGCCTTTCGCGATAAAATTTTCCCAAGGAAGAGCCTTTACGCCGTCGAAAATATCGTCGAACGTTTCTGCGGAAAACTCCGCGAGCTTTACGTAAACTCTGTCTGCCGTCCTTAAATTTATATTTGCTTCCGCAACGGCGTATGCGTCTGCGGAAAAAGTTATCGAGCCGTTCTCCGCGGGGTTTACGCCGTAACCGAGCCTTTCTATCTCTTTTTTGAGCGCGGACTCCAGTCCCGAAGCGCACGTTGCGGTTATATCCAGTTTATCGGGAAAATTTTTAATCATCATATATATTTTAATATTTATTACGCAATAAATCAAGCGTTTTTATTTACTGCGGCGGCGATATTTTTTCTTTTAGTCAAAAAGGGAAAGCCCCCGCGGTTGCGGGGGTTTTCTCTTTATGATTTTTTATTTAAAAGTTATTCCGTTTCTTTCGGATCGTTTCATCAGAATAAAGCCGACGATAAGGCTTAACGCCTCGTAAATGCCGAAGGTATGCCAGATTATTCCGTTGCCGAAAACGAGCGGCAGCAACAAAATCACGGCTATCGTAAACACAAAGCTCCTTAAAGCGTTCATTATAATCGCTTCTTTCGTGCGTTTGGTAGAATACAGATAGGTAGAAATAAGAGTATTCAGCGACATAACGATAAAGCCCCACGCAAAAGCCGGCATAACCCGATTGACGTATTCCGAGGTTTCCGTATTCGCGCCGAACGTTCCGCAAATCGCACTCCCCACGAAAAGAAGCAGCACGTAAATCGCGCCCGCGCCGACCACGTCTATCACCGCGGAAACGCGGCGGATATAAAACAAATCCTTTTCGTTCTTTTCCCCGTAAGCCTTGCCGAGAAGCGGCTGAATACCCTGCGCCACGCCCACGAATATCGCGACCGAAAACGACGCCACGTAGTTTATAACGGAAAACGCGTTCACCGCTATCTCGCCTATTCTGTCAAGCAAAACGTAGTTAAGACAAATGGTAGACACGGGAACGGCGAATTGAGAAACGGATTCGGGAACGCCCCTCAAAAAAATCTTGCCCAGCACGGTTTTGGAAAAGGCGAATTTTCTTATTCTGAGCTTGCCTTTTTTTCTCATAAAGTGCGTGCCGATAACAAACATATAAAGCGTTTGAGAAATACCCGTGGCGATTGCCGCGCCCGCCATACCTTTTTTTAACGGATACACGAAAAGCCAGTCGAGAAATATATTGCTTGCGGAGCTTATCGCGGTTGCGACCATAACGAGCACGGGCGAACCGTCGTTTCTGCAAAAATACTGAAACGTAGTGCCGATAGCCGACGGAATAAGAAAAAGCGAATACCAGAAAAGGTAATCTCTCACGTAACCTATATACGTTTCGTTTGCGCCGAGCATATACCCTATCGGTTTTGTAAGCGTAGTGCCTGTAACGGTAAGAAGAACCGCCGCCGCGAGCATAACGCACAGCGCGTGCATAAACGCGTCGTTCGCGCCGTTTTCGTTACCCTTGCCGAACCGCACCGCCGCAACGGCAACGCCGCCTACCGTAATAAGCAAAAACACGGCGTTTATAATCATTATAAACGGAAACACTATATTTACCGCGCCCAGCGCGTTTTCTCCCACGCCGTTGCCTACGAATATTCCGTCTATTATCGTAAACAGAAAAAAACAAACCGAAGCTATAACGGACGGCGCGACGTATTTAAAAATCGTTTTTAGTTTAACGCTTTGCATTTTAATTCCCTCACGTCGGAAAAACGGAAGCACCCGTCCGTCGGATAAAAAAGACGCCCGATTATTATCTCTAATAATCGGGCGCACCCGACGTCTTTTCAACGGATGGTTTTATACCGAGCGTTGCGACGCTCACGTCCTCCGACGACTTATTTAACGTTTTATTCGATTAAAGTCGTGTATGTTATCATATACGAAAAATGCTGTCAAGCGATTATGACGCTTTATTCGTATTATTTGCCGAAAAATATTTCTTTCATTGCGAGCGCGTCAACGTCCTGCGTGCCTGCAGACTCGCAAATCACGTACGGCTCTAATTTCAGCTTTTTAAAAGCGGCGGAAAGCGGCGCGAATTCCGGACCGTATTTTTCGTCCGCAAAAGTGAGATGCCTTACTTCGCCTTTATCCGTGTACTCTATCTTAGAAAAATGCACGTGCATACGATTTATTCTTTCGTATCCCAGACGATTTATAAGATACGACAGCCTTTCTTCGTAATCTTCTTCGGTTTTAAGGCTGCCGCGCTCCCGCGCGTTCACGTGACCGAAGTCCACGCACGGCACGAAAACCTCGTCCGTGGCGCAAAAGTCGGCAATCTCTTCTATCGTACCTATCTGCGCGAGCTTACCCATCGTTTCCGGGCAGAACGTTACGTTCGCGTACCCGTTTTCGTAGATTTTGTCGCGAAGAATTTCTATCCGCTTTTTCGTAAGAGCCACGGCTTCTTCACGCGAAAGCTTGCCTTGGCTTGCGGGATGAAACACTACTCTCTCTCCGCCCATTTCAAGACATTTCTTTGCGCTTTCAAGCACGTAGAAATAAGACTTTTCCGCCATGGCGTCGTCCGGATTTGCAAAGTTCACGTAATACGGCGCGTGAACGCTTATCTCCACTCCCGCGGCGGAAAACGCTTCTTTTATCGAGCGAGCCTTCGCTTCCGTGAGCCTTACGCCCCTGCCGAACGAATATTCGAAGCAATCCAGCCCCATATTCTTTACCCACGCCGCCGACTGCTCGGTGTGCGTGTTGCCGGCAAGAAGAAACGCTTCCGAATTGCCGCTCGGACCGAACTTAATCATATTTTCCTTCGCCGACTTCTTTTATGTCTTTTTCGAGCTGCTCTTTGAGCTTTTCGGGCGAAACGAACTTTTGAATTTCTCTTATATACGCGTCGAAATAAACGGTGATTTTTTCGCCGTATATGTTTTCGTTAAAGTCTAAAAGATGCGCTTCGAGCATTTTATCGTTCACGTCGAATGTCGGGCGCGGTCCGAAATTAACCACCGCGCGATACGTTTTGCCTTTGACGGTTACTCTGCCCGCGTAAACGCCGTCTTTAAGCGGCTGTTTATCCCTTTCTATTTTGAGATTAGCGGTGGGGCAGCCTAAAGAAGAGCCTACGCCCCTGTCTTCTTTGACGACGCCCGTTATCGAAAAGCTTCTGCCGAGCATATCCGCGGCTTTTTTCGCGTTGCCCTCTGAAAGCAGACGCTTGACGCGCGAAGTGGAAATCTTCTTTCCGTCGGCGTCGGTCACGTCGTCCACGACGATAAGCGGCTGCTGTTTTCCTTCCGCATACTTGGCGAGATCGTCAACGTTTCCCGAAGCGAATTTGCCGAATTTATAATCCTTTCCGCAAACGTAACCCTGCACGTCGTATTTTTTGTTCAGTTTATTGAGGAACGCAAGCTTGCCGAGCGAAAGAAATCCGAAATCTACCGGCGCGAAATAAATATCGTCCGCGCCCAGACCCCTTAAAATTTCTTCGCGTTCGGAAGCGTTATAAACGCACTTATCTCTTTCTCCCGAAAGCATTGCTTTTAAGTTACCCTTAAAAGTGAATACGGCAAGCTCGCAGCCTTTTGCGTCGGCAAGCTTTCTCGCTTCTTCTATTACTTTACGATGTCCTTTATGAACGCTGTCGAAATACCCCAGGGCGACGACCGCTTTTTTTAACACTTTATCTGACATAGGCATTTATTTTTAAAATTCCCTCCTTGGATTCTCCTATTCCCCAGAATTCCTCGCGATTATAAACGCGGTATAACCCGTCTTTAAACCCGTAATCCGGGAAAATTCCGTTTAATATTTTAGTCGCCTGCTCTTCCGATAAAACAAGCTTCTCAAAACTCACCGCCTCGTCCGGCGGGATTATGTATTTTTCGGGTTCGTCCGACCGGGCGAACTCTTCGAGAGAAACGCTGTTTGAAAGGTCAAACACGCCCGACTTAACCCTTTTTAACGATGACATCGCCGCGACCGTCCCGCACGCCGCGCCTATATCCCGCGCGAGCGAGCGAATATACGTTCCGCCCTTGCAATCCACGGAAAACTCGTATTCGTCCGCAGAAGTCCTGCCGTTCAACGTGACGTTTGATATATTGACCTTTTTGGGTTGAAGCTCGAATTCAACGCCCTTTCTCGCGAGCTGATAGCCGCGCTTTCCGTCTATGCATTTTGCGGAATATTTAGGCGGAATCTGCTCGATTTCTCCGATAAACGCGGGCAAAACCGCTTTTATTTCTTCTTCGGACGGCACTATTCCCGTCGTTTCGGTAACGCTGCCCGTAACGTCTAACGTATCTGTGGTAAATCCGAAGCGAAACCGCGCGACGTAACTTTTATCTTTATCGAGAAGATATTGAAACAGCCGCGAGGTTTTATAAATTCCGACGGGCAGAACGCCTTCTGCCATAGGATCGAGCGTACCCATGTGACCGCACGGCGTATGAAACTTCTTTTTGACGGCGGAAACCGCCGCCGCGGAGCTTATACCCGCGGGCTTATACAAATTGATAAAGCCTTTCATTATTCTTCTATATATTTAGCCGCGGTAACGGTGATTCTGTCAACGACTTCTTCGTATTCGCCGCAGATTTTGCAGCCGCTCGCGAGAACGTGTCCGCCGCCTCCGAAGTTTTTGGCGACCGCGTTTACGTCGGCGGAAACCGACCTTAAGCTTATCTTATAAGCGTTTTTATCCGTTTCCATAACGGCGATTCCTATCTCCACGCCCTTTATGCCCATAACGAAGTCGATAAACCCCTCGGTATCCTCCGTTTTCGCCCCGCTTGCTTCTAAATTGCTTGCGGGTATGGAAATAAGCGCGATTTTGCCGTCCTTAAAATAACGGATTTTTTCCATCGTCAGACCGAAAAGCTTTGCGCGTTCTTTCGATTGAGAAGCAAAACAGTTAAAGTATATCTTATTGAGATCCGCGCCCTTTTCCACAAGCTCCGCGGTAACGCGAAGCGTAGACGGCGTGACGTTTTTATGGCGGAAGTTGCCCGTATCGGTCATTATGCCCGTGGCGAGCGCGTCCGCTGTTTCGGGCGATATAAAAGCCCCTGCCGCCAAAGCCAGCTCGTAAATATTTTCCGCGTTTGCGGCTTTATCGACGACGTAATTTTTACGCGCGAAATAGCCGTTTGAAATATGGTGATCTATAGAATACGTAACGAGCGAAGTTCTTAAATACGCGTCCGCAAATTTCCCGAGTCGGGATATATCGGCGCAGTCTATCGCGGCAAGCGCCGAATACTTGGACTCGTCTATATCGTCCGAGCTTATATTTTCCGCGCCTTTTAGAAAAGCATACTTTGCGGGAACGGGATCGTCGGAATAGATATCCGCTTTAACGCCCTTTTCCATAAGCATAAAACGCAAAGCGACGGCAGACCCTATCGTATCCCCGTCCGGGTGAATGTGGCAGATCAGCGCGACGCTTTTTTCTGAAAAAAGTCTGTTTGCGAGAGCGGTTAAAGAAATCATTTTTTCTCGTCCTCGCTGATTTTATAAAGGAGCTTATCCATTTTGTCGCCGTATTCGAGAGAGCGGTCGAGAATAAGGTCAAGCTCCGGCACGGTGCGGATACGCATACTCTTGCCGAGTTCGTATCTGATTTTTTTCGCGTCGGCGCATAGCGCGGCGAAACTCTCGTTCTTTTTGTTCTCGTCCGTAGAAAAAACGCTCACGAACACTTTGGCGTAAGAAATATCCGGCGAAACGTCTACGTCGGTTACCGAAACCATAGCCGTAACGGCGGGGTTTTTAAGTTTTTTTGCGATAATCTCGCTTATTTCTCTTTTCAGTTCGGCGTTAAGCCTGTCCGTGCGACTCACGCCGCCGCCGTGTTTTTTCATTCTATACTTCCTTTATAGCGTTCGTCCGTCTTTTATCCGGCGGACGAACCCGCAATATCGTTTTTGCCTTACGTTACGCTTTCGTTTCTTCTACGATATAACATTCGATAAAATCCCCGACCTTTATGTCGTTGAATTTTTCTATCGAAATACCGCACTCGAAGCCTTGCGAAACCTCTTTAACGTCGTCTTTAAAGCGTTTGAGCTGCAATACGTTGCCTTCGGTTATCATTATATCGTCGCGATAAATACGCAGCTTGCCGTTTCTCGCGATCTTGCCCTCGGTAACGTAACACCCCGCGACCTGACCGACGCCGGAAATCTTAAAGACTTCGCGGACTTCCGCCTTGCCGAGATACACTTCGGTAATCTTGGGCTTAAGCATACCTTTAAGAGCTTTTTCAACGTCTTCTATCGCTTCGTAGATTATTCTGTAAAGCTTGATTTCCACGCCGCTCTTTTCCGCTATCTGCTTCGCGTTGGAATCGGGGCGCACGTTGAACCCTATTATTATCGCGCCGGAAGATTCCGCAAGCATAATATCCGATTCCTTTATCGCGCCGACCGCCGCGTGGATAACGTTTACTTTTACTTCGTCGTTAGAAAGCTTTTCGAGAGATTGTTTAACGGCTTCCACCGACCCCTGAACGTCCGCCTTTACTATAATGCCGAGACCTTTCATTTCGCCTTCCGCAATCTTGTTGAACACGTCGTCCAGCGTGACCTTGGAAGAAGCCTTTATCATATTTTCTCTTTCTTTGTTCTTTCTCTCTTCCGCGACGAGCTTCATAAGCTTATCCTGCTCTACCGCGTAAAGAATATCTCCCGCTTCCGGCACGTCGTCCAAGCCCATTATGGAAACGGGAACGGACGGACCTGCGGACGCAACCTTTCTGCCCTTGTCGTCGCTCATCGCTCTTATTTTGCCCGTAACCGTACCGACGATGACGTTATCGGAAACGCGGAGCGTTCCGTTTTGTATAAGCACCGTGGCGATCGGTCCTTTGCCGGGATCGAGCTTGGCTTCTATAACTACGCCCTTCGCCTTTCTCGAGGGATCGGCTTTGAGGTCTTTCACCTCCGCAAGCGTAAGAATACTGCTCAAAAGATTATCGAATCCTTCTCCCGTCTTTGCGGAAACGGGACAAATCATAACGTCGCCGCCCCATTCTTCGGGAACGAGACCCTTTTCGGTAAGCTGTGTTTTGACTTTTTCTATATTCGCTTCGGGCTTATCTATCTTGTTCACCGCGACGATGATGGGAACGCCCGCAGCTTTCGCGTGCGAAATCGCTTCTTCGGTCTGCGGCATTATTCCGTCGTCCGCGGCGACTACGAGAACGGCTATATCCGTTGCCTGCGCGCCTCTCGCGCGCATTGCGGTAAACGCCGCGTGTCCCGGGGTATCGAGGAAGGTTATCGGATTGCCGTCAACGGTAACCTGATACGCGCCTATGTGCTGCGTTATTCCGCCGGCTTCGCCCGCGGTGACGTTGGTTTTTCTTATTCTGTCGAGAATAGAAGTTTTGCCGTGGTCTACGTGACCCATAACGGTTACGACCGGAGGACGGCGAACGAGCTTGCTCTCGTCTTCTACGGCGTCGTCAAAGCCTTCCGACAGAACGTCTTCCGCCGTCTTGTCGAGTTTGAGTTCGAGCTTAACGCCGATTTCGTCCGCGACGAACGCGGCGGTGTCGAAATCCACAGAATCGTTTATGGTTTTCATTATGCCCTCTTTAAAGAGCCTTTTGGTAATTTCCGCCGCGGTTATGCCGATTTTTTCCGACAAAACTTTAAGCGGGATTATTTCCGTATTGATAACGGCTTTTTCTATCTTTATAACGTTGGATTCAGCCTGTTCTTTATTCTTTTTGACCGGACGGAATTTTCTGTAACCCGTTTTATTCTCGTCGAAATCGTCTATATCGACGCTGTTTCTGATAAGAGAGCGTTTATTGAGCGAGTGTTTGTCTTCGTACTGTTTTTCACCGCCCGTTTTCTTTTTGCCGAACGACCTTTTATCTCCGGCAGGCACGATAGGCGGCGCAACGTAAGTCGGCTGCGGTTTTTTGCCGCCGACGGGACGAGCCGCGCCGTTTCTGTTAAATCCGCCCTGACCGTTTGCCCCCGCAGGTCTTTGCGGACGATCTCCGAATCTGTTCGGTCTGTCGCCGTAAGGTCTCTGAGGTCTGTCGGACTGAGGACGCGCGGGTTTAGGCTGTTCTTTAGGCACGTATTCGCGGCGAACTATAAAGGAAGGTCGGGGTTTTTCCGCAGGCGCGGCGGGCGTTGCCGTAACCTTTTCTTTTTCGGGTTCGGCTTTCGCTTCTTTTTTAATATCTTTTACCGGTTCTTCCGCAACGGGTTTTTCTTCGGCTTTCGGCTTTTTCTCTTCTTTAACCGCTTCCGCTTTTGCGGATTCGGGCAAAGGCGCGACTTTTTCAGCCGCACGCGGAGCTTCTTTTTCCGCGTTGCCGGCAGCGGACAAAGCCTGTTTCGCGGATTCTTCCGCTTCCTGACGGGCTTTTTCCGTCTCGATAGCGTTAAGCTTTTCGGCAAGACGAGCTTTCAGGCTTTTAAGATCGCTTTCCGACTTATTCAAGGCGGAAACGAGTTCGTTAATCTTGCCGCCCGAGAGAATCTCGCCCGTTTTTTTGATGTTTTCATTATGCATTTCAGCCATAAATTACTCCTGAACCGTTATAAAATCTTTTTCCGAATCGGCTTTCGCGGCAAGCGCAAGGCTCTTGTCGGTAACAGCCATAATCTTTGCGTTGTGTTTATAAATGATTTCTTCCAGCGTTTCTTTTTCCGTTTTAATCAGCGGACAATTGAATTTTTTCGCAAGCTTTTTCGCTTCGTCCAAAGAATTTTCGCTCGCCGTTCTGCACACTACCAGAAGATATACTTTTTTAAGGCTCGCAACGGAATTAAAACCCGTGCGGAATTTGCCCGCGCGCACCGCAAACCCTAAAAAAGTCTGCGTTCTCCCTTTATTTTCCAAGAAACTCCTCCGCAATCTTATCGTATACGGAATCGTCTACCGCGCAGGAAAACGCGCGGTTTAAAAGCTTGCTTTTTTTAAGTTTTTTAAAACATTCCGCGTCGTTGCAGATATACGCGCCGCGCCCGTTGGCTTTGCCGGTTTTATCGAGAGAAATCTCGTCGCCGTATTTAACCACGCGGAGCATTTCGCGCTTATCTTTGCACGCCCTGCACGCAATGCACGTGCGCATAGGAATTTTCTTTTCCATCGACGTTCCTTCCGTTTCTTTTCGTTATTATCGTTTTTATTCTTCCGCAGGCGCGTTCTCTTCGACAGGCGCGTTCTCTTCGACCTCGGCGTTTTCGGAAACTTCCGCCCCCGCGTCTTCTCCGAGTTCCGCGAGAGCCGCGCTTTCGCTTTTAACGTCTATTTTCCAGTTGGTAAGGCGTACCGCGAGTCTTGCGTTCTGACCGCTTCTGCCTATCGCGAGAGAAAGCTTATCGTCCGGCACTATCGCCATCGCGCTGTTATCCCCCGTCTGAACGACTTTTACCACTCTCGCGGGCGACAACGCCATAGAGATGTATTCGAGCGGGTTTTCGCTCCAGGGAATAATATCGATTTTTTCTCCGCCGAGTTCAGAAACGATCGCGTTGACTCTCGACCCCTTGTTGCCGACGCACGCGCCTATCGCGTCCACCGCGGGGTCTTCCGACCAGATAGCGACTTTGGTACGCTGTCCGGGTTCTCTCGCAATGCTCTTTATCTGCACGATACCCTGTTTGATTTCGGGAACTTCGTTTTCAAAAAGTCTGCGGACAAGCCCGCTGCTTGTACGCGAAACCATAATCTGCGCGCCCTTGCCCGAATTTTTTACTTTTTTGACGAACACGTTAAGCTTTTGATTTATTTCGTATTTTTCGCCGGGCACCTGATCTCTCGGAGTAAGCACGCCTTCTATCTGATTGCTGCCGACTTCTACGTAAACGTTGCCGTTTTCTATTCTGCGAACGATGCAAGGCATAAGTTCGCCTTCTTTATCTTCGAACTCGTTTACGGTGTTTTCGCGTTCTATTTCGCGAAGCTTTTGCGTAAGTACCTGTCTTGCGGTCTGCGCGGCGATTCTGCCAAAATCTTTGGATTTTATTTCCACGACGAAACTATCGCCGGGTTTATAAGATTTTTTCGTTTCGCGCGCTTCTTCGAGACTTATTTCCTTATCCGGATCTTCGACCTCTTCGACTACGGTTCTCACGCTGTTTATGGTAACGGATTTTTTCTCGGGATTAAGTTTTATTGAAATATCCCCCGCCACGCCGGACATTTTTTTATAAGCGATGCTCATAGCGTTTTCGAGCGCGGCGACGAATTCGTCCTGCGCGATACCTTTCTGTTTTTCCAGTTCTTCCAACGCCAGAAAAAAGTCCTGATTGATCATAATGTTCTCCTTAAATTAAATGAAAATCTTGATAATTTATATTCGTGTCGCGCCCGCAGGCAAATTGCCGACTGTCGCCTGAATTCCGTTTTAAAAATCTATATATTCGTTTACTTTGACCACGTTTTTAAGTTCGAGCGACAAAGAAAGCTTGTCAAAAGTTTCTATCACCACACACTTTCCGTCGTACTTTTTTAAGATTCCTTCGTAAAACTTTTTGCCTTTTACGGAAGAATAAAGCTTTACTTCTACTTTCTTACCTATATGCGAAAGAAAATCCTCTTCCGTTTTAAACGCTCTGTCCGCGCCGGGAGAAGAAACGTTGAGAGTATAAGGCGCGCCTGCCGACGGATCGAGTTCGTCGAGAGCTTCGCTTATCGCGTTGTGAAAGCGTTCGCAATCATCGAGAGTAACGCCGCCGTCTTTATCCACGAAAACGGTGAGCGCGGGATTTTTGCCCTGCTTGAATTCTGCGTCGTAAACTTTAAGCCCTGTCTTTTCGGCTGTTTCTTCGCATAATTTTTTCACTGCGCATAAATCGAATTTCACGGAATAAAACCTCCCATAAAAAGTTATGAGAACGGAAAACCGTTCTCATAATACAAGCAAGTATCTGATAAGCATCTATATGATACCACGTTTTAAGGCTTTTCGCAAGCGTTTTTCAACCGATTGCGCAAAATTTACCGCAAAATTATGCGTTTTCTTCTTTTTTTGCCTTAATTTTCATCAGCTCGATGAAAATCTCCGCGGTTGCGTAAGCGTCCGACAGCGCGCGGTGATGACGGAACACCACGCCGAAGTGATCCGCCACGACGTTAAGCTTGTTGTTTACGAGTCCCGGAACGTAAGTTCTCGACATAATCACCGTATCGAGAATCTTGTTTCTCACTTCGTAATCCTCCTTTGCGGCTTCTCTCCTTATAAAAGACAAATCGAAGTCCGCATAGTGCGCGACGAGAACCGTTCCGTCTATAAACTTCATAAAATCGGGAAAGATTTCTTCCGGCGAAGGCGCGTCTTTAAGCATCTCTTCGGTAATTCCCGTGAGCTTTACGTTCTCCGGCGTAAGTTTTTTGGTAGGCTTTACGAGCGTCGTCCATTGCTCGCTTATTCTGCCGTTTCTTATTTTTACCGCGCCGATTTCGGTTATTTCGTCAGAGTTTTCAAGTCCCGTGGTTTCTATATCTAAAACTACGTATTCTTTATCCGTAAGCTCCGCCGGCAAAACCGTTTCTTCGTCGAACACGCTTTTCACTTTCACGGTGGAAGCCTGCTCGGGGAAAATCTTTTTATAATTTCTCGGAGCGGTCTTTTTGGCTTTGCTTTCCGGCTTGAAATCCTCGGGGAAGGTGCAGCGGTTTATTTTTTCAAACGTGAGAGATTGTCTGCCGTTGTAATCGCCTATCGTGGCGCGCGCGATTATCGCGTCGCCCTCTTTAATCTCTTTTATTTTCTGATAAGTCGTTTTTTTTGTAAAATACACGCCGCCCGTTCTGCCCGTGGTGTCGTCTATGTGGATTATGAAAAACGGCTTGCCGTTTTTCGTCGTGCGCTCGTCTATAGAAGTAACCGTGCCGCACACGGTGACCGCGCCGCTCGTAAGGTCTTCTATATACTGCGCGGAATCGCCTAACGTCGGATCGTCTATGGGAATAACGTCTTTTACCTTTATCGTGCGGCGCATTATTTTTTGCAGCTCGCTTTCGTAAACCTCTTCCGACAGAATGTTTACTTTTTCCACGTCCGTTTTAATCTCGGTCGTTCCCACGAAATCGGAACAGAACCGCCCGGAAAGGTATTCGTCCAGCTTTTTTATCGCGCCGTTTTTCATCACGTAATCCGCCCCGTCGGCAGGGAGTTTAAGGGTATATTTCACAACGTTGCCGACGAGCGAAGAGCTGACGTCAGACTCGTCCATAAAGATGGATACGGACGGATAATTTTTCTTGAGAAAATCGTACGCCGCGAGATTGACGAGCTGATCGTCGCTCGCGATTTTTTCGGTTTTTACGAACACTTCCCGAAACGATTCGGGCGTAAGGCTCATAGCCTTTTCCGCGATTTTTCTTTTAAGGGCGTCGTCTATCGGCTTATCGCAGATAAAAAGGTAGGTAATCGACCGCGCGGACTTATCCACTTCTACGGATTTTACCTTGGCGTTTTTAAGCCGTTCGTCTATTCCCCTTATTTCGTTTATAAACTCTTCGTAACTTCTTATTTTAGACATTCGTCTATCTCCGCGAAAAACTCTTTTTCCAGATTTTCTTCCCTGACTTTTTTTATAATCCTGCCGCCCGAAAAAATCACGCAGCCGTCTTTGCCTCCCGCAACGCCTATATCAGCGTCCGCGGCTTCTCCCGGTCCGTTTACCACGCAACCCATAACGGCTATTTTTATCGGCTTTTTAACGTTTTTAACGTATTCTTCCGTTTTAGCCGCAAACCCCATGCAATCCCACGCGCATCTGCCGCAGGTAGGACAGGCAATCACCTCCGCCCCGTAGCTTTCGAGCTTCAACGCGGAAAGAATCGCTTTCGCCGCGACGACCTCTCTCACGGGATCGGCGGAAAGGCTGACTCTTATCGTGTCGCCTATGCCTTCGGATAAAAGCGCGCCTATCGCCACGGCGTTTTTCACCACGCCGTTGTATTCCGTACCCGCCTCCGTTACGCCGATATGCAGCGGATAGTCGGCGCGCTCCGCAATATATTTATTCGCCTTTACGGTAAGCGGCGCGTCGGAAGCTTTTACCGAAACGACTATATCGCTCACGCCGTATTTTTCAAGACAGCGGGCGTTTTTCAGCGCGCTCTCGCCGAGAGAAATTTCGTTTCTGCCGTATTTATTTAAAAATTCTTTTTCTATGCTGCCCGTATTAGAACCGACGCGCACGGGGATTTTTGCGGATTTTAACGCCGCCGCTATTTCTCTTATCTTATCTTCCCCGCCCACGTTGCCGGGGTTTATGCGGATTTTATCCGCGCCGCCGTCTATCGCCTTTATCGCGAGCCGATAATCAAAATGAATATCCGCGACGAGCGGAATATCGACGCGTTTTTTAAGCTCCGCAAAAGACTTCGCGTCGGCTTCGTCGAGAACGGAAAACCTGAGTATGTCGCAACCCGCTTCTTTAAGAATCCTCGCCTGTTCCGCGGCTTTTCCCGTGTCGGAAATTTTCAGCGTAGACATAGACTGCACGGCTGTTTTTTCTCCGCCGCCTATCGTCACGCCTCCTATAATTACTTTTCTGCTCATATAATAATGATACCACAAATCTTCGCGTTTGTAAACTCATAACGGCAAAAAACGTAAAAAGGCGCGCCGCTTTTACGCGCGGCGCGCCCCGAAATCACGTTTTGCGGGATTTGTACATATAAATAACGTTCTGATAATAGTCTTCGAGATACAAAACGAGTTTGCCTTCTTTCGAAATATCGGTAAACGCCGCGGCTGCTCCCAGCGTGTCGTAATACCCGCACACGCAATCGATAACGTCCTGATAATAACCCATATCGTAAAGTTGTTCTTTGGTAAACTCCACGTTTTTTATCTCCATAAACTTAAGCCGATACGTCATATTCAGCTGTTTTATCGCGTTGGCGTATCTTTGTTTCTTTTCCGAGATCGAATTGTTGTACTTAAAAGCTTCGGTTTTCTGCTTTTCCTGCGCGTCTTTAAGTTCCGTCACCTTGGCGGCTTTTTCATAAGCGTGTATATCGTCGTAATAATTATCCGCCCCCGCAAGCGCGGCGTTAAGCGAAGAAATCTCCGCGTTTATCTCCGCGACGGCTGCGTTTTTATCGGCTTCCGCCTTGGCGATTTCCGCGTTCTTTTTGCTTTCCATTTCCGCAAGCTTGTCGAGAACCACGTTAGAATGAGCGAACCCCTTTTTTACCGCTTCTTTTTCCACCTTATCCTCGCTCTTAAGATAAGCGGCGTTTATTTTTTCTTCGAGCGCGGCGGCGTCCGACGTAACCGAACTCTTTTTGGCGTTCAGCGCGGCGAGCTTTTCGTTTATCGTTTTTTTAAGCGCGAGAACCTCCCGCTCGTGCGCGGATTTAAGAAGAACTTCCGCCTTTGCGCCAAGCTGCTCGTCCGTAAGTTCCGTAACGGTCATATCCGAAAGAGTAAGAGGGTCGAACGTAACAGGCGCATAATTCTCTCTCGTAACGCGGTAATAATTATAAATCGTCTGGAGCGTGGCGTACATCTGCTCCTTGGTCGTAGGTTTTGTGAATTCCATCATCTCTCTCCTAAAATTCTGTATTTAACGGATATCTGCGTGTTTTTTCCCGCGCCCTCCGCCGAAAAGGAAAACTTTTTCGAAACGAGATTGCAATAAAAAACGTTGCAACCCGCTTCCGCAAAAAATTTTTTCTCGCCGAAATCCCCCGCCACGGAAAACGAAAGAGTTCTGTCCGCGCAGATTTCCGCCTTGACCAACGCTTTTTTCGCGCAGGTTTTAAAGTCCGTTTCGAGCGGAGCGGGCTTTTCTTCTTTAGTGGTTTCTACTGCAAGACAAATCTTATTGTTAGACGGATTTACCGCGTAACCTTCGTCCGCGACGTATCCGCTGCCCTTGGAGATAAACCCGTTTTCTTCGTCGCCGGATTTTACGCAAAGCATTTTGTATTCCGAATTTATTAAAAACGGCAACAGATAAAACCCCTTTGCGGAAGCGGCGTTATAAGCGGAGTATAAACTCGTACCCGCGGGGAGCTGAAACGTCTTTAAGCTCTTTCCGTACTTAACGAGTTTTCCGTCGCTTATAAAGAAAACGTTTTCTCCGATTTTCGTCGCGCTGTTTTTTTTCACGTCGAGATAACCGAGCGGAATTTTTTCCGCGGAATAATCCGTTCTGTCACCCGTCACGGAAAGCTCCGTCACCGAATGCTCGCAAACAAGACACAACTTGCTGTTAAGCCCGCACATAAAAACGATCTCGCCGTCTTCGCTTTCCGTCTCGAAATAGCCGCCGAGCTTTGTTCCGACGGAAAAATTCGTGAAATCGAACGGCGCGGAAAATCTCAACAGTTTCCCTTTTGCCACGAACAGCATTCCGTTAAACACCGTAAAACAATCCCCGTAAGGCACGTTTTTCTCTTCGTCCTCGCCTTCGATAACGCTCGCTTGTTCGCCGACGATAAGCAGTTTCGTTTCTCCCCCGTAAGTAATCGCAACTATCTGCGGCGCGGAATCGAAAATTTTTCCCGAAAGCGGTTCGTAACCCGTGTTCGTGCGTTCGTAAACTTTTTTATCGGAACAATATGCAAGCGTTCTGCCGTTCTTCCGATAAGGCTTTAAAATCCGCTTACCCACGGGCGGGAGCATCGCGTCCGTGAAAACGACGTCCGGTTCGGGCGCGACGTAAAAGCTGCCGAGCACCGCCGTTTTTTCGGTAAACGCGGGCTTTAAAAAACCGTTTACCTTGCTTCTCACAGCCAACCCCTCCTTTTGATTCTCTTGTTTTCGGGCATACAAAACCGTTCCACGCCGTCCGAAAAACGCTTGCGGAAAGCTACGGCTTCTTCCGTTCTCCCCGCTATAAGACAACCCTCCGCCGCCGTACCCAAAGCCAGAACTTCGGCCGAAACGTCCTTTTCGGTATAACCCGTTTCATCGTCAAGTCCCGCGTTTGCGGGAGAATACGCATAAATCAGGGTGATTTCTCCGCCGCAGACGCGCATATATTCGGGAAACACCGTAAATGAAAGCTTATTGCCGTAAGAATCGTAAACGCCGAGTATTTTTATCGGGTTTTCTTTTAACGCGGAATATCTCACTATCCCGTCCGTCGCGGTTATTTTTTCTTCCTTTTTCATCGGAATATAGCTCGCGGCAAGCTCGCCAGTCACGAGGTTTACGAGCCGCGTAAACAAATCGATTTCCGAAAGAACGGTCTTGTCCGTTTCCGTAGCGGAAGACGACAGACTCGAAAAAACTTTTTCCCTCGCGGTAAAATCGGCGGCGATTTTTATAATTTCTCTTATTTTCATCGCAATCTCCTTTTTTAAGATAAAAAATATGCGCCGGACGCAACGCGGCGTTCGGCGCAAAAATCGTCAGGCTTCGGTAATGCCGGTTAAAACGCCTTGTCCGTAGGGGCGGGCGCATATAAGCTCTGCGTATTTAACGAGCGTTGCGGTATATACGGGTTTGCCGGGCACTTGTTTTAAGATGCTTCCGTCGTCCCCCGTGAGCCACTGCCAGTCGCAAAGCTGACATAAAGTAAAGTCTTTGCTGTTTATGAGATACATAGTACCCGCGGGGCAGAATCTGTCCGCAACGACGGGTATTCCGTTATAGCTCATGGTTTTGAATCCGCCTTCGAGTTCCACGGTATCTATCACTCTCTTGTTTGCGGAGAAGAGTTTATAAAGCGCGCGGCGCACGCCCCAGGAACAAAGGATCATATCTATCGGCGCGCCGCTTTTTTCCTCGATTACGTCGAGAGCTTTCTGAAGCCCGAGCTCCGTAATGTTGCCCACGTTAGAAAGGTTGTACGGCAACACCCAGCTTTCGGCTATTCTGTCGCAACCGTACAGAGTGGAATCAACGTCGAATATCGCGCCGAGACCGGTTATTTCGTTGTTATAAGAACCTTGCACGGTAATAATAGTGCCTTCCGCAACGGTTTCGTCCGTAGGCGCGGTGCCGTCCACCTTTATCGCCTTGGACACTCTGTCGAGTATTGTGATTCTTCTGCCGCCGAAGCCGCTGATAATCGAGCCGTCGGTTGCGTTTCTGAAATCGACGAGCATACCCTCGGCAAGGTTACTCACGCTGTCCAGAGCGACTATGCCGTTCTGAATTTTAACAACTTTCGCCACCTTGCCCGTGCCGTCGCCGAACAACATTCTGCCGAGATTGAACGCGCTGGATCTTATCAGACTTTCCATTTCGTTGTTGAGAAGATTCACGAACGCGCCCGCGTTGTTCTCAGACGCCCTTATCGCCTTGTCGCTTATCTCTATCGTTCCGTAAAGGTTTTTAAGCCCCAACGTAATCTGTTTATATCCGGAACTCGCCGAAGCGGGAAGCGCTCCCTCCTCGGAGCCTGCGCCCACGCCGCCGTTCACACCGTAGCAAACGAGTTTTTTTACTTCTTTGCCCCAGACGTCGTCCGTGCTTTTCTTTATCTTCGCATAAAAGGGCGAAATAACGTCCAACTGTTGCGCTACCGCGTCGAGATAATAAGTTTTCAACGCCTTGTCAGCGTTAGTCAAGTTTACTGCCATTTAAAAATCTCCATTTAAAATTGTTTTTTTGTTTCCGACCTCAAAAGGTCGGCGGTTCAGTCGAAAAACTCTTTGGCGAGTTTTCCCGCTTCGTTTATCGTGACGGGACGGGAAGGCGGGGTTTTTATGCCCGATCCCGCGCCGTCCATCACTATCGCTTTGGTTTTGGCTTCCAGCACGCTTTTCAGGTAGTCTTTAAGGATGTCTTCTTTCTCCTTATCGGTTATACCGCGAACGTTCGCGCTTTCGCTTTCCGTCGGGGCGATTACCTTGTCGGCGGCAGACGCCGTTTCGAGTTCTTTAAGCCGCTGACAGCGTTTGGTAAATTCAGCCTGCAAAGACTCGTACGCTTTATAAAGCGCGGCGGCGTCTTTAAACTTTCCGTATGAGACGCTCGTTCCGTCGTCGCTCGTTTTCTTTTCCGCCTCCGCGGCTTCGTCGGCGGCAACGCCCGTTTGTTCAACATTAAGTTCTTCCATTATCGATTTTCTCCTTTAATATTTTTATAATTTTAAGCCTGCGGCGTTATTTTTCGCCGCGGCGTTTTCACGTTTTATTCTGTCTTTGTGTTCTTTAAGATGGGCGAACAGTCTCTGTTTTTCTTCTTCGTTAAGCTCGTCGTATTCGCTTAAAATATATCGCGTATGCTCGTCGAGATGAATTTCGTCGTCGTCCACTTCTTCGGCGTGAACCTCGCGTTTTCTTATCCGTTCGTTTTCTTTCTGCGCCTTTTCGCTCTGCATTTCCGAAACGCCTTTCTGATAATCGAGGTCTTTATAACCGAGCAGCGACAAAACTTTTTCTTTGGTCGCGGGGCGCAAATCGCCCGTTTCGTCCGTTAAAAGACCGCTTTGATACAGTTTGAAAATCATTTCTTTTTTCTGGCTGTGAGAATACAAAAGCTCGTTTTCGTTTTCGAGATACACGTCGTCGGAATTGACGGCGGATTTATCCACGTAAGTTATCCGCGTTTTGTTAAAGGAATCCCTTATCTTTATCATTCTCACGCCCGCGGCGAACTGCGCGTAAAGCCTTATAACCTGCCGCGCGATTTCGAGATAACATTTTCTTATCGTTTCCGCGGAAACGATAAGTCTTTCGTTATCCTGTTCCACGAGTATTTCGAGCGCGGTACCGCTCGCCACGTTCGCGTTTGACATAGAAGACGACACCTCGGCAACGCCGCTTATCGTGACGAATTCGTTAAGAAGCTTTTCTTCTTCCTCGTTGAAATCCGACGGCATAGAAAGCCCGCCCATCATCTCCGGCGCGGAAGAACCTTGCCGATAAACCAGAACTTTTCCGGGAGGCAAGCCTTCCGATTCCAGATCGTCCACGTCGAGCGAGCCGTCTTCCACCTTCATAACGCCCATAGACAGCCTGTTCAAAAACTCGTGCTTTCTGTTTTTCACCGCGTTGAACGCGCGCTGAACGGGAATAAGTCTTTCCGTAATGCTTGCGCCGAAAAACCGCCCCGCGGCTTTAAGACAAACCTGTTTTACGAAAGGAAACGTTCTCGCCCCGTTCTTGCCGTTTTTATACGGCAGCTCGCCGTAATACAAAAGCTCGTCGCCCGCGACCGTTATAAGCCTGCCGGACGGAAATTCCGCAGACGGCTTTTCGTATTTTTCTATCACGATCGCGGCGTTTTCTATAGTCGTTTTCGCGCCGCTTTTTGCGGAATCGCTTTTAAATAGACCGAAAACGTCTAAATTCTCGCCCGCGACGGCAACGCCGTATTTTTCTTTGATTTCTCGCACGGGCAACGCTCTCGCGTGTATAATGCTGAAACAGTCGTCTAATTCTTCGCTGAACAGGCTGTCGGGAAAGATCTCGAACGGAGAAACGGGAATGATTTTCACGTCGCCCTCGAAAACCGTTTCCCCGTCCGCTTCGCCCACGGCGTTGCCGCCACGGTTATCCCAGACGATTTTATAAAAGCCCGTTCCGCAGGTTTCGCTCCATACGGTAACTTTTTTGACGGTTTCGTCGAGGTCGTATTTTTCAAAAGCGGAAGCGAGCAGTTTTTCCGCGATCGCCGCGCCGTTCACGTCTTTGTCGTCATCGGTTTTGGGGCGAACGGAAAACAGCGGCGACACTCTCGAAAACCTTGCGAGCCGCGACTCGATGACGGGGGCTACGTGATTGAAAACTTCTCTTTCCTGCCAGAAAAAGTCTCTGTCCTTATCCTCTAAATCTCCGCGCGCGTTAATGCCGCAGTATTGATTTCCGGATATAAAATTCATATTCAGCTCCCATTGCCGTTCGTTTTCAACCCGTGCCTTGCGGCGGTTTTCAAAGTCGGCTTTAACGTCCGCAATCAGATCTTCTTTAAACTTGTCTTTTTCGTTTTTGTCGATTTTTTTCAACGTTTATTCTCCTTTTTTTGTTTTTCGGACAGCTCTTTTATGAGCCTTTCCTTTTCTTTTTCCAGTTCCTCGTCGGACATTTCCCCCACGGGAACGAACGCTTCGTCCATCAGCATTTTAAGGGCGGACATATCGGGCGGAACGTTCTTTTTGGTCACCTTTTTTTTAGAAAGCTTTACCTCTCCCGCTTCGTCCGAAACGTATTCTTCAACGACTTCGGTCGCGTCGTAACCCAACGCCTTTTTAACGAGAGCGGCTTTTACTTTCTTTTCATTTAAACGTTTTTCTCTCATTAAGAATTTTCCTGTAAAGTCTCTCCTTATCTTTCTGAATTTCGTTTTTAACGGGCTTTTCGGGCGCGCATTTCGGCTTGGTCATTATGTAATAACGCAATTCGTCCAGCGCGTGGTCGTCCGCCTTGACGGGCGTGTCGCCTTCTTTAAAACGATAATTTTTCAATTCCCTTATCAGGTTGACGCAATTTCTGAAAATATAAATTTTGGGCTTACCGTTTATCGGCGCAAGATATCCCTTTACCCGCTCCAACCCCGCAAACAAATCCTTGTTTACCTTGGGATTAACCGCGATGCCTTCTTCCGTAAACAACTCCGTCACCGATTTTGCCGAAGCGAGCGTTTTCTGATTCGCCGCCGAGTCGATAAGCGCAATAATTCGCCCGTTTTTATCCTTTTTCCAACCGATTTCGTCGCTGATTCGGCGAATCTCCGCGGCGTGATATTTTATGTCGCGCCCCGCCTCGAAATGCTCCGCCACCACGTATACCGTTCCGTCGTAGTCCGCGCAGTACCAGTTCGCCGCGAGCGGGTTATTAAGCCCCGGGTCTATAGAAACGGTATCCTGCCACTCTTCCGGCACGGGGAACGGGTCGATAACGTGAACGTTTTCGTCGAATTCGGGATACACAAGCCCGTAAGAACACTTAAACCTGCCGTAACGCCGCGTTTCCAGCTGTTCGGCGGAAAGGGTTTTGGTATACGCTTCCGTTTCTTTCTCGTCGAGATACGGATTGTCCGCCCATTCCATAAACTCGTACCACACCTCGTCGGAGTTTTTTTCGTTGAGATAGATTTCGTCGTAAATAAACGTAAGCCCTTTAAGCGGCGTCATCGTTCCGAAAATATCGCCGCGCTTATCGAGAACGCGCATACGGCATTCCGCGTAAATATCTTCCGGCGGCTCTTCGTCGAACCATACGAAATCGAGCGAACTGCCCTGAAACTTTTCTCTGCCCTGATCGCACGACTTAAAGCCGATCGTAGACGTGCCGCCGAATACGTTTTTAACGCGTATCTGGTCGATAACGCCGTATTCGGGACTTTCTTTTTTGCCGGACAGCATAACCACGTCTTCTATCCAGCGTGGGTCGAGATAATGCAGTACTTTCGCCTGCGCCACGTCGCGCTGAACCTGCGCCGACAGAGACACCACCCACCCGAACACGTTTTTTCTGTTCTGCCTGTAAGGGTGAATCCCCCGCGCCATATAAACCGTTTCTACCGCCCCGCACTCGGTCTTGCCGCTTCTGTTCCCGCCGAAAACCCACCTGTTCTTTTTTTGGCATTTGTGAAACGCCAACTGCTTTAAATGAACTTTTTCCCCCGCGTTGTATTTAGAAAGATAATCGCCGTCCGCGCGGCGTTTCTGTTCTTCTTCGATAAGTCTGATGCGCTCGACGATCTCTCTCACTACTGCGTCCTCCCGTAAGCGAATTTCAAAATCGCCCGCATTGTACCACCGATTTTTTATTTGACAAGCACTTTACGACGGGTAAAACGTAAAAAAATAAAAAATTATTTTCCTAATGACAGCGCGGGGTGCGGTACTCAATAGCGTCATTGCGGACGACTTTGACGGACACCGCATATTGTCATTGCGAGGGGTTTTTAACCCCGCGGCAATCTCTTTATATAAATACTGCGGGGGAACGCCGAACGGCGTTCC
>CAJLXC010000010.1 GCA_905210545.1 uncultured Eubacteriales bacterium | reverse complement strand
TTTTATTTTTTTAAACCTTTCGGGTTTTATTTAGCGTATTCCGTCGCGCGCCATTCTCTTATGACGTTTACTTTGATCTGCCCGGGATATTCCATTTCCTGTTCTATCTTTTTGGCAATCTCTTTAGCGAGGAACAGCGTCTGACTGTCGTCTACCTGTTCGGGTTTTACCATAACGCGCACTTCTCTGCCCGCCTGTATGGCGTAGCATTTTTCCACTCCCTTAAAGCTGCCGGAAATTTCTTCTAACTTCTGCAAGCGTTTGATATAGTTGGTAGTGGTTTCTCTTCTCGCGCCGGGGCGCGCGCCCGAAATGGAATCCGCGGCGGCAACGAGAACCGCTTCTATCGTTTTGGCTTCCGTATCACCGTGGTGAGCGAGTATCGCGTTCACGACGTTGGCGTTTTCTCTGTACTTTTTGGCAAGGTCTGCGCCTATCTGCATGTGCGTGCCTTCTATTTCGAAGTCAACAGCTTTGCCTATATCGTGCAACAACCCCGCGCGTTTTGCAAGCGCGACGTCTACGCCGAGTTCGTTTGCCATAACCCCCGCTAAGTGCGACACCTCTATAGAGTGACGAAGCACGTTCTGACCGTAACTCGTACGGAATTTAAGTCTGCCGAGAATTTTGACAAGCTCCGGATGCAATCCGAAAATGCCGCACTCGAACATAGCCGCTTCGCCCGCTTCTTTAATCTGCTGGTCGAGTTCTTTTTTAACCTTTTCGACCGTTTCTTCTATTCTCGCGGGATGAATTCTTCCGTCCTGAATAAGTCTTTCGAGAGCTATTCTCGCGGTTTCTCTTCTCACGGGGTCAAACCCGGAAACGATAACCACTTCCGGAGTATCGTCGATAATCAATTCTATTCCGGTCGCGTTTTCGAGCGTTCTGATGTTTCTGCCTTCTCTGCCGATAATTCTCGCTTTCATATCGTCGGAAGGAAGCGGAACGACGGACACGGTAAGCTCGGTAGCCTGTTCCGTGCTGCATTTCTGAATGGCGAGCGAAACGATTTCTTTAGCCTTTCTTTCGCCCTCCTCCCTGGCTTCCGCCTCGATGTTTTTAACGGTGCTTGCAGCGTCGCGCCTGGCTTCGTCCGTCATGGCTTCGATAAGCTGCTTCTTTGCCTCGTCTTTGGACATCTGCGAGATCTTCTCGAACTCTTTGATCATCATATTATGCTGTTCCGAAATATCGGAAAGCTTTCTGTCGAGTTCGGCTTGTTTTTCTTTCAGCACGTTCTGCTGACGAGTGGTTTCTTCGTTGCGCTTGTTAAGATTTTCTTCTTTCTTATCGAGCGTTTCTTCTTTCTGATTGAGTCTGTTCTCCGTTCTCTGAAATTCCGCGCGTTTTTCTCTCGTTTCGCGTTCGAAGTCGTTGCGGAGTTTTATTTCCTGTTCTTTTGCCTCTAAAATAGCCTCTTTCTTAATACTTTTGCTCTCTTCTCTTGCGTCGTCGAGCATTTTGTCGGTGATTTTTTTAATATCGCCCTGTTTTCTTTCAAAAGACTTTTTTTTCAATTGCAAGCCCAGAACAAGACACGCCGCGCCCGCAACTATCACCGCGACGATAATCGCGATAACGAGCATACCGACGGATACTTCTCCGCTTGCCAAGAACAGGGAGCCGTAATGTAACGTTTGCATCGTAATAATGCCCTCCTGTTTATTATGATTAGTGGCTCGCGCCACCGATTCCTACTATATATTGTATACCAAAACTAACTGAAAGTCAAAGAATTATTCGGCTTTCTTGTTCTTATTGTAAAAAGCGTCCATAATTTTAGCTTTTACTTCTTCGTAAATTTCGGGATTGCTCTCGAAATAGTCCACGGCTTTCTCTCTGCCCTGCGCGATTTTTTCGCCGTTATAAGAGAACCATGCGCCGCTCTTTCCGATTATATCGTACTGAACGCCCAAATCGACTATGCAACTGCCCTTGGAAATACCTTTGCCAAAGATAATATCGAATTCCGCGGTTTTAAACGGCGGAGCGACTTTGTTTTTAACGATTTTGGCTTTGGTGTGATTTCCGTAAGCACCGTCCGTATCTTTGAGCGCGTCCGATTTTCTCACGTCGATTCTCACGCTGGCGTAGAATTTGAGAGCTTTACCGCCCGCGGTCACTTCCGGATTGCCGAACATAACGCCGACTTTTTCGCGCAGCTGATTGATAAAGATTATGCAGGTTTTGGATTTGGCGGTTATGGCGGTAAGTTTTCTTAACGCCTGACTCATAAGCCTTGCCTGAAGACCTACGTGAGAGTCGCCCATATCGCCTTCTATTTCCGCTTTGGGAGTAAGCGCGGCAACCGAGTCTACAACGATGATATCGACAGCCTTGCTCGACACGAGCGAAGCGGTTATATCGAGAGCCTGTTCCCCCGTATCCGGCTGAGAAACGTAAAGCTCATCGAGATTTACGCCGAGATTTTTGGCGTAAACGGGATCGAGCGCGTGTTCCGCGTCCACGAACGCCGCTATGCCGCCGGCTTTTTGCGTTTCGGCTATGCAATGGAGAGCCACGGTCGTTTTGCCCGAAGACTCCGGACCGTAAATTTCTATAATTCTGCCGCGCGGAAGACCGCCCACGCCGATCGCGAGATCAAGAGACAAACAACCCGTAGGCAGAACTTCTATCCCCTCGTCCGCGGCTTGCTGGCCGAGCCGCATAATCGCGCCTTTACCGTATTGTTTTTCGATCTGAGCCATTACTCCGTCGAGTGCTTTAAGCTTGTTTTCATCCATTTTATTTTCCTCTTTTATATTATAAATTATGATTTTTTACTTTTTTTATAGCGAGATACAGCGCGGTGTTTTTCGCCGTTTCCGTAACGGTTTCTCTGTCGCCCTTGAAATTAAAGCGATAGGTATGCACGCCGTCTTTCATTCCCACGGCTATATAACATAATCCGACGGGTTTTCCCGAAGCGTCCGTGTCGGGTCCCGCAAGTCCCGTGGTGGCGATCGCAACGTCGCAGTTAGCGGTATCTAAAAGCCCCGTCGCCATCTGATACGCCACGACCGAACTGACCGCGCCCTCTTTAAATAAATCCGCGCGGCGAACGCCTAAAAGTCTTTGCTTGCTTTCGTCCGAATAAGAAACAAGACCTTCCGTCAGCACGGCGGACGCGCCCTGATTTTTAATGACGGAAGCGGTTATTCTTCCGCCGGTGAAGGACTCCGCGACGGCGAGCTTTAATTTCCGGAGTTTCAATAAGTCGAACAGTCTTTCGGAAAGGCTTGCGTCGTATTCCGCGTAAATGTCGTCTTTAAGCGCGGAAACGATATATCTTATCGCCGCGCCGCCGTCCGACTCGGAATAATTGTCAAAACATAATCCCACGGTATAATCGCCGTAAGACGCGCTCACGTCGTAAGTAAAGTCGATTTCGGTGACTTCGCGGGCTTCCGCAAGAGTTTTATCGAGCAGTTCGCGACTGCCGAAGTACTTTAAGACCAACCTTTTTCTGTTGAGCGAATATTTCTTTTCGAGATACGGAATAACGTATTTTTCGCACATAACGCCGTACTCTTCTGATTTATCGGGCAGAACGATGAGAGAAAACTCCTTATCGTCCGACATAAAGCCTTGCCTTACGCCTTTGACGTTGGGAATAAGCGTAGAATCGAGCGGCATAAGCGCGTATTCGTCTTTATACTCTCTGTTCGCGGCTTTTGCAACCGCCTCCGCAAAGCCACGGGCGTTTTCGTTTTCCGCAAGCGGAGAATCCGTTTCTTCCGATATTATCGATTTTATATCGAACGACACGTCGTCGCCGTACAACACGATAAGGTTATCGGCGGTTTCTTTAAACCCCGAAAGACTTCTCTTAAAGCCTATATCGTCGTTTACGGAGATAATTTCCAGCGTATCTATTTTGAATCCCGCAGTAAGAAAAAGCTTTACCGCGGCGGCGTAGTCGTTGCCGACAGCCGCGTCCGGATTTCTGAAAAACAACAGTACCGTTTTCATAAGCGATAGTTTTTTGTTTTATTTTTCGCCCGCTAAAACGGCGCGGTTTTTAACGATGCATTCCGTTCCCGAAACGACCGTGAGAAGTATCGCGATACCGAAAAGCACGAGTCCGGCGATATTGAACGCGGAATATATTTCCGGCATAAACTGCTTGCCGACAAGAAGCACGACGGCGGCAATATCCTGAACCACGGTTTTGAGCTTGCCGGCTTTGTCTGCGGCAAGAACAAGACCTTTAGACGCGGCGACCATACGGAAGCCGCTGACGATAAGCTCTCTTGCGAGAATAATCGTCGTACCGATAGCGCAGTACCATGGCATAACGGCGGTTCCTTTCCCCGCGGGAACGAGCATTATTATATACGCCGTGGCGACCAGAACTTTATCCGCTATCGGATCGAGAAATTTTCCCAAATCGGTGACGAGTCCGCACTTTCTCGCGATATGTCCGTCGAGAAAATCCGTAAACGCCGCAACGGCGAAAACGATTCCCGCGATGAGAAAATTATACGGAAGCCGATAAATAAAATACGCCGCCGCAAACACGGGGATAAGGCAAAGCCTTAAAACGGATAATTTGTTAGGTAAATTCATAATTACTCCTTATTCTTAATGTCGGAGGCTTTTTCAGAGAACGCGTTCTCCTATCAGATCGTAGCCGTCCGCTTGTGTTAGTTTAACGTTGTAAAACTCGCCGTATTCGACCTCTTCCGAAGAAAAGAAATAAATTTTTCCGTCAACGTCCGGCGCGTTGAAATACGCTCTGCCGTAATACACGAGCCTGTCGTTATCGAATCCTTCGGCAAACACCTTAAACGTCTTTCCGACGAGCGATTTATTGTTTTTAAGTACGATTTTCTTCTGCGCGGAATACAGTTTTTTGAGCCTTGCCGTTTTAACGCTTTCCTTTATCTGTTCGGGAAGATTATATGCAGCCGTGCCTTCTTCTCTGCTGTACTTAAAGAACCCCGCGTTGAAAAGCTGCGCTTTTTTCAAAAATTCCGCAAGCGTGTCGAAAGCCTCTTCCGTTTCTCCGGGGAAGCCCGTTATAAACGTAGAACGGATCGCGATGCCGGGTATTTCTCTTTTGAGCTTTTCTATAAGCGCGAGATATTCCTCGCCCGTGCCTTTTCTGTTCATCAGCTTTAAAACGCGATCGTCCGCGTGCTGCAACGGTATGTCTATGTATCTTATCATTTTTGCGTTGCAACGGAATTCGTTTATAAGCTCTTCGGTAATATTTTCGGGATAGCAATACAAAAGCCTTATACCGCCCACGTTAGAGAGCGCGGACAACGCTCGGATAAGCTCCGGCAGACTTGACTTTTCTTTTAAATCTTCGCCGTATTTGGTCGTATCCTGCGCTACGAGAATAAGCTCGCGCACGTTTCCCAAGGTCTTTACTTCTTCTATCAGCTCTTCTTTCGGGACGGAACGATATTTGCCGCGGATTTTAGGTATAAGGCAATAAGTGCAGTGATTAGAACAGCCGTCCGCAATCTTCAGATAAGCGTACCCGTCCGTCGTGGCGACTCTTTTTATTCCGCATTCGCCGCAGGGCGTTCCAACGGCGTTCACGCGGTCGCCCGCATAAATCTCGTTGATAACGTCGTTTATTCTGCCGTAATCGGACACGCCGAGAAACGCGTCCGCCTCGGGAAGTCCTTTCCACAATTCCCCGATAAACTTTTGCGGCAGACAGCCCGTCACGATAAGTTTTTCCGCACAGCCGTTTTGCTTGTACGTCGCAGCGGACAGCGTTTCGTTGACGGATTCTTTCCTCGACGACTCGAGAAACGCGCAGGTATTGACGATTATAATCTGGGCTTTTTCTATATCGCTTACGATAGCGTGTTTTTCCGAGAGAATACCGAGCATTTTTTCGGTATCCACGCGGTTTTTGTCGCAGCCGAGCGAAATTACTCCCACTCTTTTGCCCGTTATGTCTTTTATGAGTTCTTCCATGGTATTTTAATATTTGCGCCGTTACTCGACTACGCTATATAAAATCGAATATAAACCCGACAGCCTCATCAGAAATTTTCCGGCATCGGACCGAAACGCGTTTCGTATTCTTCTCTCGTGATAAAGACCTTTCTCGCTTTGCTGCCTTCGTTGCCGGAGATAAGTCCCATCCTTTCCATTTTGTCCACAACGCCGCCCGCGCGAGCGTAACCCACCTGATAACGTCTTTGTATCTGCGATATGGAAATCGTACCCGAGGTTATCGCGAGCGCGAGAGAATTAAGGAACAAGTCGCTGTATTCGTTCGCGCCGTCGTCTTCCGTCGAAGAAGCCGAGATTTCTTCCTGCTTGGGTTTGGTTTCTTTATCGAGGAATGCGGACAGTTCGTCGTCGAAATACGCTTCGTTGTTTTCGATTATATAAGAAACGATGTTGTTGATTTCTCTGTCGCTTATCCATGCGCCCTGATATCTCTCGCATTCGGGCATAGCGGTGTTTTTATAAAGCATATCGCCGTTGCCGAGCAGTTTTTCCGCACCCGCTTCCGACAGTATCGTCTGCGAGTCCGCAAAGTTCATAACTTTAAGCGCGATACGCGACGGCAGGTTTGCTTTAATCGTACCCGTGATGATATCGACCGAAGGTCTTTGCGTTGCGAGAACCAGATGAATACCCGCGGCTCTCGCTTTCTGCGCAAGAGCGCGGATTCTGGAATCCATATCTTTCTTGCACGTTTCCATAAGATCCGCAAGCTCGTCTACGATAATGATAATTCTCGCAAGTCGAGGCGTGGTGTTCTTTGCCGTGCGCTCTACGTGTTCGTTATAAGCGTCTATATCGCTGACAACCGTTTCGCAATCTTCAAACAATTTATACCGTCTTTCCATCTCTTCGTAAGCCCAGGAAAGCACCGCAAGACATCTTTGCGGTTCGGTTATGATTTCGTCGATAAGAAGATGCGGCAAATGTTCGTACGCTCTGAATCCTACGCGTTTGGGGTCGATCAGGATAAGCCTTAAATCTTCCGGGCTGTAACGCATTATCATAGAAACGATCATAACGTTAAGGCACACGCTCTTGCCCGAACCCGTTGCGCCCGCAACGAGGAAGTGCGGACCCTTTGCAAGGTTGTCCACTATGGAATTGCCTACTATATCTTTGCCGAGCGCGAATATAAGCTCGCTCTTTTTGGTCTTTCTGCCTGCCGCCCCTTCGAGAACTTCTCTTAACCCCACGGTAATGCGGTGTTTGTTTGCGACTTCTATACCGACGAGATTTTTGCCGGGGATAGGCGCTTCTATACGAACGCCGTTTCTCGAAGCGAGTCTCATTCTCAGGTCGTCGTCGAATTTCAATATGCTTTTAACCGATATACCCGCGGGCATAGTCAGTTCGTAACGGGTTATCGACGGTCCCTGAACGTATCCTTGCGGCTCTACGTTTATATGGAACTCTTCGAGCGTGCGACGAATGGTCTCTAACTTGCCCTCGTGATCTTCTTCCGAAGCGTCTACCGTCTGCGCGTGCGATTCCAGCAGGTCGAGCGGCGGGCGGTGATATTCTCTGTTTATGGGCGGAAGTTTCTTTTCGGGTTTAGGCTCTTCTGCGATAGGATCTTTCTCCGCGTGAGACTGCGCGACCGCTCTTGCGGAAACGGCGCGCTCCGCCGCCGCGAACGACGCTCTGTCGCACGTTGCGTTGCCGTCTTTTTCGGCGCGGCTTATAAAACCGGAATTCTCTTCTCCCGAAGCCTTTGCCTCGCCTTTCTTTTCGTCGTCGCCGAAAAGAATTTTAGAAATATTCCTGTCGCGCGTAAGCCTCGATTCGGGAGCGCGATTTTCGGTAAAGTCCGTTTTTTCTTCCTTTTTGGATTCTTCTTTGTTTAAGTTTTCGCCCGTTCCGAATAAAGAAGCCGCTCTGTCGCTTCTTCTTATCGGTTCGGATTCGACGGGTTTTTCGTCTTTTTTGACGACGGGTTCTTCCATTTTCTGAGGCTGAACGGGTTTTACGAAATCGTTTTTAGGCACGCTTCTCGGACGGAACGTCTCCTGCGGTTCTATCGGCGTTACCGAAACCGCGTCGTCTTCGTGCAGAACGTATTTGCGTTCGAATTCTTTAGAACGCTCCTCCGCGCCGTCTCCCATACCGAACGTTTTGTTGCCGTCGTGTTCGTACATAGGTATAGAACGACCTTTCGGCTCTTCTTTTTTATACGCCGATTTGTCTTTTGAAATATAATCGGACACGACCGTAGATTGTCTGTCTCTGTCCGAAACGCCGGACGAAGAAGCGTTCTGCGCGGGCGTTTTATCGAAGTTTATCGAAGCGGGCATTTTGATATACTCGATTTTCTTTTCGAGGTCGTCCACGCGGGCTTCTTCGTAAGAAGCGCCCACTCTCCCGACGGGCAAGCCGTTGGAAGACGGTTCTATTTTAATGGTCGGCGGGTCTTTCTGTTTGCTTTCTTTTTTGGTTTTGAAAGCGAAATCGTCCGCGCCGTTGACGAAAAGTTTTGTGGTTTTATAAGGTTGCTCCGCCGCTCTTGCAGATTGCATTGCGGAAGAATAAATCGTTTCCGTCGGCGCGGCGGCAGCTTGCACAGACTGCTCCGGAATAGTCTGTTCGGAAGCGTTTTCCGAGCCGTCTACGAATGCGCCGTTGAATTTATCTTCTTTTGCGGCGGTCTTTTTCTTTTTAACGGAGTCCGCGACTATCAGATAAACGCACAGCGCGGCGATAAGCCCCGCCACGACCGCGCCGCCCGCGATTGTCAATTTAGAGAAAAAATACGCATAAAGCGCGGTGAAAAATCCGCCCGCGGAAGCGGAAGCAAACCCTTCTGCCCCTTTATCGTAAGAAATCTTAAGATAGTCGCCGTAAGCGGACACTTCGCCCACGGAGATAACGTGAAAAAGCGCGGCTACGCACATAAAAGCGAGCGTACCGAAAATTTTATATCTGACGGGTATTCCCGTTTTTTTGCCGATGACGAGCAAAAGCCCTTCAATCACGCCGAAAATCGTTACCGCATAAGCGAGTTTGCCGAAAGCGCCGTAAAGGAACGCGTCTATAACCGTGCCGAGTTTGCCGAAAACGGCGTCCTCCGTGATGAGAAACACCAGACACAGCGCGGAAAACAAAATAAAAACAACTCCCACGGTTTCTTTTGTAAAAACCGATTGCGTAGATTCGTTCTTTTTTTTCTCTTTATTACTCAAAATACAGCCCCTTTCGCGGAATATATCCGCACGCCGAAAATTTTTATGATTATACGTATACAAGTATACCAAAAACGGAGTGTTTTTACAATCTTTTAGAAACGGATTTTAAAAATTTATTTATGCGCCGCCGCGCAACCTCTCACGGCGGAATAATCGGTTCGGTTTTGCTTTATTTTATGCCGAAACGCTTTTAAAAAACAATTCCGGAACGGCGTTTTCGGTGCCGTTCCGGAATCAAACAGTCGTTTGAATATTATTTCTTCTTATAAATAAGTCTGCCGCACTGACTGCATTCTATCACTTCGCCGTTTTTAAGTCTGTTCATTTCCGACATAGGCAGCTCCATATTGCACGCTCCGCAAACGTTATCTCTCGCCTCGTACACGACGGGATAAATTTTGGCGGCGCGCTTTTTAAGATACCTGTCCATAAGCGCGGGATCTACGTTTTTCTTTAATTTTTCAAGCTCTTTTTCCACGGCTTCTTTTTCGTCTTTTACCGCAACCTTAAGCTCGTTGTATTTTTTTCCGTTTTCGGCGTATTGCGCCTGCATGGCTTTGGTGGTGTTTTTTATCCCCACGTATTCTTTAACGACCGACTGAATTTCCTCCGCGAGTTTGTTGAGTTTTGCGGAGAGAGCTTTTATTTTGACCGAAACCTCGTCTACCTTTTTTATCAGATAAGAAATTTCGGAAGGATTGCCCGCTTCTTTAACCGCACTTTCGAATTCCGTTTCGAAGTCTTTGAGCTTTTCCCGTTCGGAAAGAGCTTTTTCGTACACGTCTAAAAGCTTTGCCGCGCGCGCGTCGAGATTGTCGACGTTCGCTTCTACGCTTTCAAGATATTTTTTCGCGCTTAACGCTTTTTTACGAGCTTCGCTGCCCGAAAGTTCCGTTTCTATTTTGCGGAGCTTTGCGTCCGCTTCCTGATAAATCAATAATTCTTCTATCATTTTCATTCTCCGTTTTTAACTGTGTTTTTTACTGTTTTACATAAACCTGCCGTCTGTGAAAAAGAACGTTTTCACTTTTTCCCCGACGTCCCGGGTGATTTTTTCGTAATATCTGTTAAATCCGTAATTTTCGGACGCGTAGTGTGTTAAAAGCATAACGCAAACGCCGCGTTCCAAGGCTTCTTTTATTACGTGATGCGGCATATCGGAAGTTACGATAAGATCGGCTTTTCCGCCGTTTTCGAGATAAGAAAGCGCGGATCCCGAACCGCCGCCGCAAAAAGACGCCACGGTTTTTATTTCCGTTCCGGGATTGCCGTAGGTTATTAACCTTTTAGCGCAGAAAGACATTTTCGCGCACGCTTTCATTTCCGAAAGGGTGCGTTTTTTTACGGAAAATTCTCTGCCGTATCCGGTTTTCTCGTCCGTCATATCGAGAATTTTATATTCCTCTCCGCCAAGCCCCATACAAAGGCTTGCGTCTATTCCGTCTTCCGCCACGTCGAGATTAAGATGCATAGAAATGACGTTTATTCCGCGCCGCGCGGCTGCACCGACCGCGACGAATAATCGCCGCAACTTAAACTCTTTATCGGCTTATAAATAGCGGGGTGATGCGTTACTATCGTATCGCAGCAAAGGGTTACGGCTTTTTTCATAGACGCTTCGGAAAGGTCTAAAGAAAACAAAACTCTTTCTACGCTCTCGTTTACCCTGACGATTATTCCGCTGTTGTCGTAATCGCCGCGTTCGATAAGTTTTTTATCGAGTTCCAACGGCGCGCGTTTATCAAGGATTTCAAAAAAAGAATCAAGACTTTGCATATTCGTTCAACCTTTTTATTTTCTCGGTTATTCTGTCTCTCTCGCTGTCGCAGAGATTACCCGAGTCAAGTATCTGCGCAAGTTTTTCCTTTTCTTCGCGCGCGTAGCGGACGAAATCCGACGGGCGTTCGGAAATATTCGTTCTGCCGAACTCTCTTTCTTCTTCCGACAGGAAATCTTTGCCCCGCTCTGTCGCGATAATAAAATAATATTTGTCTTTTACGTAAAAAACGTAGTCTTTTTTTATTCTATACCCGTTTTTAACGCAACAATCGCGCACGCGGTCAAAATTTTTCATAGGTTGAAGAACGAGCTTATCGGGCAAAACCTTTCTTTCAGCCGCGGCGGAAACGATTTTTATGATTTCTTCGCCGCCCATACCCGCAATCAGCGCGCATTCGCATAAGGGGAGTTTTTCAAACCCGTCCGAAACCACGGCTTCCGCGCTGCCCGCCGAGATAAAACCCGCCAGGAGTTTTTTTGCTTTTTCAAGACATTTTTCGCTTACGTCCGAAACGTACGCCTTTTTGCATTTTCCGCTTTTAAGCATCGCTTCCGCAACGTAACCGTGATCGCAACCCACGTCCGCAAACGTATTCGTATAAGGAATTGCGGAAACGAGTTCTTCTATTCTGCCGTTCACTCGGTAAAATCCTTAAGCCGTTTGCTTCTGCTGGGGTGACGGAGCTTACGGAGCGCCTTTGCTTCTATCTGACGAATTCTTTCACGGGTAACGTTGAATTCTTTGCCGACTTCTTCAAGCGTTCTCGGTCTGCCGTCGTCGAGTCCGTAGCGCAAACGCAAAACCTTTTCTTCGCGCGGGGTAAGCGTGTCGAGTATGCCGAGCAGCTGTTCTTTAAGCATCGTGAACGATACGGCGTCCGTAGGAGCGGTGCTGCCTTCGTCTTCTATAAAATCGGAAAGGTGGCTGTCTTCTTCTTCGCCAATAGGCGTTTCGAGCGAAACGGGATCCTGCGCTATCTTCTGTATTTCGCGAACTCTCTCTTCGGGAATACCCAGCTCGTTTGCGATTTCTTCGGGAGTGGGTTCTCTGCCGAGTTCCTGCGAAAGTCTGCGGGAAACTCTTAAAAGTTTGTTTATCGTTTCTACCATATGCACGGGAATTCTTATCGTTCTCGCCTGATCCGCGATGGCGCGGGTTATGGCTTGCCTTATCCACCAGGTAGCATAGGTAGAAAACTTAAACCCTTTCTGATAATCGAACTTTTCTACTGCCTTCATAAGCCCCAGATTCCCTTCCTGAATCAGGTCGAGAAACTGCATGCCTCTGCCCATATAACGTTTTGCGATAGAAACGACGAGCCTTAAATTCGCTTCGGAAAGCAGACGTTTTGCGATTTCGTCGCCGTCTAACATTCGCTTTGCAAGCTCCGTTTCTTCGTCGGGAAGAAGCAGCGGAACTTTGCCGATATCTTTAAGATACATTTTTACGGGATCGTCCATACTGACTTCCTGCAAAAGCTGATCGTAAAGGTCTTTATCTCTCTCGTATTCGTTTATCACCTGAATGCCGGAAGCGTCTAAAATTCTGTATACTTCTTCTATATCGTTAGGTCCGGCGTCGTATTTCTCCAACTTGTCCAAAAGCTGCGAAGTGGTTATGCTTCCGCTTTTTTTGAATTCGAGAACAATATCCCCCACGAGTCTTTTCAGATCTTCGCTGAGTCCTTGTTCTTCGATTCCTTGTTGCGCTTCGGGCGCGGCTTCGGTAAGTTCTTTCTTTTCTTCCATCGTTATAAAATCGCTCCTTGATTTTTCCGTTATTCTCGCCGTCCGGTAATAAGACTTTTTTGTTTCATTACGGAATTAAGTTCTTCCGCGACCGACCTGCGTACGTCCTCGTCGGTTTCAGCCTTGAATCGCGAAGTCAGCATTTCCGCCTTTCTTTCCAGCTCGTATATTTTAAGCGTTCTCACGCAATCGTCGAAGTACGTGGCTTCGTCGAATTTTTTCGCGCCGACGCGCCTGCCGTCCGTTTCCATTCTCGCTATTCTGTCGCGTTCTTCGCCGTATTCTTCCGGCAGAATCTCGTACAAATCGGTAAACCGAGGCCGTTCTCCCGCTTCGGTTTTTTCCTGAATATAGCTTTTTATCGCAATATGTGCGGGGAGAGTAAATTCTATCTCGTTTATATCCGTATCCTGCGCGTAGCTCTTGCCGAACAGAAACGCATACAAAACGAAACTCGCCGCCATAGTCGTTTTGTCGCCCGTTTCCTTTACTATGTCGGGGACGGGAACGGTTTTTACTTCTTCCGGCAAAACCTCGCTGTATAATTCTCTCTTTAACGCCTCAAACGTAAAACCCGTGGCTTCCCGCACGGCTTTAAGCAGGTCTTCCTGTTCCGCGGCGGAAGGACTTTCTCTTATAACGCGAATCGCGTTTGAAGCATATTTGCGTTTGCCGTCCACCGTGTTCAGATCGAACGCGCGTTTAATCACTTGCAGTTTGAAATCTATGAGAGGCATAGCGTCCGCCACGTATTTTCTGTAAGCTTCCGCGCCCTCCGTTTTGATAACGTCGTCGGGGTCTTTTCCGTCGGGCAGAGAAACGATTTTTACTTCGAGTCCTTCGTCGCGCAGAATTTCAAGTCCGCGGACGGTAGCCTTCTGCCCCGCGAAATCCCCGTCGTAACTGATATACGCCTTGTCCGTGTAGCGTTTCAGCATTCTCGCCTGATCTTTGGTAAGAGAAGTACCCATGCTCGCCACCACGTTGGGAAAACCCGCCTGCGAAACGGTCACTACGTCTAAATGTCCTTCTACGATAATGACGTCCGTAAGACCTTTCTCGTTTTTCACCTTTTTAAGGTTGTTTATGTTAAACAGCGTTTTGCCTTTGGAAAACACCGCCGTTTCGCGCGTGTTGATATATTTCTGTTCTTTGCCGTCGTCGATTCTTCTCCCGTCGAACGCGACCACGTTGCCGAACTGATCGATAACGGGGATAATAAGTCTTCCGCCGAGCCAGTCGAAATATCTACTGTTTTTTTCTCCGACCGCGCCGGACGCGACCATTTCTTCGTCGGTATAGCCTTTGGTTCTGAGATAGGACGGAAGTCCTTTAAAGTCGAGTGACGCGCCGAGTCCGAATCTCATCACCGTTTCGTTGGTTATTTTGCGTTTATAAATATAATCGACGTGCTTTGTCGCCGCGGGGGTTCTCAGATTATGCGCGTAAAACAGCGCGGTATCCCTTAAAAGCGACAACAGCCTCTCTTTTCTCTTTTTTTGTTCCCTGACCTGCTCGTCGTCGTACCTGACGTCCGGGAGCGGCATTTTCGCGCGTTCCGCAAGCAGTTTCACCGCGTCGGCAAAGTCGAGCGATTCTATTTCACGGATAAAACTTATCACGTCACCCGATTTATGACAGCCGAAGCAATAATAAAACTGCCCCTGCGGATTAACGCAGAAAGACGCGGTTTTTTCGTGGTGAAAGGGGCATCTTCCCCAAAAGTTGCCGCCCTTCCTTTCTAAAGGAACGTACTTTCCCACCACGTCCGCTATGTCGTTTTTGTTTTTAAGCTCGTCTATGAACTTTGCGTCAAATCCTCTCATTTTATCGTTTCCGCCGCCCGGAAGGGGCTTTTTATCTTATAATTCCCATTTGTCGGGAATAAACAGTTTTGTAAACTCCTTTACAACGAACGTATCGCTCATACCCGAGATATAATCGGATAACGCCGTGTCCACGCCGAACGTTTCCGCCTCGTTCCGATAAAAGTCGGGCAACTCGCTCGGTTTATTCTTATAATACTCGTAAAGCGAGGTTATCATACGCTCCGCTTTGATTTCTTCTTTTCTGAAAGTATCGTCGCCGTAAACTCTTTCAAAAAGGAACGCCCTGAGCGCGGCGGTCGCTTCCGCGATTTCCGGCTCCATTTCCACTCTGTTTTCTCCTTCGCTGCGCTTAAATATAGAAAAAATCATAGTGTTTATGCGTTTAGACGAGGTTTTGCCCAGAATCGCTATCAAATCCTGCGGCAGCTCGTCGAAAGTAATAAAGCCGCCGTCAATGGCGTCGTCTATATCGTGATTGATATAAGCTATCCTGTCCGCAATAGAAACGGCTTTGCCTTCGAGCGTTTTGGGCTTGCAATTCTGTTTGTGGTTTATTATGCCGTCAACCACTTCTCGCGTGAGATTGAGTCCCGCGCCGTCGCCTTCGAGAAAATCCACCACTCTGCCGGACTGCACGTTATGCTTAAAGCCCGCGGGGTTAAGTTTGTTTAGTATCCGCTCGCCGGAATGACCGAACGGCGTATGCCCGAGATCGTGACCCAACGCGATGGCTTCGGTTAAGTCTTCGTTTAACGAGAGCGCGCGTGCGATACCCCTTGCAACCTGCGAAACGGTGAGAGTATGCGTGAGCCGCGTTCTGTAATGGTCGCCTTCCGGCGAAAAAAATACCTGCGTTTTGTTTTTAAGCCGTCTGAAAGCTTTGCAATGAATTATACGATCTCTGTCGCGCTGGAAGTCCGTGCGCATAGGGCAAGGCTCTTCGGAACGAAGTCTTCCGACCGAATCGGCTGATTTTTTTGCGTACGGCGAAAGAAAAGTCTGCTCGAACAATAAAGTTTTTTCTTTCATTATTACGTTACCTCCGACGGCGTTTATCTCTCGGATATTCCCCGTTTACCGTGCAGGCGTTATGATTTTTATAAATTCATCAACGTATAATAATACGCCGTAAAACCCGAAAACCCTTTTTTTGACGAAAAATTTTTTTAAAATACTTCGGCGCGGAGATGAAATTATCTCCGCGCCGCGCCGTACGTTTTTATATTCAAAGCCTTGCGAGGACTTTGCGCCCTTCCGATTTAAGATATTTTTTCCTTGCTTTATAATCGGGCAGGATTTTTTCCACCTCTTTCCAGAATAACGGCGAGTGATCCATACGTTTTCTGTGGCATAATTCGTGAACGACCACGTAGTCGGCTATTTCTTCCGGCAAAAGCAGCAACAGACAATTAAATGAAAGATTGCCTTTTCTCGTGCAGCTGCCCCAAAGCGTTTTCTGACTTCTTACGGAAATTCCGCCGTAAGACACTTCCGTCAGATCCGCAAAACGCGCGACCTTTTCGCAAAAAAACCGCTTTGCGCGTTTTTTCAGCTCTTTCAGTTCTTTTTCGGTGAGTTTTTCCTGCTTACTTCCGCTTTGCGCGGCTTTTACGTGCTTTGCTATCCAGTCGGATTTTTCGGTTAAAAACCTTTCAACGTCTTTTTTCCCCGCCGCGAGCGGCACGCGTATCGTCACCGAGCCGTCCGGACGAACTTCCGCGGCAAGCGTGCGCCTGCGGCTTTTTACGATCGTATACGAAAAACTCTCCGTCGGCATCATTTTCTTACCGAGCCGTTGCCTTTAACGACGTATTTCGTCGTGCAAAGCGCGTTTAACCCCATAGGTCCTCTCGCGTGCAACTTCTGAGTGGAGATACCTATCTCCGCGCCGAGTCCGAACACGAACCCGTCCGAAAACCGCGTGGAAGCGTTGTGGTATACGCACGCCGAATCGACGCCGTTCAGGAATTTTTCCGCCGCGGACAAATCTTCGGTTATTATCGCGTCCGAATGGTGAGTTGAACACTTGTTGATATGCGCAATCGCTTCCGACAAATCGTCAACCGTTTTTACGGAAATAATCGCCGCGTCGTATTCCGCGTAAAAATCCTCTTCTTGGGCGCGGACTACGCCGGGAACGGTTTTTATCGTTTCAAACGACCTTTCGTCGCAACGTATTTCCACGCCCTTTTCCGCAAGTTTTTCGGCAATGTCGGGCAGAGCGTCGTTTAATATTCCCGAATGAATAACCAGCGATTCGCAGGCGTTGCACACGCCGTAACGCTGCGTTTTGGCGTTATAAACAACGTTAGTCGCCATAACTATATCTGCGCATTTGTCCACGTATACGTGACAATTGCCGAGTCCCGTTTCTATCACGGGAACGGTTGCTTCTTTAAGCGCGGTTTTAATAAGGCTCGCTCCCCCGCGCGGAATAAGCAGATCGAGATACCCGTTAAGCTTCATAAATTCCGCAGCCGTTTCGCGCGAAGTATCTTCTATCGCGGCGACGGCGTTCTCGTTTATTCCGCAAGCTTTAAGCGCGTCTTTAAGAACCTTTACGATTGCCGTGTTGGAGCGCACCGCGTCGCTGCCGCCGCGGAGTATAACCGCGTTGCGCGTTTTAAAGCACAGCGCGAAAGCGTCCGCCGCAACGTTGGGGCGCGACTCGAAAATTATACCGATAACTCCGAACGGCACGGCTATTTTTTTTACGTCTATATCCTGTTCTTCGTTTCTGTAAGAATACAGAACCTTGCCTACGGGATTATCGAGCTTTGCGACCTGTTCTATGCCGACCGCAATGCCTTCTATAACCTTATCTGTCAACGTAAGCCTGTCGATAAACGCGGCGGAAAGCCCTTTCTTTTCCGCGTTTTCTAAATCGATCGCGTTCTCTTTTTTAAGGAATTCCGCGTTTTTCCTTAGATATTCCGCGGCTTTGCCGAGCGCGGCGTTCACCGTTTCTTCATTTAAAGTTCCTAATTCCGCCGCCGCGTCTTTTGCTTTCGCGCCGATTTCTTCAAGATATTTCATAGCGCAAACTCCTTTTTAATCTTTTTTCATTTTACGACCGAAAACCCGCGCGAATAAACTTTTAACTCTCACCCGCAGGTAGAAAAATTTAAGTCGCAATTTACGGATTTTGGCTTTTTTATACCAGTTTTCGACTTCCTTTTTGTATTTCTCGTCGGTACACGACACAAACTTTTTACCGCGATAAAAACCCGTCATCACGCCGAAAACCTGTTCTTCTTTTACACGTTCCGTACTGAACTGACTGTCACCGCAGACGGTATAACCGTCTTGTTCGGGCTTCATAACGCGGTGCAGAACGTAAACCCCGTTAGGTCTTTCGTATAAAGCCACGTCGAACCGGTCGAGACGAGCCGTCTTTTTTACCACTATAACGGATTGACCTTTATTTTTTAAAATCGGCCACATACTGTTGCCGCTCGGCACGAACGCTATCGCGCCGTTTTTATCAAGCTCGGTTTTATAACAAGCTTCGCTTTTTATTCCGTCGTCCTGCATGATTCAGCTCTCTAAACTTCTTATTCCGACGACGCTGTCTACGGGGAGCGAGAACGCAACGCCGTGCGCGGGCGTATCCCAACCCGCTTTTTCCATTACGGCGCGCATAATATCGTCTCGCAATTCGCGCTTGCTTACTATATACACCATTTCTTTTTCTTCCGTGATGGATATTCCGAAGAACTTGGCTATCTCCGCGCCCGTACCTTTCGCTCTGACGACCGTTCCGCCGGAAGCTCCCGCCCCGCGTGCCGCGTCCATAACGAGATCCGTCGTTCCTTTATCCGCAACGATTATTATAAGAACTAATTTACTGCGTTCTTCCATATTTTCTTCTTCCTCCTCCCGCTTTATAACGGGTGCTTCTCCTATAAGATATTTTTTAGCCGTGCCGCCGCCGATTCCGTCCACCGGCATAAAAAACGCGATACCGTTCCCCGCGGAACTTATGTCCAGCTCGTTGATAAGCCCCTTTTTGAGCGCGGGAACGTTCTCTTCTCTGACAAGACCTTCGAGCATAATTTTTTCGGTTTTTTCAAGTCCTAAACAATTCAGAGTGCTGTCGGTGGCTGTTCCGTTGGTAAGCTTGGTAAACACCACCGCGTTGCCCGCATTTCTCAAAAAATCGAGATATTGTTCGGTATATTCCCTTTGCGTTATCGCAATAAAATATTTTACTCCCTGCATTTGATTCTCCTATTCTATTATCTCTTCTTTTTCGGCTGCGTTCCCGTCCGTCTTCTTCTTTAACGCGAGCGTCTTCTTTTTATAGACAAGACCGAGCAGCTGAATGGTTATAAGCGGCGTCATCGCAACGAACGCAACCACTCCGAAGCCTTCCGTAGCGGCGTTGCCGCCTATCGCTTTGCATACCCCCAGCGCGAGCGGAAGAATAAATCCCGTAGCCATCGCGCCGGAAGCGACGCCGCCCGAGTCGAACGCGATTGCCGTAAATATATCCGGCACGACGAACGCGAGCGCGAGCGCGATAAAATATACCGGCACAAGAAAATACGTTATGGGTATATGTAAAAGAATACGAAGCATCGCAAGTCCTACCGAAATCGCGACGCCTATCATAAGCGCGCGCGACAAAGCCTTTTTAGGCACTGCGCCTGCGGTGATTTCGTATACCTGAACGGTTAAAACGTGAACGGCGGGTTCTGCCGCGACTACAAAGTAGCCGAGAACCATACCGATAGGCACGGCAATCCAGTTATAAGAAAGGTTGCCTATCTTTTCGCCGAGATAATATCCGAGCGGCAAGAATCCCGCGTTTACACCCACGAGAAACGTAACCAACCCCACGTAAGTATACACGCACCCTGCAAGTACTTTTATCGTGTCAGCCTTTCCCACCTTGTTGCCGAACAACCGCACCGCCGCATAAAGACCCATTATGGGCAACAGAGCGACGGCGACTTCTTTAAAGTATTCGGGAAAGTTAGAAAGGAACGACAATGCTATTTCCTTTGAGTCGCCGGCCTGCGGAAAAACGTTTTCCGTCACGGTGAAATTATCAGGCTTATAGATTATGCCGAGAATCATAACCGCGATTATAGGTCCTACCGAACACAACGCCGTCAGACCGAAACCGTCTTCTTCCGCGGAATCGTCGCTTCTGAGAGCCGCGATACCCGTACCTATGGAAATTATGAAAGGTACGCTCATAGGACCGGTCGTAACCCCGCCCGAATCGAACGCGAGCGGTATAAAATTCTCAGGCACGAACAACGTCAGCACGAACAACGCAGCGTATAACGCCACGAGCAGGTATTTAAGCTTTATTCTGAAAACGATTCTCAAAAACGCCACTACGAGAAAAAAACCCACGCCCGCGCCTACGGTGAACACCAGAACGGTGCTGTCAATCGTTTCTTTAAGCTGTCCCGCAAGCACCTGCAGATCGGGTTCGGACACCGTGATGAGAACGCCCATAAGAAAGAATACGGGTATGATTATCCATAATTTCTTGGATTTAACGACGTTCGTACCCACGTATTCGCCTATCGGCGTCATTGCCTTATCCGCGCCGAGCGTAAAAAGCCCCATTCCCGTAACGGTGAAAAAAACTCCGAACAGGAACGACAGCATTATACCGTTTTCCACGGGGGCGACTGTCAAAGCAAGGATTATTACGATAAGACTTATGGGCAGAACGGACGAAAACGCTTCTTTAATCTTTTGCGAAACGACGTTTTTGTCAGCGTATAAAAAGCTCTTTTTCTTTTTCAATATCTCGCCTCCGTTGTTTATTTCTTCGTTTAAGTCGCGCGCCGCAGCGCGGTTTATAGTATATTTTTCAGGTCGCTTAGTTTATATATTATGTAATCCGCTTTCGGCGCGGCTATCCTCATGCCGGCGGGATTGTACCAACAGGTAACCAGTCCGTAATTCTTTCCGCCTTCTATGTCTGCGGAGAGCGAATCCCCTATCATCACCGTATCTTTCGGCGCGTAAGGAATGGATTTAAAACACTCGTCGAAAAAACGCGCGGAAGGCTTGCTGTGTCCTATCTTTTCCGAAACGAAGTTTTCTTTTATAAAAGGCGCAAGCCCCGATATCGCAAGTCTGTTCAGCTGTTGCTCGTAAAAAGCGTTGCTCGCGGTGTATACAGGATATTTTGCGGACAAATAACGCATTATCTCCGCCGCGCCCTCTACGGGAACGGCGCAGTCGAAAAGGTTTGAAAGAAACTTTTTTTCAAACTTCCGTCCGTCGAAATCGATTTTCAGCTCGTCGAATATCAGCTTCCATCTGACTTCGTGAAGCCCCGCGCGCGTCAGCTCGCCCGCCTCTATTTTAAGCCACAGCTCGTCGTTGATTCTTTTGAACGTTTCAAAAAAATCGGCGGGGCGCGGAATGCCGAATTCCGCGTAAGCGTCGCTCATCGCCTTTTTCGCGCTTGCGTTAAAGTCCAGAAGGGTGTTGTCTATATCTACAAGTATCGCTTTAACGTTCATATCGGTCAAAACTCATAATCGACCGCAACGGAGCTTTCCCGCACGGCGTGCATATGTTTTTTCACCACGCCGCAATGATAAGCGTCGTTCTGATATTCTTCGAGCGCGGCAAAATCTTTAAGAGTAACCTGCAGAATAATATCGTAAGACCTTGCACTGTGCAGAACGTCTTCTCCGACTTCTACTTCGAGAGCGGCAGGCACTTTGCCTTTCATAGACCTTAATACGTCCGCGGCTTTTTTGACGTCTTCTCCCTGTTTAAGTTTAAAACATACTATGTGTTTGAACATAATTCAATCTCCGCTTTAAATATTTTACACTAAACGAAGAAAAAACACAACCCGATAACGCCTAAAATTTTAGCGGGATTTAAAATTATAGCCGTTATTCGCTTGTAAAATAAAAAAAAATATGATAATATATAAAAGCTTTGGGGACGTAGCTCAGTTGGTTAGAGCGCATGCTTGACATGCATGAGGTCATAAGTTCGAGCCTTACCGCCCCCACCATACATAAATAATACGAACCTTGATTTTTCAAGGTTCGTATTATTTTTTTTGTAAAGCGGAGAAGCGCGCTTTGTCAAAAGCCGTGGCAATCTCACTTTCTATTTGTATCTTTCTTAATATTTAAACACGCCGCAGACGGCTTGGACCCTCTGCGGCGTGTAATTTATAATAATTTTCAAATCATCTTTGCGAGATGCGGAACGACTTCGTCTAAATCCAGTCCCGTGGTGTTTACGCACACGTCGTAATTAAGTTTATCGCCCCAGACAAGCCCGGTATAAAACTCGTAATATCTTGCGCGGTTTTTATCGACCGTTTTAATAAATTTGCGCATTTTCTTTTCGCTGAAATGCTCTTTATCCTTTTCACGCTCGAAACAACGGTCGAGTTTGCTTTTCAGGCTCGCGTAAACGAAAAGCCTGAACGGGTCGAAATCTTTAAGGATATAGTCGGCGCAACGCCCTACGATAACGCAGTCGGATTTTTCCGCCATAGATTTGATGACTTTTTCCTGTTCGGCATAGACGGCTTGTTTTTGCTGCATTGCGTAAGTATCGATATAAGAAAACGTATGCGCAACCGTTATCGGGAACATATCGTGCGGATTTTTTTCCATAACCTGCTGAACGTATTGCTCCGAAAGCGAAGTGTTTTTTGCGATTTCCGTAATAATTTCTTTATCGTAATACGCAAAACCGAGGTTATCCGCAAGCTTTCTGGCGAGTTCTCTGCCTCCGCTGCCGAACTCCCTGCCGATAGTAATAATTTTATTCATAAAACTCTCCTTACGATATATTTTTAATACGAATATATTTTACCATATTTTCGCAGATTTGTCAAGAATACGAAAAAACCGCTTATTCCGACACGGTAATATCAAAAAACGTATCGTATTTTTTGCCCGCCGGGATTTCTAAAAGTTCCGCTTTGGTTGCGAAATCGTCCACTATATTATCGTATGCGGGAACGCCGCGCCACGGTTCTATGCACACGTAAGGCGCGTTTGAGTGCGGTTTATGCCAGAATCCCAAATGCGTCATATCGTTAAAATGCACGGTAACGTTCCTGCCGCCGTTTTTGCATTTAAGCGTTACGGTATCGTCCATTCCGTCAAGGAAAATCGCGTCGTTATCGAACAGCGAATGTTTAAGTTCTAAAATTCTTCCGTCTTTCAGCGGGAACGGCTCTTTTTTACCCGTGTAATAACACGTTTCCGACATAACGAGCTTGTCGCAGGCTTTTGCGTTTTTAAATTCGAGGTAATGATCCTCAAACGCCGCGCCGTCTTTGAGCGGGATATTGAACCCGGGGTGTCCGCCGACGGAAAAGCGCATATTTTCTTTGCCCGTGTTCTCCACGGTATACGCCGTGCGAACGGTTGCGCCGACTAACGTATACGTCACCTTAAAATCAAACTCGAAGGGATAAATTTCAAGCGTTTTTTCGTCCGACTTCAGTTCAAGAACGAGCTTTTCGGCTGTTTTTTCCGCAACGGAAAACTCGCGGTTTCTCGCAAACCCGTGCAGAACCATTCGGTACTCTTTACCTTTATAGGTATATTTGCCGTCCGTAAGTCTGCCGCAGATAGGAAACAACACCGTTGCCCTGCCCTTCCAGTATTCGGGATTACCCTGCCAGAGATATTCGAAATTCGTAGTCTTGCCGTAAATCGACCTGATTTCCGCGCCGAGTTCCGACACGGTTACCCTCAGCTTATCGTTTTCGATAACGTGTTCCATAAAAAAATCTCCTTTTATTTTTCCCTTTAATTTTACAACGCGGAGACGTTTTTGTCAACGCCTCCGCGAAAATTTTAATATAAAACGGGTTTATTCTACGACTTCGTCCAAAACGCCAAGATCCCAACACAGGTTTGAAAGAACGTATTTATCCCTTACGTCTTTGGTTGCCGCAAACACTAAAGGCAAATCTTCCGAACTTAAACCGACGTCTTCGGGAACGAGAGGCGCGTTTACCGATTTAAGCGCGCGTTCTATTTCTTCTGCGGAGGGGACTTCCGCCGTTGCCGCGGCAACGATTTCGTCCCACGAGCTTATAATGCGATCAAGTCGCTTTGCGTGCAGCGATAAATCGTATCTGCCTGCCGTCTCATCGTTTTCAATCATTATTTCCGCGCTTTTGCCGATATAACTTCTTAAAAAGTCGTACCATTTTTGTTTATCGAATTTCTCGGCGTATAAAAGAGCCTTTTCTCTGTCGGGGGTAATTCGTTTTATTTTATCGTATACCTTCGCGGCGACAAGCGTGCCTATGCCGCACTGCGTGCCGTGAGTATCTACGGGCGTGCCGAACGCGAGATTTCTCATATCGTATATATGCGAAACGTAATGCTCCGCGCCGGAAGCGGGGCGCGAAAGACCCGCGTAGCTCATAGCCGCGCCGCTTACGAGAAGCCCTTCGAAAACGGCTTCCGCCGCGACGGGATCGCGTTTTAACAAGCCTGCAGCGTTATCCGTGCATTTTCTTAGCGCGCGGCGAACCATGGAGGCGATTTCCTCACAATAATATTCGCCGTTTATAATATGCGAAATCCGCCAGTCCGCAATGCTTATGTATTTTGCGAGCATATCCCCGAAGCCTGCGGCAAAGGTCTTTGCGGGCGCGTTTTTAAGCACGTCCGTATCGCCGATTATGATTTCGGGGATTTTGGAATCGACGGAAACCTTAAACCCGCCTATCTCCATAGAAGAAGTAGCCGAAGCGTATCCGTCCATAGACGGCGCGGTCGCGACTATCGCGTAAGGAAGCTTTGCCGTCGCGGCGAGAATTTTGCCTATATCGTTTATAACGCCCGACCCCACGCCGATAATCATTTCCGCGGATTTGTCGAATGCCATAACCGCTTTGCCGACGGAAGCGTCCGAAGGGATTACCCTGTCTTCCCCGAAAACGTAAAGCTTATATTCTATCCCGCCCGCGGCGAGAATTTCGCAAACCTTTTCGCCTGCGGCTTTATAAGTGTTTTTATCCGCCAGCACGAAAGCTTTTTTCGCGCCGTAAGCCTTTACCGCCTGCAAAACGTATTCCGTTGCCCCGCTGCCCGTAACGGCTTTTTCTATCGGCGCGCGATGCACGCGCCCGCACGAACATTTAAATTCTTTTTCGATTTTTATTTCTCTCATTCTTCGCTCTCCGAAATTTTAAGTATCTCTTTAACGCCCGAAAGTACGAGCGACGGTTTTATTTTGCTCTCGTTGCAGACTTCCGCGGTGGTTTCTCCGCTTAATACAAGCACGGTATCCACCCCCGCGTTCACGCCGGAAGCGACGTCCGTATAGATTCTGTCGCCGATAACGACCGCGTCCGATTTTTCCGCGCCGAATTTTTTTATTACCTCTTCTATCATCACGGGATTAGGCTTGCCGATAAACACGGGGGTTTTGCCCGTGGCTTTTTCTATCCCGAAGCACATAGAACCGCAATCGGGAACGTAGCCGAATTCCGTGGGGCAAACCCAGTCGGGATTAGTGGCGTAATACGGAATATCCTTTAGGAGCGTTCTGCACGTTGCGGAAAGCTTTTCGAGCGTAAGCTCGGTATCGAACCCCACGATAACGCATTTGGAATTTTCGTCGTATTTTTCCGTTACGTTAAGCCCGCCGCTTTTAAGATTTTTTATAAAAGATTTAGTACCCTGCGCGTAAATAAGACCTTTGCCGAACCGCTCTTTTAAAAGCATAATCGCCGCGTCTACCGAAGTATAGAAGTTGCTTTCGTCGGCTTTTATGCCCATAGCCGTCACTTTCTTTACGTAATCCTCTATTCCTTTTGACGAGTTGTTTGTTATAAAAACGTATTTGCCGCCGTCCGCGGTAATTTTTTCCAAAAGCTCCGTCGTTCCGTCAAACAACCTGTTGCCGAGATAAACCGTGCCGTCCATATCGAACAGCCACAGCTTTTTGTCTTTTAATAAAGAACAATCTTTTCCGTAATAATCTTTCATATATATTTACCCGTATATTTTTTTACCTGACGCAAGCGGGAAAACTCTGAGCCAATCAAACGTTTTCGCTTATATTGTATCACTTTTTCTATGCGTATGCACGTATTACGCCGTAATTTTGCCCTTCGCGCGCGAAAATAATCAAAAAATCGTTTACAACCGCTCGTTTATTGTTAAACGCGCAAAAAAGACGTTATAACGCGAAAAGCATTTTAAAATTTTACAAATAAAAACCCGCCCGCAAAACGCAAGGTTTTGCGGGCGGAAGATTATTTCGTTTTAGTTTTTTCAGAAAATCACCTTAAAAAGCTGGCACGCGCCCGCGACGAACGACGCAACGGCTGCAACGATCGCGCCGTAAGCGATAGCGAGAACGTCTTTGCCGAAAAGATAATCGCAGAACGTGTTGGACATAATAAAGAACACCCCTGCCGCGATAAACGCCGCCGCGGCGATTATCGCGCCGAGCTTGCTCCCTCTGCCCGCTGCGCCGAGCACGGAAAAGACAAGTCCGCCGAGCGCAAGCAGATACGGCAACAAATTCATAAACGAAAATTTAAATATCTCCACTTTGATAGAACCTTCGCCTTTTGTATATCCGAAAGCCGTCTGCAAACCGGTGTACGTATTGCTCGTATCTTTAATTGCTACCGCCGGCAAAAACAGCATTATGATTGCGGCGAGTCCGCCGAGAACGGAAAGAGCGGTAAGCGCGAGAGAAGCGTTATTTTTGTTTTTTCTTTTACCCATAAGTAATTTTTCTCCTTATTTTTAAATTAAGGGGCGCGGTAAAAGCCTCGCCCCGAAATTATTTTGTTTTTTCGCCTGAAGTTACGCGTTTTTCATAACTTCCTTAACGTCGGAAATAGTAGCGCCGCCAAGAGGCAAGGGAACGGGAACTACAAGGCAGTTTCCTTTTACGCAACCGGTCTTTTCGAGAGACTCATAAAAACTTTTAGCGTCTTCGCTTTCGGAAAGATCTTTAAAGATTCCCTGCAAAGTGTTGCTGTTTTCATAATATGCTTTCATATCGTCGGTCGCTTTGAATTCAACGATAAGAACGATTTTAGTGCCCTTGACCATAATGTGAGGGGTTGCGGCGATATCGTCTTTTTCGGCAGCGGAAGTAAGGTCTTTGGCAATTCCTTCGACCGCTTCGCTCTGTTTGTAGCCTGCGTCTTCGAATGCTTTTTTAACCGAGCCGTAAGTAGAACAGCCGACCATAGCCACGGAAAGAACCGCAACGAGTAAGATCGAAACGATCATAGCAAATTTTTTCATAACAAAATATCTCCTTTCATGTTTTGTATTCATAATATACCATAAGAAAGAATGCAAGTCAAGGAAAAAACCGATTTTTAAATTTAAAAAAATTAAGGCGGAACAAGTCCGCCTTATTTGTTTATATTTCGACAAATCATTCGCCTTTGAAAGGTAACAGATCGACGATTCTTGCGCGCTTTATCGCGCTTGCGAGAACTCTCTGGTGTTTCGCGCAGGTGCCGGTCATACGGCGGGGAAGAATTTTTCCGCCTTCCGTAACGTATTTCTTTAAGGTATTGATATCTTTATAATCGATAGCGTCTACCTTTGCCTGACAAAAAGCGCAAACCTTTCTCTTGGGAATTCTTTTCACGAATTTTTTCGCCTCTTTTGCGGGAGCGGCTTCTGCGTTTTCGACAGCGGGTTCCGCTTCTTTAACTTCTTCCGCAACGGGCGTTACGTTTATATTTTCGTCCATTTCGTTATTCTCCTATAATAATATTAAAACGGAAGCTGATTATCGTCTATCGCTTCCAGCGGCGGACGTTCTCTTCTCGCGGATACCGCTCCGCCATCCGTTTCGTCGGAACTCTGGGCGTTTTTAGGCGTCAGAAATTCCACTTCGTTCGCAATAACGTCGGTAACGTTTCTCTTTATGCCGTCTTTATCTTCGTAAGAACGATTCTGAAGACTGCCGACAACCGCGACTTTATTGCCTTTTTTAAGATATTTTCCGCAATTTTCCGCTCTGCCGCGCCATACCGTTACGTTAAAGAAATCGGTTTCGCGCGAACCGTCCGCACTGGCGTAATCTCTCGATACCGCTATAGCAAATCTGCATACGGCGACACCGCTCGGCGTTGTGGTCAGCTCGGGATCTCTGGTAAGATTTCCCACTAAAATTACTTTGTTCATCTTTTCTCCTTATCTCTTGGTGATGAGTCTTCTTATGATACCGTCGGTTATTCCGGCAATACGCTTGATTTCGACTACGAGCGTTTTTTCCGCTTCGAAGTTCATCAATACGTAGTAGCCTTCGGATTTATAGTTAATGGGATACTGCAATTTTCTCGTTCCCCAGCGATCGATGCTTTCTACCGCGCCGCCGCTCGTTTTAACCAAATCCTCTAACTTCTTGACGATACTCTCTTTCGCTTCGTCTGAAAGACTTGCGTCGAGAATATACAACATTTCGTATTTAGTCATAATTTTTTATACCTCCCGGACTTATTCGGCTCCGCATTTTTCGGAGCAAGGTTATGCTTTTGCCGATTACGCAGACTAAAGCTTATTCATATTAACAGATTTTATATTTTTTGTCAATCGTTTTCCCGAGATTTCGCACAAGCGCGCGAGTTTTTTTGATTCCTTTTCTACGTCCGCGCCGCGTTATGGCTGCAAAAGGATATTTTACGCAGCATATTATATCGCTAAAAGGTTGTTTTTTTATCGGAATTGTTGTAAAATAGTTCGGTAATATATTTCACGAAGGTAAAAATGTTAAATTTACTCGTTAATCCCATCGCTGGCGGAAAAAAAGGCAAAAGAATGATAAAAAACCTTGCTCTCATAGAGAACAGGCTTAAAAACCATAACGCGGAATACGCCGTATACAGAACGGAAAAACGCGGAGACGCGACGGTATTAACTAAAAAGCTTATAGAAGGCGGCGCGGATAACGTGATAGTCGTCGGCGGGGACGGAACTCTGCACGAGGTCATCAACGGTTTTTCCCGCTTCGACAAAGTGGCTCTCGGTATTATCCCCTGCGGAACGGGCAACGATTTCGCCGCCGCGCTCGGTATTCCGGAAGACCCCGTAAAGGCTACGGATATTATCGTAAACGGCGAGCCGCAATTCACCGACTATATGCAGATGCCGACGGTGCGAGGCTTGAACATAATCGGAATGGGCATAGACGTAGAAGTGTTAAAACTTTACGCCGCAAGCAAAAAGAAAACCAAACTCACCTATACGAAATGTCTTATTAAAGCACTCGTCGGATTTAAACCCGTAAAATTCGCCGCCGCGCTTGACGACGGAGAAAAAATCAGTTACGAATCGTTTATGGCGTGCGTTGCCAACGGACACAGATACGGGGGCGGAATTCCTATATGCCCCGTGGCAAACCCGCGCGACAAGAAACTCGACTTCATAGCGGTGAAAGGAATGGGAAAACTTAAAATAACCGCCGCCGTGATAAAACTTAAAGCGGGAAAAATTTTAACGATTAAAGAAACAACGCACAAAAACATGCAGACGGTAAAAATTATGCCCGAAGCGGAACATTACACCGTCAACGTGGACGGAGAATTATACGAAGACATTCCGTTCGAAGTAAAAATCGTTTCCGACGAATTAAGAGTTTATAATAAAAAATAGGTCTTATGAACAAATCCGTAATTTCATTTAAAAAGGAACTTCTCACCGCCGCCGTAACCTTAATTGCGGCGGTTATTTCCGCCTTTACCCTGCACGTATTCGTCTACCGCGCGGATTTCGCTCCGAGCGGCGTTGACGGAATAGCCACTATGCTGCAAAAGCTCACGGGCTTCGGCGCGGGTTATTACACGCTCATTTTCAACCTGCCGCTTCTCGCTATAGGTCTGTTCTTTTTAAAAAAGCGGTTCGTGATTTATTCCGAAGTAACGGGCGTAAAGGGAAATTTCCGTTGGTTTAAAGACGACGCCGCAAAGTAATTATCCGCTTTTGCCTGCGTCGAAAGTTTTAAAAATTTACAGTCCCGCTTATTTATCGCCGCATTGCGCATAATATATTATTGTTATGGAAACGAATAACGCAGACGGCTTTTTCTCGGCGGCATACAAAATCGTTACTTACGTGCTTATAGTTTTCTGGTGTTTTTTCGGTTTGTGCTTCTTTTACGAATATTATTCAAAAAAAGTCCTTTACCCTCTTGGATACAAAGAAGAAACGCTCGACTGCGCGCGGGAATACGATTTAGACCCCGCTCTCGTCTTTGCCATAATCCGGGTAGAAAGCGGTTTCGACTGCAACGCACAAAGCGGCAAAGGCGCGACAGGTCTTATGCAGATAACGGCGGAAACGGGAAATTATATCGCCGGAAAACTTAAAATCGTAAACTATAATCTTCTCGACGCGAAAACGAATATACGCTTCGGTTGTTTTTACGTGCGCTATCTGACAGACGGATTTTCAGACGCAAAGACCGCGATAGCGGCTTATAACGCGGGCGAAGGCAACGTCAGAATATGGCTCGAGAACAAAGCTTATAGCGAAGACGGAAAGACGCTCAAAGAAATTCCTTTTAAAGAAACGCGCGTATACGTGAAAAAAATTTATGAAAGTTTTAGAAAATATAAAAAATTATATGGAAAACTTCTTGACAAAAGCGTAAAAAATGAGTAATATATAAAGGCTGAAACACGTGAGGGTGGCGGAATTGGCAGACGCGTACGTTTGAGGGGCGTATGGTTATCCGTGTGGGTTCAAGTCCCATCCTTCACACCACGTCGCCGCGAGGCGAACTTTGCAACAAGCCGCGATTGGTCGCGGCTTGTTCGCTTTCACGCCTGCGGCTCCTCTTTCCCAAAAATTTCGGACTGCGTCCTGCGATTTTCGAGAGCCCTGTTTATGCAACCCTTCTGCTTGGTTTGAAGGGTAGCATTTTTATCCACGAAACCCATAAAAAGAGAGGAGAAACACCTCTCTTTTTTGTTTTGTCATCGAGTATCCTGTGAAAATTTTACGGCATCCTTTTGACAGCTGTTTTTTTGCTTTCTTTTAAATCTACAAATGGGAATAAATAAAATGAAAAACCGTATTGACATGCCTGTAAACTCTATGTTATATTTAGAAAACAGGAGAGTATTATGGAAGTATTCAAATCGAGCGAACGATATGAGTGCGAAGAATTATATCGGGCAAGAGAATACAACCGCGTGCGCGAACATGTTGCACACAAGGAAATATACCGTTCTGCGGAAGTAAACATACAGCCCGAAGTCAGCCTCCCGAAAGCGGACAGAAAGAAACAGCAGCAGTCGCAACTCAGAAAAAAATTACTGATGGCAGGGAGTTCTTTTTCTGCAGTGGTGGCAGTGGTAGGGGCCGTGATCATTATAGCAGCGACAATTACGGCTGCTGTCGTATTGAGCGTTAAAGAGACATTTTCGGACATTACTTCCTACAGCATCGAGGTACAGTTCGAAATTGAAAATGAGGATGCAGTTGAACTGACCGCTACACTGAAAGGGGGAGAAAAGCGTCTTGAGTATCAGCTCGGCGGGCAGGACAGTGTATATTTTGATTTTTTGGAATATTCTACCGAATATACTTTGGAAATTGCGGATAAAGATGATAAAGTGTACTTTTCACAGGCTTACACGACTGCTGCTTACAGGCAGGAAATATTTCCTGTTGAAAGCGGCTTCAGTGGCTATTCCATTCTGATGCAGTTTGCCGGAGAAGATCTTACAGAGGACGGCTATAATGTTTGCTTTGACGGGGAATTGCTCGACGGCCGGCTTTCGAAAGATTCGCCTTATTTTAGAGTCAATGGACTTGTACCCAATACAATGCACGATCTGCGCATTTACGATCCGATGAACGGCCATACGCTGTACGATGAAAATATTTCTTCCGGGAATGTGCTGTATGGTATGCCCGTGTATATCAATGCGCAAACGGCGTGCTATGATTTCAGCTTCAGTGAGTTTAACGGACATCCGCTTGAAGTGTATTTGGATAATCAACTTTTGGATGTTACGCTCGATGAGGAAAATCCCGTTTTTACATTTGATTTAAGCAGTGAAAATCAGGCGACCGGTTTGCCGCAATTGCAATTCGGAAAGCAGTGTACGTTAGACATTGTGGATACGCAGACGGGCGAACATTTGTATATGGAGGATATAACCGTCCCCGATGTAGCTGTGATCAATGACATAAACGCGGAAGATCCGAGTTTGCCGGACAGCATTTCCAGGCATTTTGAACTGATTGGTATTGATTATAAGGATGTGAATTTGAGCATTCTTCTGAACTATCACATATTTTTATGGACGGTTTTAGTGGTCGCTTTCGCTGAAATCGTCGTCAAGACACGCATTTACTTTATCAATAATATTTTGCAGAGTGTTTTTTTAGAAATTTTCGGCTTGCTTTTTCCCCGAAGAGGACACTAAATCGGTATATTTTTTTCCAACAAAATAATCCCCCCATAAGATTCTTACGAATTCGGTGCTTTCATGTCGTCCATTTTAAATTTTTGCGCAGTCTGGCG